>NZ_JBHYQH010000119.1:0-1032 GCF_042746715.1 Streptomyces sp. NPDC058741 | reverse complement strand
AGGACGGGACGGCCGAAGGCCGAGCTGGTGCTGACCGACGACGAGCGCGAGACGTTGGCCCGCTGGGCCAGGCGGAGGACCTCGTCGCAGGCCCTGGCCCTGCGATGCCGGATCGTGGTGGAAAGCGCAACGGGTGCCACGAACAAGGAAGTTGCGTCCCGGCTGGGCGTCGAGGCGCACACGGTGAGCCGGTGGCGGGGCCGGTTCGTGCGGGACCGGCTGGAGGGCCTGACCGACGAGCCGCGCCCGGGCGGGCCCCGCAAGATCACCGACGACCAGGTCGAAGAGGTGGTGGTCAGGACGCTGGAGAGCACGCCGAAGGACGCCACGCACTGGTCGACGCGATCGATGGCCAAGGAGCTGGGCCTGTCGCAGTCGGCCATCTCGCGGATCTGGCGGACCTTCGGCCTCAAGCCGCACCTGGTGGACACCTTCAAGCTCTCGAAGGATCCCCAGTTCATCGCGAAGGTCCGTGACGTGGTCGGGCTGTATCTCGCTCCGCCCGAGCACGCGCTGGTGCTGTGCGTGGACGAGAAGACGCAGATCCAGGCCCTGGACCGGTCCGCCCCCGTGCTGCCGATGATGCCGGGCATGCCCGAGCGCCGCACCCACGACTACGTGCGCGGCGGCGTCACCACCCTGTTCGCCGCGCTCAACACGGCCACCGGAGAAGTGATCGGGCAGATCCACCGCCGGCATCGTGCCGTGGAGTTCAGGAAGTTCCTCGTCCGGATCGACAAGGAGGTGCCCGCCGACCTGGACGTGCACCTGATCTGCGACAACGCCTCCACACACAAAACTCCCGCCATCCAGCGATGGCTGGCCGCACACCCGCGCTTCCACGTGCACTTCACCCCCACCAGCAGTTCCTGGCTGAACCAGATCGAGCGGTGGTTCGGACTGCTCACCGACAAGCAGATACGGCGAGGGGTCCACAGGAACGTCCAGGCACTGGAGAAGGACATCCGCAACTGGATCAAGACCTGGAACCAGGATCCGAAGCCCTTCGTCTGGACGAAGACCGCGGACGAG
>NZ_JBHYQH010000118.1:0-1093 GCF_042746715.1 Streptomyces sp. NPDC058741 | reverse complement strand
GGTGTTCAGCCGGGTCAGCAGCGGGGCGATGGTGCGCCCCTCCCGCTCCGCCGCCTCCCAGTCGCGGGGCCTGAGCTGGTACTTCTCCGAGTCGAGGTACTCCTCGCTGCCTTCGCGCAGGGGGGTGTTCTCGCAGAGTTCGTAGCCGGAGTAGACGCCCCAGGCGGGGGAGAGGGTGGCGGCGAGGACGGCGCGGACCTCGAAGGCGGGCCGGCCGCCGTGCTGGAGGTAGGCGTGCAGGATGTCGGGGGTGTTGGCGAAGAAGTTGGGCCGCATGTAGGAGGCGGCCTCCCCCGACAGTTCGGTGAGGTACTCCGTCAGCTCGTCCTTGGTGTTGCGCCAGGTGAAGTAGGTGTAGGACTGCTGGAAGCCGATCTGGGCCAGGGTGTGCATCATCGCCGGGCGGGTGAACGCCTCGGCCAGGAAGATGACGTCGGGGTCGGTGCGGTTGATCTCCGCGATGACCCGCTCCCAGAAGACGACCGGTTTGGTGTGGGGGTTGTCCACCCGGAAGATGCGGACCCCGCAGTCCATCCAGTGCCGCAGTACCCGGCAGGTCTCGGCGACCAGGCCGTCCATGTCGGCGTCGAAGGCGACGGGGTAGATGTCCTGGTACTTCTTCGGAGGGTTCTCCGCGTAGGCGATGGTGCCGTCCGGGCGGTGGTGGAACCACTCCGGATGCTTGTGCACCCAGGGGTGGTCCGGTGAGCACTGCAGGGCGAAGTCCAGCGCGATCTCCAGCCCGTGCGCCTTGGCCTGGCCGACGAACCAGACGAAGTCGTCGAGGGTGCCCAGGGCGGGGTGGACGGCGTCGTGGCCGCCCTCGGGCGAGCCGATCGCCCAGGGCACGCCGACGTCGTCGGGGCCGGGGGAGAGGGTGTTGTTCCTCCCCTTGCGGAACGTCGTGCCGATCGGGTGGATCGGCGGCAGGTACACCACGTCGAACCCCATCGCCGCGATCGCCGGCAGACGCCGGGCCGCCGTGCGAAAGGTGCCGTGCGGCTTCTCCGGAGTGCCCTCGGAACGGGGGAAGAACTCGTACCAGGACCCGTACAGGGCCCGCTCCCGCTCCACCAGCAGCGGCAGCGGCTCG
>NZ_JBHYQH010000117.1:0-1106 GCF_042746715.1 Streptomyces sp. NPDC058741 | reverse complement strand
CCCTACGACGCCCTGCTCCTGCTCTCCTTCGGCGGCCCGGAGGGCCCGGACGACGTGGTCCCGTTCCTGGAGAACGTGACGCGCGGGCGCGGCATCCCCAAGGAGCGTCTGAAGGAGGTCGGGCAGCACTACTTCCTGTTCGGCGGGGTCAGTCCGATCAACGACCAGAACCGCGCCCTGCTCCAGGCGCTGCGCAAGGACTTCGCCGAGCACGGCCTGGACCTGCCGGTCTACTGGGGCAACCGCAACTGGGCGCCGTATCTGACGGACACGCTGCGCGAGATGGTCCGCGACGGCCGCCGCCGGATCCTGGTCCTGGCCACCAGCGCCTACGCCTCGTACTCGGGCTGCCGCCAGTACCGGGAGAACCTCGCCGACGCGCTGGCGGCCCTGGAGGGCGAGGGCCTGGAGGTGCCGAGGGTGGACAAGCTGCGGCACTACTTCAACCACCCGGGCTTCGTGGAGCCCATGGTCGACGGGGTGCTGCGGTCTCTCGCCGAGCTGCCCGAGGACGTCCGCGACGGCGCGCACATCGCCTTCTCCACGCACTCGATCCCGACGGCCTCTGCCGACACCTCCGGCCCGGTCGAGGGCCACGGTGACGGCGGCGCGTACGTGCGCCAGCACCTGGACGTGGCGCGGCTGATCGCCGGCGCGGTGCGCGAGCGCACCGGCGTCGATCATCCCTGGCAGCTGGTGTACCAGTCCCGTTCCGGCGCGCCGCACATCCCGTGGCTGGAGCCGGACATCTGCGATCACCTGGCAGAGCGGCACGCCGCCGGGGTTCCGGCGGTGGTGATCGCCCCGATCGGTTTCGTCTCCGACCACATGGAGGTGCTGTACGACCTCGACACGGAGGCCAGGGCCAGGGCGCGGGAGCTGGGGCTGGCGATGGGCCGCTCGGCGACCGTGGGTGATGATCCGCGGTTCGCCGCCGCGATCCGCGACCTGGTGCTGGAGCGGGCCGCGGTGGAGCGCGGCCGGCAGGTCACGCCGTGCGCCCTGGGCTCGCTCGGGGCGAGCCATCAGCTCTGCCCGGTCGGCTGCTGCCCGGCCCGTGCCCCCCGGCCCGCCGCGGCGGGCGCCGACAGCCCCTACGCGTGAGG
>NZ_JBHYQH010000116.1:0-1113 GCF_042746715.1 Streptomyces sp. NPDC058741 | reverse complement strand
GCACCCGACGGCACCACCTGCATCACCACGACCATGCTGGAGACCGGCCTGGTGACCGCCACCTACAACGGCGACGGATGCTTCACCCCCTCGACGAGTTCGGCGGATGTCGCGGTCAACCCCGCAGCGAGCGCGGTGTCGGTCTCAGCGGTCTCGAATACGTCGGTGTGCGGCGAGACGGTGACGGTGTGCGCCACGGTCACGGCCGTCGCCCCCGGCAACGGCACCCCCACCGGAACGATCACCTTCACCGGCGCCGGACTCGACGAGACCGTGGACGTGGCCGTCGACGGTACCGCCTGCGCCACGACCAGCAGCCTCACCACGGGCACCGTCACCGCCACCTACTCGGGCGACGGATGTTTACTGCCGTCGACGGGCTCGGCCGACGTGACGGTCGTTCCGGCGGCGAGCACGGTGTCGGTCACGGTGGACCCGAGCCCTTCGGTGTGCGGCCAGCCCGTGACGGTGTGCGCCACGGTCACGCCCGTCGCCCCGGGCAGTGGCACCCCCACCGGAAGTGTCACGTTCCTGCTCTCCGACGGCACCACTCAGGCCGTCGGGCTGGACGCGAACGGCAGCGCGTGCGTGACCAGCAGCAGCCTCATCACCGGCGCGGTCACCGCCGTGTACAACGGTGACGGCTGCTTCCTGGCGTCGACGGGCTCGGCCGACGTGACGGTCGAGCCCGCAGCGAGCTCGGTGTCGGTCACGGTGGACCCGAGCCCTTCGGTCTGCGGCCAGCCCGTGACGGTGTGCGCCACGGTCACGCCCGTCGCCCCCGGCAGTGGCACCCCCACCGGAACCCTCACCTTCACCGGCCCCGGCGGCTTCAACGAGATCGTGCCCGTAGCCCCCGACGGCACGGCCTGCGTCACCACCAGCAGCCTGACCGGTGGAACGTACAGGGCCGTCTACAACGGCGACCGGTGTGTCGCCGGCTCGGACGCGGTCTTCGACGTGACGGTCGACCAGGCGGCCAGCAGCACGACGGTGACGGTGGACCCGAGCCCGTCGGTGTGCGGCCAGAGTGTCACCGTGTGCGCCACCGTCACAGCCGTCGCCCCCGGCAACGGCACCCCCACCGGAACGGTCATCTTCACCGGTCCCGGC
>NZ_JBHYQH010000115.1:0-1127 GCF_042746715.1 Streptomyces sp. NPDC058741 | reverse complement strand
TCGGCTACGAGAAGCACGACCCGGCCGGTGCCGGCAGCGGCAACAGCCGTAACGGGGCCCGGTCCAAGACCGTGCTGACCGACATCGGCCCGGTGGAGATCACGGTGCCGCGTGACCGAGACGGCAGCTTCGAGCCGCAGATCGTCAAGAAGCGGCAGAGGCGCCTGACCGGCGTCGACGAGATGGTCCTGTCGCTGTCCGCACGCGGTCTGACGCACGGTGACATCTCCGCCCACCTGGCCGAGGTCTATGGCGCAAGCGTGTCCAAGCAGACCATCTCGACCATCACCGACAAGGTCATGGACGGGATGGCCGAGTGGCAGAACCGGCCGCTGGACCCGGTCTATCCGGTGATCTTCATCGACTGCGTGCACGTCAAGGTGCGAGACGGGCAGGTGGCGAACCGGCCCATCTACGTCGCACTTGCGGTCACGGTGGACGGCACACGCGACATCCTCGGCCTATGGGCCGGCGACGGCGGCGAAGGAGCCAAGTACTGGCTCCAGGTCCTGACCGAGATCAAGAACCGTGGCGTCGAGGACGTGTGCATGGTCGTCTGCGACGGGCTCAAGGGCTTGCCCGACTCGATCTCGGCGGTCTGGCCCCAGGCGGTGACCCAGACCTGTGTCGTCCACCTGATCCGGGCGTCGTTCCGCTACGCGGGCCGCCAGGACTGGGACAAGATCTCCCGCGCGCTCAAGCCGGTCTACACGGCTCCGACCGCGAGCGCGGCGGAAGACCGGTTCCTGGAGTTCCAGGAAGAGTGGGGCGCCAAGTATCCGGCAATCGTGCGGCTTTGGGAGAACGCCTGGGCAGAGTTCGTGCCGTTCCTCCAGTTCGACACCGAGATCCGCCGCGTCGTCTGCACCACCAACGCGATCGAGTCGGTCAACGCCCGCATACGAAAAGCCGTCCGGGCCCGCGGGCACTTCCCGAACGAGGCCGCAGCCCTCAAATGCGTCTACATGGCCGTCATGAGCCTCGACCCCACCGGCCAGGGACGCAAACGCTGGACCATGCGCTGGAAGCCCGCCCTGCAGGCCTTCGACATCGCCTTCGACGGCCGACTCTCCGTCGGCCGCCGCTAACTCACACCACCCGAGTTACACCGTTGGCTGGACAGACCC
>NZ_JBHYQH010000114.1:0-1220 GCF_042746715.1 Streptomyces sp. NPDC058741 | reverse complement strand
GTGGAGGGGGTGAGCCAGTGGTGGGTGCCTTGGAAGGGGTAGGTGGGGAGGTCGGGGTGGATGGGGGTGGGGGTGGGGCGGAGGGGGATGCCGTGGGTGTGGGCGGTGGCGGCGGAGTGGGTGAAGTCGTGTGGGTCGCCGTGGTCGCGGTGGAGTGTGCCGAGGACGACGGGTTCGGGGCCGTCGAGTTCTTGGAGGGTTTGCTGGAGGGGGAGGGTGAGTACGGGGTGGGGGCTGATCTCGATGAAGGCGCGGGCGCCTGTTTCTGCCGCTGCGCGTGTGGCGGCTTCGAATTCGACGGTGTGGCGCAGGTTGCGGAACCAGTAGTGGGCGTCGAGGTCGCTGCCGTGGACGGGTCCGGTGGTGAGTGAGGAGTACAGGGGTATGTCGCTGTCGCGGGGTGTGATGGGGGCGAGCAGGTCGAGGAGTTGTTGTTGCAGGATGTCGACGAAGGGGGAGTGGGAGGCGTAGTCGACGGGGATGCGTCGGCAGCGGATGTCGTGTTGGTCGCACCAGGTGGCGAGTTGGTCGAGGGCGTGGGCGGGGCCGGAGAGGACGGTGTTGGTGGGGCTGTTGACGGCGGCGACTTCGAGGCCGAATTGTTCGGCGGTCTGTTGTGCGGTGGTGCGGGGGAGGGCGAGGGAGGTCATGCCTCCGCCGCCGGCGTGTTCGGCGATGAGTCGGGAGCGCAGTGCCACGATGCGGGCGCCGTCGGTGAGGGTGAGTGCGCCGGTGACGGTGGCGGCGGCGATCTCGCCCTGGGAGTGTCCGATGACGGCGGCGGGGCGTGCGCCGATGGCGTGCCATTGTGCGGCGAGGGAGACCATGACGGCCCACAGGGCGGGCTGGACCACGTCGACCCGGTCCAGTCCGGGCTGGCCGGGCTCGCCGCGGAGTACTGCGTGCAGGTCCCAGTCGATGAACGGTTCGAGTGCCTGCGCGCACTCCGTCAGCCGTTTGGCGAAGGCGCCTCCTTCGTCGAGGAGTCGAACGCCCATGCCGGTCCACTGGGCGCCCTGTCCGGGGAAGATCCATACCGGGTCGCCCAGGGGCCGGCCGTTGCCGAAGATCACGCCGTCCGTGTCGTCCGGTGCGCGCAGTCGTTCCATCAGGGTGTCGCGGTCGGTGCCGGTGAGGGTGACCGCGGCGCGGTGTTCGAACACGGACCGCGAACCGGCCAGCATCCGGGCCAGGTCACCGACCGGCACCTCCGGATGCCG
>NZ_JBHYQH010000113.1:0-1343 GCF_042746715.1 Streptomyces sp. NPDC058741 | reverse complement strand
TCCCTCGCTGCTGACGTACTTCCGGCGCCGTTTGCGTCACTCGGCCAATCCGACGCGGATCTTCACCAAGGTCAAGGAGGTCGTGGCCGCGACCGGGGTACTCAAAGGCAAGCAGCGGCGAGCGCTGGACTCCACCGTCCTCGATGACGCGGTGGCCACCCAGGACACCGTCACCCAGATCATCTCCGCGATCCGACGGGTGATCCGCGAGGTCCCCGGGGGCGAGGAGACCGCGGCGCGGTGGTGCCACGCGCACGACTACACCGATCCGGGCAAGCCGAGGATTGCCTGGGACGACGAGCAAGCGCGCGCCACGCTGGTCGACGCACTGGTCACCGACGCGGTCAACCTGCTCGGGCACCTGCCCGAGCAGGAACTGGGCGAGAAGGCGGCGAACGCGGTGGGCCTGCTGGCCCTGGTCGCGGGCCAGGACGTGGAGCCGGCCGAGGACTCCGACGGGCGCGACGGACGCTGGCGCATCGCCCGGCGCACGGTGGCGGACCGGACCGTGTCCACCGTCGATGCGGACGCACGCCACATCCACAAGAACCGAACCCGCCACCAGGACGGCTTCAAAGGGCATGCGTCCTTCGAGCCGGAGACCGGGCTGTTCACCGCGGTTGCCCTCACCGGCGGCTACGGGCCTGACAACCACGAGGCCGCTGTCGCCTGCGATCTGCTGGCCGACGAGGACGAGGGCCAGGAGTTAACCGTGCTCGGCGATTCCGCCTACGGCACCGGCGACCTGCGCGCACGCCTGCAGGCAGACGGCCACACCCTGGTGATCAAGCCGCCACCGCTGCGGCAGGCCGTCCCCGGCGGGTTCACCATCGATGACTTCCTCATCGATGCGGTGTCCGGCACCGCGACCTGCCCGGCCGGACATACCGCCAACCTCGGACAGGTCAAAGCCGACGGCGCTCGCACCGCCCAGTTCAAGCGCGTGTGCACCGACTGCCCCCTGCGCGGACGCTGCACCACCTCCAAAACCGGGCGCACCCTCCATGTCCACCCCCAGCACCAACTGCTCACCGCAGCCCGCCACCAGGCTGCCACCGACCCCGCCTGGCAGGACGAATACCGCAGATGGCGGCCCCCGGTCGAACGCGCCATCGCCTGGCTGGTCGCCAAGGGCAACCGGCGAGTGCCCTACCGCGGCGTCATCGCCAATAACCTCTGGCTCCACCACCGCGCCGCCGCCCTCAACCTCCGCCGACTGATCAACCTCGGACTCACCAGAGCCAACGGCAGCTGGCACCTCACCCCGGCCACCGCATAAGCAAGAAGGGCCACCCGGCCCACGGCCGGACAGCCCTCCAACAAGATTTTCAGCAGGCTTCTAG
>NZ_JBHYQH010000112.1:0-1452 GCF_042746715.1 Streptomyces sp. NPDC058741 | reverse complement strand
TACTCCAGTCTGACTTCGCGATCTTGCAGCGGGCCCGGCTGGGAACGGGTACGGCCACCGCGTGATCATCGGTTGGTGTGTGGACAAACGAAGATCGTGCGGTGGCCGCAGGCCATAGCGTAGACCCTGCCCGCTGGCGGATGATGTTCGACCAGGTCATGGCCCGGATCGCGGGTCGGTTCGGCCGGGTCGAGCCGAGGGCGAGTGCCCGCGCCTATCTGCTCGGGCTGCTGTCGAAGGCGGAGCGGAAGAACTGCTGGCAGCTGGCCGAACAGGCCGGTCATGTCCGGCCCGGACCGATGCAGCGACTGCTGCGTTACGCCCGCTGGGACGCCGATGCCGTCCGCGACGACCTGCGCGCCTACGCCGTCGCCCACCTCGGCGCCGACGGCGCGGTGCTGATCGTGGACGAGACGGGCTTTGTGAAGAAGGGACGCTCCTCGGCGGGCGTGCAGCGCCAGTACACCGGCACCGCGGGACGCATCGAGAACGCCCAGGTCGGCGTGTTCCTCGCCCTGGCCACCAGCCGGGGCCGGGCCCTGATCGACCGAAGGCTCTATCTCCCCGAGCACTCCTGGTCCGATGACCCCGAACGCCGCCATGCGGCCGGGATACCCGAGACGGTGCAGTTCCGGACCAAACCCCGCCTGGCCTGGGAAATGATCGCCGCCGCGCTGGACGCCGGGGTGCAGGCACCATGGGTGACCGGCGACGAAGCCTACGGCCAGGATCCCCGGCTCCGCGCCGCCCTGGAGGCACGCGGCACCGGCTACGTGATGGCCGTCGCCTGCTCGACGCGGGTGCGGATCAACCATGGCCGCACCCTCGTCCGCGCGGACACCGTCGCCGGCCGCCTGCCCGCCACCGCCTGGCAGCGGCACAGCGCGGGCAACGGCGCGAAGGGCCCGCGCCACTACGACTGGGCCTGGATCCACATCGGCACCGGCGAACACCGTCACCTGCTGATCCGCCGCAACCGCACCACCGGGGAACTCGCCTTCTACCTGTGCTGGTCACCCACCACGGTCGCCCTGGCGGAGCTGGTCCGTGTCGCCGGCGTCCGCTGGAGCGTCGAGGAGTGCTTCCAGGCCGCCAAGGGCCAGGTCGGACTCGACCACTACCAGGTCAGGCACTGGACCTCGTGGCACCGGCACATCACCCTCGCCATGCTCGCCCTGGCCTTCCTGACCGCCCTCGCCGCCGACGCGGCACCGAAGCGGCCCACCGATCCACACCGCCCAGCCCGCAGCAATGAACAGATCTCCTTGACCGTCCCGGAGATCCGCCACCTGCTCACCGCCGTCTTCGGCCCACCGGCCATGACCGCTGCCATGCTGCTGCAGTGGTCAACCTGGCGCAGGCGCCACCAGGCAACAGCCCGACACAGCCACTACCGACGCCGATCCTTCGGCAAACGTGCTGGATAGATCACAAAACCGCACTGGAGTACTA
>NZ_JBHYQH010000111.1:0-1583 GCF_042746715.1 Streptomyces sp. NPDC058741 | reverse complement strand
AGCTTGACGTTTATCCTCGGCGGGCTTCGTGTTCCTTGATGGTCTCGGCGCGTTTGACGGTCTTGCCGACGTCGTGGCGCTTGGCGCGGTGTCTGTTCTTCGAGCCGGGCGGCCGCCCGGGGCCGGGGCGGGACGGTTTCGGTGCGGCTGCCGGGCGGGCCGCGGTCGGTCGGAGGTTGCGAAACCCGCGGCGGACGCGGGCGGGGGTGAGGCGTCGTGGTTCGGTGCGGCGTTCCCAGGGGCGGCGGAGGTCTTCGGCGAGGGGTCGGGCGAGGCGGAGCTGGGTGTGGGCGGCGATGACGAGCCAGGTCCACAGGTCGGCGGTGTCCGCGTGGCGGACCTTCGGGGCGGTCCAGCCGAGCGTCTGCTTCATCAGCCGGAACGTGTGCTCCAGGTCGAAGCGGCGGAGGAACGACTGCCACCAGCGGTCGATATCCGTGCCGGTGGCGCCGGTCGCCGAACACCACAGCCAGACCGGTTTCGGGTCGCGGTCGCCAGGCAGGTGCTCGACCTTCAGCCGGATCAACGTGCCGTGGAGGATGGGAAGTTCCTCCTTGGTGTGCTTCAGCCAGGGGCCGCGATGGGTGAGTCGGGGGTGCATCCGGTCCCAGGCCATCGCCTCGGCCTTGCCGTAGCGGGTGGTGTCCGTAGTTGTGGTGACCTCGGGCTGGTGCCAGCTCTCGGGCTTGCTGAAGGTGAGTACGCCGCCGTGTCGGCGCGGGCGGCCGCCCTTGGGCCCGGAACACGCGGGGCCCGGGTCACGGAGCATGACGCGGTCCGAGCGCAGACGCCCGACCAGCACCACCGGCAGATCCCCCAGGGCGTGGGAGAGGTAGGTGACGTCGTAGCCGGAGTCCATCACGATCAGGATCTCGGGATCGCCCGGATTCCAGTGCCCGGCCTGCATCAACCGCCCGACAACATCGCGTAGTTGGGTGGCGGTGACAGCGGTCGCGTCGTCCGCGGGGCCCAGGCGCACGGCGTCCAGCATCGCCACCCAAGAGGTGCGGCCCGCTTCCAGAGCGGCAACGAAGGAGTACGGCCAGCCTGGCACGAACTGGTCCGTCTTGCGGTCACCGCGTCCGTAGACGTGGCAGAACAGCCTCTCGTCGCTGGTCGGGGCATCGGGTCGCAGCCAGTGCGACACGTCCACGGCCAGCACGATCCGCCCGTCGGCCGCCCTTGGCAGCGGCAGGCCGGCCAGGGTCCGGCGCAACCGCGTCGGTTCCAGCCAGCCCCGATCCAAAGCGGCGTACAGGGCGCCGTGCCCACGCCGGTGCTCGGCCGCCAGCGACAACTCGACCAGCGTCTTCACCGGCCCGTCCGCGCACAGCACCGCGTCGGTGAGCTCGAAGAGCGCATCGGCGCGGGCGTAGAGGCATTCGTAGAACTCGACCCGAAAGCGGGACAACACGTCCAACGCCTGGCCTGTGGGCGCATCGGCAGACAGACTCATACACAGCGGCCGTTCTCTTGTACTTCGTGACTCGACATCTCGAAGCGTGGAGAACGGCCGCCTCCGCTGTCCCGGAAATAACCGCAGGTCAGCAGGTCGGGTGACCTGCGACGTTAAACGTCAAGCT
>NZ_JBHYQH010000110.1:0-1597 GCF_042746715.1 Streptomyces sp. NPDC058741 | reverse complement strand
CACCGGGCGGCCGCGGAGCGCCGCCACCCAGGCGGTGCCGCCGGTCCGGCAGTGCCGTGGCGTGTGACACCGGCCCGGCGGTGAGACCAGCCCGGCGGTGACACCGGCATGACAGTGAGACCAGCCTGACGGTGAGACCGCCCTGGACGTCCTGGCCCTACGGCGACGGACTCCGACGGCAGGCAGCTCCTAGGCCGACGCCCGCCGCACCAGCGTCGTCGGGAGGACCACGCTCGAGGGCGTACCGGCGACGCCCTCGCTCGGGGCGGCGCGGTCGAGGTCGCGCAGGAGGAGGCGGGCCATCAGGCGGCCCATCTCCTCGATGTCCTGGCGGACGGTGGTCAGGGGCGGGTCGGTCTGCTCGGCGACCGGCTGCAGGTCGTCGAAGCCGATGACGGCCACGTCGTCGGGGACCCGGCGGCCGGCCTCCCGCAGGACGCGCAGGGCGCCCGAGGCCATGAGGTCGTTCGCGGCGAACACCGCGTCCACGTCGGGGCAGCGGTCGAGGAGTTCGCGCATCGCCCGCTCGCCCCCGGCCGGGGTGAAGTCGGCCTCGACGAGGAGCCGCGGGTCGGCGTCGACCATGACGTCCCG
Source organism: Streptomyces sp. NPDC058741 (assembly GCF_042746715.1). Classification (NCBI taxonomy): domain Bacteria; kingdom Bacillati; phylum Actinomycetota; class Actinomycetes; order Kitasatosporales; family Streptomycetaceae; genus Streptomyces; species Streptomyces sp. NPDC058741. The sequence goes on along the minus strand of NZ_JBHYQH010000110.1, from coordinate 1,003 downwards.
GTAGCCGTCGAGCCGGTCGACCGCGGAGGTCTGGTCCAGGACGCCGGTGATGTGCGCGATGCGGGTGCGGCCGAGGCCGGCCAGGTGACGGACGGCCTCGCGGGCGCCGCCGCGGTTGTCGGTGTCGACGTAGACCACTCCGCGCCGGTCGCCGCTCCAGCCGGGCCGCCCGCCGAAGACGGTGGGGATGCCGGCCCGCTGGATCAGCTCCGGCAGGGGGTCGTCGAGGTGCAGGGAGAAGACGAGGGCCCCGTCCACGTGCCCGCCGGCGAGGTAGCGGCCGACCCGGGCGTGGTCGTCGCGGCCCTCCGTCAGGAGCAGGACGAGCTGGTTGTCGTGGGCCGTGAGTTCCTTGCTGATGCCGCGCAGCTGGAGCGCGAAGAACGGATCGGCGAACACGCGCGTCTCGGGTTCGGCGACGACCACCGCGATCGCGTCGTGCCGCCGGGTCACCAGCGAGCGGGCGGCCTGGTTGGGCACGTATCCGAGCTCGTCCACGGCCTTGCGGACCCGCTCGACGAGGATGTCCCGCACCCCGTCGCCGCCGTTGACGACGCGGGAGACGGTGGCCCGCGAGACACCGGCCCGGGCGGCCACGGCCTCCAGGGTGGGACGCGGCGCTGTGTCGGTCACTTCGGGGCTCCTCACCTGCGGTTGCGGATCAGGATAGCCCCGGACGCCCGGCGCCGTGAGAGCGCTCTCGCGCGGCGTCCCGCCTCATGGGCCCCTCAGTGCTCGTGCCCTTCCTCGCGCCCTTCCTCGCGTCCCTCCTCGCCTCCCTCCTCGCGCCCCTCCTCGCCTCCCTCCTCGCGCCCCTCCTCGCCTCCCTCCTCGCGTCCCTCCTCGCGTCCCTCCTCGCGCCCCTCCTCGCCTCCCTCCTCGCGTCCCTCCTCGTGCCCCTCCTCGCGCCCCTCCTCGCCTCCCTCCTCGCGTCCCTCCTCGTGCCCCTCCTCGCGCCCCTCCTCGTACCCCTCCTCGCCTCCCTCCTCGCGCCCCTCCTCGC
>NZ_JBHYQH010000109.1:0-1874 GCF_042746715.1 Streptomyces sp. NPDC058741 | reverse complement strand
CCGCTACGAACGCAAGGCCGAACACTTCCTCGCCTTCACCGCCATCGCCTGCAGCCTCATCTGCTACCGCAGACTCGCCAAATGAGACAACGTCTAAGAAGCTGTTGTCTTTCCGGGCTTGACGACGGCGTTTCCGCTGGTCGGGCATAGGGCCGGTGATCCTGTGGGAGTGGTGCTCTGTCGTGTCGCCGCTGCTGTGGAGGTCATGGATGCCGTCGGTCGTGGGGCTGCTGGAACAGCGCGAGGTCGTCGCTCGCCGTCGCGTGGAAGAGCTGCGGGAGGAGGCCGACCGCATCCAGGCTGAATTGGCCGTGGCCGAGCGGGACTGGAAGGAATGGGCCATCGCTCGCTCGCGGGTGGGCGAGGTGCTTGCCCCGGCAGAGGAGACGGAGCATGGCCACGACCAGGCCGACCGGACAGCACCGACCGCCGACGGGCAGGCCGAGGAGGCATCGTCAACGCCGGAAGCGGCAAAGGCGAAGTCGCAGGTGCCTGTGTGGCGTGAAGGGCTTGCGTGGTCGGCGTTGTCGGTGGACTACCAGCGCATCCTCACCGCGCTCGCGGACCGCGCCCGGCTCCGTCAAGGGCCGATGACCTGCCAGGAGATGGCCGCTTTGTTCGGCATGGACGTGGTGCCGGCGCGGGTGGAGGCGTTGAGGTCGAAGGCGAAACGCCTGGTCGCGCGCGGCTGGCTGGCTGAGTCGGCGCCGGGCCGGTTCACGCTCGCCCGCGGCGTGAGCGGGCCAGGCGGCGGGTCATGACCATGGTCATCGACCAGTAGACCATCGCCTCGGCGCTGGTGGTGCGGCGCTCGAAGTCGCGCACCAGGCGGCGGCTTCGCATCAGGTGGGCGAAGAGGCGCTCGACGATCCACCGCTTGGGCAGCACGACGAACCCCTTCTGGTCGTCGCTGCGTTTGACGATCGCCAGGACCAGGGTGAACGTGGCCAGGCAGTACTCGACGAGGCTGCCGGTGTAGCCGCCGTCGGCCCAGACGAGGGCCAGGCGATGGTGTGCCTGGGCCACCTGCTCAAGCAGGGCCTGGGCAGCGGTGCGGTCGCCGACATCCGCGGCGGTGACCATCACGCCCAGCAGCAGGCCGAGGGTGTCGACCACGACGTGCCGCTTGCGGCCGTTGATCAGCTTGCCGCCGTCGAAGCCGCGGCTGTCCGCGCCGACGACGGCGTCCGCCTTGACGGACTGCGAGTCGATCACACCGGCCGACGGCTGCGCGTCCCGCCCCAGCTCCTCGCGGACCCTCGCGCGCAACCGGTCGTGGAACTCCTTGACCAGGGCGTTGTCGCGCCAGCGGCGGAAGAATGCGTAGATGCGGTCCCATGGCGGGAAGTCGGCGGGCATCGCCCGCCACTTGATCCCGTTGTCCACGAGATACCGGATCGCATCGAGCACCGCGCGGTGGCAGTACCCCTCCGGCCGGCCGCCCCGCCCGCGCATCCAGCCCGGCACCGGCAGCAGCGGCCGGACCTCAGCCCACTCCACGTCCGTCATGTCCGACGGGTACCGGCGCTGCCGCTCGGGTCGGTCAGCCGCGTTGCCGTACACGTGCGCGAGGCAATCACACGTTGGAGCGGCAGAGTTGGACTGCCCGCCCATCGACACGGAAGACTGCGGCACCGGGGCCTCCTGTTGCTCTATGGATTCGACACCCACGAGTTGTTCAGGAGGCCCCGTCCTCATGCCCCGGCCACGGCCAGATCACCCGACCGGGAACCCGCGTTCGACCGCCACCGCTCAAGATCGAAAAGACAACAGCTACTAAGCTTGACGTTTAACGTCGCAGGTCACCCGACCTGCTGACCTGCGGTTATTTCCGGGACAGCGGAGGCGGCCGTTCTCCACGCTTCGAGATGTCG
>NZ_JBHYQH010000108.1:0-2345 GCF_042746715.1 Streptomyces sp. NPDC058741 | reverse complement strand
GGCCCACCCACGCGCCGCCGCGAGACCTTCTTCCCATGCGACGTCGTAGTGTGACCAGACCATGCCGAGCTTCTCCAGCTGCCGGGCGCGGCCGGGTCGCGTGGTGTGGAGAACTTCAGCAGCGACTGCGCGGGCACCGACACTCCACCTGCGCTGCTCCCTTCATCCGTTCCCGCCTGGCCCTCGCTGCGGCTTTGAACACCTCGGACACGGCTTGGTGCCTGCTGTTCGGCGAGCTGCTCGACCACGCGGGCGTCGTGCGCGCGCAGCGCCTCGAGGAGCTTGGCGAGTCCGCCGTAGGCTCGGGAGGTGAGCATGTTGTCCGCGGTCTCGCCCGGCCCGAGCAGGACGGGCACCACGAGTGAGGCGACCTTCCCGTCACCGGGCTGCATCCGTAGCGCGCGGCCGACGGCTTGGACGAGGTCGGGCATGGAGCCGCGCACGTCGGCGAAGTAGACGGAGTCGCAGTTCTTGGTGTCGACGCCCTCGCCCAGCACCTTCACCGAGCCCAGGAAGGCCTTCTCCACGACCGTGCCGTCGGTGGCGATCCCGTCGGCGAACTCGGCGAGGACCCGCCGCCGGTGGCCCGGCTTGTGCTCCCCGCACAGCCAGTCCGCCCAGATCGTCTTCGGGTACAGCCCGGGGTCCGTAGCGTGCAGCCGCTCGGCGACGTCGGGAAGGCCGGCCGCGAACGCCTCGGCCTCCTTCACGATGTGGTGGAAGACGAGCGTGCGCCGGAAGTTCTCCTCCGAGGACGCCTTGAACACCGCGGTCTGGAGCGCTGCGAGCCTCGCCCCGCGGACCTCGTCCGAACGGCCCTCCACGCCCAGGACCTGGACGGCCTGGAGCCGGGTGTCGGTGATGTCCACGCACACCACCTGGTAGGGCGCGCAGATTCCCCGGTCGATCGCCTCCGAGAGCGTCAGGGTGTAGCAGCGCCTGCCGAAGGGCGAGTCGGGGGAGTCTTCCATGCTCGCGACCAGCTCACCTGGCGCACCCTGCCGCTCCTGGTCTTCGTCGAGCTGCCACAGGCGGGGCGTGGCGGTCATGTACAGGCGGCGCAGGGCGGGGATGAGGGTGTTGTCGTGGACGACCGCCCATGGCTTGCCGATCCGCCCCGAGGTCCGGTGCGCCTCGTCGACGACGATCAGGTCCCAGCCCGGAAGGCCGGCCCGGTGCGCGCGTTCGAGCGTTCCGAGCCCGAGTGAGGCGTACGTGGCGAACACCGTGACCTTGTCGAACGGCCGCACCCAGGAGACCAGCTCGTCCACGTCCGTAGTGTTCGGGAAGGGCACCTCCTCGCCCCGCAGGGACGACACACCAACCATCGGGCCCGTACGGCCGGCCTCCCGCCAGGCGGTCTCGGTCTGAGCCAGCAGGTCCAGGGAGGGCACGAGGACCAGGACACGGCCCGCGTGCAGCTCTTCAGCGCTCCGGGCAGCCACGAAGGTCTTGCCGCTCCCTGTCGCCATGATCACCTGAGTCCGCAGTCCGCGCTCGGGCAGGCGGAACTGTGAGGGAATTTCGAGCGCCCGAAGCACCGCGTCCACTGCTTCCCGTTGGTGGGGACGTAGCGCCTTCATGATGCAGTCTCTCTCTGGCGAACCGCTGCTGACCTGTGCGTTTCATCAATCCGACTCTGGGGGCAGGTCGGGTGCGATGGAGCATATCTCGGAGCTCCAGGCAGCCCTCTGTTCCAGAGTTTAGCTGACACTGATAGTGAAGCACAGCGTCGACAGCGAGAAGGCCAGTTCGCACGTCAGAATTCGACAAATTGGCACCAGTCTGCTATACTTGATGTATCAAGGGGGAACTTTTGTGTCAGCCTCCAAGAGGCGTTTTGTTGGTTGCAGGGACTAGACTTGAGTGGCCCAAGTGGCCAGGAAGGAGGGGGTATTATGGAGACTGCTGCTTTTATCGTAGCGCTCCTCGCGCTATTCATTCAGCTCCTTGATTTCCTAAGGAAGTAGAAATTTGCATGATTAATGACGACCTCCCTTGACCTTTAATCATTGCCATTTCATCCGTGACTGAGCTTCACACGCCACTGGGGGTATGACTGGCTCACTCCTGACGGCCGGTCACACCCCCAACAAGCAGCCTTGTTGCCGCTCGGGCCAAAGGCCCGTTGGCCGCACCGCGCAGCGGGGCCGGCCTGTTGGTCGCGTAGCGGCCTGGGGTGGCTGGAGCGCAGCGGAGGCCACCCCTTCGAGGCCGGAGGCCCCCAGCTCCGGGAGCGCAGCGGACGGAGCGTCACCAGCCCGGCCACGCCGGGCCGGTGAGCTGCTCGCGCAGCGAGCAGCTCCGCTCACGCGAAGCGGGAGCGCAACCCCCGCGCGCAGCGC
>NZ_JBHYQH010000107.1:0-2358 GCF_042746715.1 Streptomyces sp. NPDC058741 | reverse complement strand
TTCGCCGACGGCGTCGACACCCTCACCGCGCAGGGGGTGACCCGGTTCCTGGAGATCGGCCCCGACGGCACCCTCACCGCCCTCACCCAGAACTGCGCTCCGGACAGCGACGCCCTGTACGTACCGGTACTCCGCGGCAAGAGCCCCGAGACCCCCACCCTCGTGTCCGCGCTCTCCCGCTTCCACCTGCAGGGTGGTGCCGTCGACTGGACCGTCCTCCTGCCGGGTGCCCGCACGGTCGAGCTGCCCACCTACGCCTTCCGCCGTGACCGGTACTGGCTGGAGCGTTCCTACACCGAGGACGGCTCGGCCGTCGCCGGGACCGGCCCGCACCACCGTGTCGTCTGGCGCAGCGTGGCCGGCCTGCCCGAGGGCGAGCGCCTGGCCGGACGCTGGCTGCTCGTGCGGCCCGTCTCCCTGGAGGGCGACGACGGCTGGGACGGTGCCCTCACCGAGGCACTGGCCGAAGCGGGCGCCGACCTGGCCGTCGTCGAACACCACCGTCTCGACACGCGGGCCGAGCTCGCCCGCCGCATCGCCGCCGCTGTCGAGGACGGCCCGGTGAGCGGGGTCGTCTCCACGCTCGCCCTCGAACACGGGGAGAGCGAGGGCGTGCCCCTCGGAGTCCTCGCCACAGCCGTGCTGACCCAGGCACTCGGTGACGCCGGTGTCGGGGCTCCGCTCTGGACCCTCACCCGCGGAGCCGTCACCGCCACGGCCGACGATCCCGCCCCGGATCCCGGCCAGGCCGCCGTGTGGGGTCTCGGCCGCGTCGCCGCGCTGGAGCACCCCGATCGCTGGGGCGGGCTCATCGACCTCCCGCTCACACTGGACCGCCGCTCGGCCACCCGCCTCGTGGCCCTGCTCGCCGACGGGGACCGCGAGGACCAGGCCGCGGTCCGCCCCGGCGGACCCCTGGGCCGCCGTCTCCTCGCGGCGCCGATCCGTGAGGAGGCGGCCTGGCAGCCCACCGGTACGGTCCTGGTGACGGGGGGCACCGGCGCGCTCGGGGCCCGGGTCGCCAGGTGGGCGGCCCGGAACGGCGCCGCACACCTCGTCCTGGTCAGCCGCAGCGGCGACGGGGCGCCGGGAGCCGAGGAGCTCCGGGCGGAACTGCGCGACCTCGGCGCCGAGACGACCTTCGCGGCCCTCGACCTGGCGGACCGCCCGGCCCTGGCCGCGCTGCTCGAAGCGCACCCCGTGGACGCGGTCGTCCACACGGCCGGCGTCCTGGAGGACGGAGTCCTCGACGGTCTCACGCCCGCTGCGTTCAGCAGTGTCTTCGCCGCCAAGGTGACGGGCGCCCGCCATCTGGACGAGCTGACCCGGAACCGCGACCTCTCGGCCTTCGTCCTCTTCTCCTCCTTCGCCGGCACCGTCGGTTCGGCCGGGCAGGGCAACTACGCCGCCGCCAACGCCCTGTTGGACGCCCTCGCCGAGTGCCGCAGAAGCGCGGGCCTGCCGGCCACGTCGATCGCGTGGGGCCCGTGGGCGGGCGGCGGCATGGCCGCGGACGCGGACGCGGAAGAGCGTCAACTGCGTGGTGGCGTGGGTCTCCTGGATCCCGGCCAGGCCCTGGACGCCCTCGCGGCCTGTGCCGGGGACGCACCGGCCGCCACCCTCGTGGCGGACATCCACTGGGACCGCTTCGGTCCCGCCTTCACCGCCGTCCGTCGCAGCCCCCTGCTGGCCGAGGTGTTCCGGGCGCCGACCGGGCCCGAGGCGAGTACCGGGACCGTCACCACCGGCCTGCGTGCCCGCCTCCGGGACCTCGACCCCGATTCCCGTCGGCGCGCACTCCTGGCCGAGGTCCGCACCCGCGCGGCCGCCGCACTCGGACATGCCGGTCCGGAACAGGTGGGTGCGGACAGGGCGTTCCGTGATCTGGGCGTGGACTCGCTGATCGCGGTGGAGCTGCGCAACGTACTGGCCGCCGTGTCGGCTGTGCCTCTCCCCACGACGGCCGTCTTCGACCACCCGACCCCCCGGGCCCTGGCCGCGTTCCTGTACGGCGAGCTGTTCGGGGACGGCACGGTCACCGCCGTCGCTGCGGAGAGCGGCACAGCGGCGGCTCTGGACGAGCCGGTGGCGATCGTGGGCATGGCCTGCCGCTTCCCGGGCGGCGTGGAGTCCCCGGAGGATCTGTGGGGCCTTCTCGCGGACGGCCGTGACGGCATCGGTGACTTCCCCACCGACCGCGGCTGGGACCTCGACCTGCTCTTCGCGCCTGACCCCGGCAACCCGTACGCATGCCACACGGCACGGGGCGGTTTCCTGTCCGGTGTGGGTGGTTTCGATGCGGAGTTCTTCGGGGTGTCGCCGCGTGAGGCGTTGGCGATGGATCCGCAGCAGCGGTTG
>NZ_JBHYQH010000106.1:0-2425 GCF_042746715.1 Streptomyces sp. NPDC058741 | reverse complement strand
CCACGGCGATCTGGCACAACCGCAAGACCGAAGCCCCGGTCACCCGATCCCTGATTGCGTACGACCACTGATCACATAGGACTCACTCGTCTAGCAGCGGCCGGAGTTCAGTCGCGATCTCCGACAGCCGACCGGTCTCCAACTGGGGCGGCTCGGTGGTGTGAGCCGGATTCCCCGAGCTGGAACTCGCCGCATGCGAAGAGGAGTGGTTCGCCCCGGTGACCTCGGCGGGCTTGACGACGCGGCGCGGTGCACGGCGGCGTGCGGGCTTCTCGGCCGGTCGGGGGCTCGACGGCACTGCGGAGGTCTGCCGACGCGGGTCATTCTGCCGGATTCCGGCCGCTGACCGACGGTGCCCTTCCTCCAGCCAGGACGCGGAGTTGAGCACCTTCTTGAACGCTTGGAGTTCTTCCCGCTGCTTCCTGGTCTCGCTGGGCGGGGCCTGTGCTACCTGGGCCCACGCCAGGGCGTACAGGTCGGTAGCATCGGCCACCGCCCATCTCTCCACGGCGCGCTGGAGGTTGAGGAGGGTGTGACTCAGGCTCCGGTGGAGTTGGGCGATCTCCATGGGGGTTCGCACGGGTCGCCCTGTGGTCCTGCGACGGAAGTCTGTCTGCCAGCTTGAGCCGCCGCTGAGACGTACCCGGTTCCGCGTCAATGTGATCCCCCAACCAGTGACGACGCTGTTGCGACTCCTCTGCGGCCGGGACACGAGGACCGCCCGGCGTTACGTGGTGCCCCGTTATCTTCTTCGCGGTTCCGCAACGGGACCGCTGGCCTCCGGGCCCGGCATGGCTGTTGCCCCCTGTCGAACGGATGACCTGGGGGGTGGTGTCACCGGGCCCGGGAGGTGCCGTCGGAGACGCTGATGAGAGGTCCGGCCACCGCCCGGTCCGGCGCAATGCCGGACAGCTCGTGGGCGGCAGGTCTGCATAACGTGGATGCGCGCGTACGACACCACTGCCGAGGCCGGCACGTTCAATTCTCCTGGAGGGGCGCGATGTTCGACACCGAAGATGTGGGCGTGTTCCTCGGCCTGGACGTCGGCAAGACCGCTCATCACGGCCATGGGCTCACCCTGGCTGGGAAGAAGGTCTTCGACAAGCAGTTGCCCAACAGCGAGCCGAAGCTGCGGGCCGTCTTCGACAAGCTGACCGCGAAGTTCGGAACCGTGCTGGTGATCGTGGACCAGCCCGCCTCCATCGGCGCCCTACCGCTGACCGTGGCCCGGGACGCGGGCTGCAAGGTCGCCTACCTGCCCAACCTGGCGATGCGGCGGATCGCCGACCTGTATCCGGGTGAGGCGAAGACCGACGCGAAGGACGCCGCGGTGATCGCTGACGCGGCCCGCACCATGCCGCACACGCTGCGTTCGCTGGAGCTGACCGACGAGATCACCGCCGAGCTGACCGTGCTGGTGGGCTTCGACCAGGACCTCGCGGCCGAGGCCACCCGCACCTCCAACCGGATACGCGGCCTGCTCACCCAGTTCCACCCCTCGCTGGAGCGCGTCCTCGGACCGCGGCTGGACCACCCCGCCGTGACCTGGCTGCTGGAACGCTACGGCTCCCCGGCCGCGCTGCGGAAAGCCGGCCGCCGCAGACTCGTCGAGGTGATCAGACCCAAGGCCCCACGCATGGCCGTCCGGCTGATCGACGACGTCTTCGACGCACTCGACGAACAGACCGTCGTCGTCCCCGGAACCGGCACCCTCGACACTGTCATCCCGTCCCTGGCCCGCTCGCTCGCCGCCGTCCACGAACAGCGCCGGGCCCTGGAAGCCCAGATCAGATCCCTGCTGGAGGATCACCCTCTTTCCAAGGTCCTGACCTCGATGCCGGGGGTCGCGGTCAGGACCGCCGCAGTTCTGCTGGTGACCGTCGGCGACGGCACCAACTTCCCCACCGCCGCCCACCTGGCCTCCTACGCCGGCCTCGCCCCGACAACGAAGTCCTCGGGGACCTCGATCCACGGCGAACACGCACCGCGAGGCGGAAACCGGCAGCTCAAACGCGCGATGTTCCTGTCCGCGTTCGCAGCCCTGCACGACCCCGCCTCCCGCGCCTACTACGACAAATGCCGGGCCCGGGGCAAGACCCACACCCAGGCCCTCCTCCGCCTCGCCCGCCACCGCATCAGCGTCCTGTTCGCCATGCTCCGCGACGGCACCTTCTACGAACCACGCGGCCCTGAAGCAGCCGTCGCATGACCACATCGGGCTTGACGAAGGACATAGAGGCACCCCCCGCTTATGCCAGTCCTCGGTCGGCGCCCGTGTCTTACCGCCACATATCCACTGCCGTTAACCCCTACCTACGCAACACCAGGCAGGGTCTGTACGGTCTTCGGTGTAACTCCCGATCATGGAAGTAGCACCTGATGAGCGACGTGACTGTCTCTGCTGAGGCGGTTGAAGAGGTCCGGC
>NZ_JBHYQH010000105.1:0-2451 GCF_042746715.1 Streptomyces sp. NPDC058741 | reverse complement strand
CACCCCGCTCCTCCGCAAGGACACCCCGGAACACACGTCCGCGCTCCGCGCGCTGGCACTGCTCCACGTCGACGGAGCGGAGATCGACTGGACGGCGGTGCTGCGCGGTGGTGACGGGGGACCGCCGGTCGAGCTTCCCACGTATCCGTTCCAGCACCGCCGCTACTGGCTGGCTCCGGACGAGCCGTCACCGGGCGTCCCTTCCGGCCCGACGCACACCTCCGCGGTGGTCGATGCCGCCTTCTGGGCTGCCGTGGAGCGCGAGGATCTGTCGGTGCTGGCCGCGGACCTGGACCTCTCGGCGGACGCGCTGGTGCCGGTGGTGCCGGCGCTCTCGAAGTGGTATCGGCAGCGGCAGGATCGGGCAGCGCTCGACGCGCTGCGGTACGAGGTGTCCTGGCGGCCGCTGACCCGGCAGGACGAGACCTCGTCCGCGGACGGGCCCTCCCGCACCGGGAACTGGGCGGTCCTGCTCCCCACCGACCTGGACGCGACGTCGCGCGCCACGGTGAACGCACTCCTCCTCGGTCTGCGCAGGCACGGAATCGCTCCCTACCTCGCCGAGGTGACGAACCCCGCCGACCCTGCCGCCTGTGTCGAGGCGTTGCGTCCCGCCGCTGCGGGGACGGACGACTCCGACGGCCCTCGGAAGCCGGACGGCATCCTGTCCCTGCTCGGGATTGTCCCGGACGTCGATCCGGTGGTGACCACCCTCGCCGCCGTCCGCGGACTCGCCGAGTCCTCAACCCCGGGGGTACGACTGTGGACGCTCACCCAGGGTGCCGTGGGCGTGGGCGGTGCGGATCATGTCGTCAGCATCGAGCAGAGCGCGGTCTGGGGGCTGGGACGCGTCGCGGCCCTGGAACACCCTGACGTGTGGGGCGGTTTGATCGACCTGCCCACGGGCATCGACGACCGGGTGTGTACACGCCTCGCCGTCGCGCTGACGCGTCTGCAGCCGGGCGAGGACCAGGTCGCCGTCCGGGCCCACGGCATCTTCGGCCGTCGGCTGGCACCGGCCGCGCCCGCGAGCCGACACGTCCCGGACTGGACACCTGACGGAACGGTGCTGATCACCGGAGGTACCGGAGCCCTGGGCGCCCATGTGGCCCGATGGGCCGTGGAACGAGGTGCCCGTGACCTGCTCCTCGTCAGTCGCCGAGGTGAAGCGGCACCGGGTGCGACGCGACTGCTCACGGAGCTGGAGCAGAGGGGAGCCGAGGTCACCTTGGTCGCCGCCGACGTCTCCGCGCGCGATCAGCTCGCCGCGCTCCTTTCGGAGCACCGTGTCGACGCGGTCTTCCACACGGCCGGGGTTCTTGACGACGCCACGCTGCTGACGACCGACACCGAGCGCATCGAGCGGGTCAGGGGACCCAAGGTCACGGGAGCGCTCCTGCTCGACGAGCTGACACGGGGCCACGACCTCTCGGCGTTCGTTCTCTTCTCCTCCCTGGCGGGAACGCTGGGAAGCCCGGGTCAGGGCGCCTACGCCGCAGCCAACGCCGTCCTTGACGCACTCGCCGAACAGCGGAGAGCTGAGGGCCTGCCGGCCACCTCCATCGCGTGGGGCCCGTGGGCCGGTGACGGCATGGCGGCGGAGTCCGGCAGTCGGCGCCGCGGCCAGGGAGCCATCACGGCACTCGACCCCCGGCTCGCGCTTTCCGCACTCGGTGTCGCGCTCGACGCGGGCGTCACCACCCAACTGGTCGTGGACGCGGACTGGGCCGACTTCGTCCCCGCATTCACCGCGGCCCGCCCCAGCGCCCTGCTGACCCCCGTGGCACCCGTGAGTGTCACCGCCGAGCCGCGAGCCACCGAACGACCCGGTGACGACCTGCGCTCACGCGTCGCCGGGATGCCGCGCGAAGCCGGGCAGCGTCTCGTGGAGGAACACGTCCAGCAGCTCACGGCCCTGGTACTGGGGCACGAGGGTCCGGAACAAGTGGCGGTGGACAGGCCGTTCCGTGATCTGGGCGTGGACTCGCTGATCGCGGTGGAGCTGCGCAACCTGCTCGCCGCCGCGTCGGGTGTGCCTCTCCCGGCGACGGCCGTCTTCGACCACCCCACTCCCCAGGCCCTGGCGTCCCGCATCCATGGCGCACTCTCCGGCGAAGTGACACCGGTCGCCTCGACGGCGGTGGTGGCGGTGGACGAGCCGGTGGCGATCGTGGGCATGGCCTGCCGTTTCCCGGGCGGTGTGGAGTCCCCGGAGGATCTGTGGGGCCTTCTCGCGGACGGCCGTGACGGCATCGGTGACTTCCCCACCGACCGCGGCTGGGCTGCCCTGGAGAGCGTCTACGACCGCTACGCGGGAACTGACAAAGTCGACGGCGGAAGCTTGCAGTACGGCAGGGGCGGTTTCCTGTCCGGTGTGGGTGGTTTCGATGCGGAGTTCTTCGGGGTGTCGCCGCGTGAGGCGTTGGCGATGGATCCGCAGCAGCGGTTGTT
>NZ_JBHYQH010000104.1:0-2804 GCF_042746715.1 Streptomyces sp. NPDC058741 | reverse complement strand
TGCCCAAGGCGCAGGTGAGCGCCGACCCGGTCGAGGAGCAGTTCTGGCGCACCGTGGAGGAAGGAGACCTGGAAGCCCTGGCCGGCACGCTCGGGGTCGAGGAGGGGCTGGACTCCGTCGTCCCGGCGCTGGCCGCCTGGCGCACCACCCGCCGCGAGCGCGGAGTGGTCGACGGCTGGAGGTATCGCACGCAGTGGCGCCCTCTGCCCGTCCACGTCCCCGCCTCCATCGGGGGAACCTGGTTGCTGGTCGCCCCCGAGGACCCGGCAGGAGAACGACTCGTCACCGAGATCGTGTCCGCGCTGGAACGGCGCGGAGCCGGCACGGTCGTCGTCACGGCCGTCGACGACCTTGACCGGAACGCCATCGGTGCCCTGCTCGCATCAGCCGCCGAGTCGGCCGAGTTCACAAGGGTGCTGTCGCTCCTTGCCCTCGACGAACGACCCCTGCCACGCCATCGCGCTGTGCGGCGCGGACTGGCCGGGACCCTCTCGCTCGTACAGGCGCTCGGTGACACGGCGATCGACGCACCGCTGTGGTGCGTGACGCGGGGCGCCGTCGGCACCGGTCCCGAGGACCCGCCGGCCGCCCCCGATCAGGCGGGCGTCTGGGGCATCGGGCGGGTCGCCGCCCTGGAACACCCCAAGCGGTGGGGCGGACTCGTCGACCTCCCGGCGGACGGGCCCGAGCACGCCGTCGACCTGCTGGTGGACACCGTGGCGGCGGGCACCGCTGAGGACCAGGTGGCTCTCCGCGACGGCACTGCCCACGGCCGGCGGCTCGTCCCCGCGGCCACCGGCGGCAGGACGGCCCCGCGCGACTGGAAGCCCCGTGGCACGGTCCTGGTCACCGGGGGCACCGGCGCGCTCGGCGTCCACGTAGCCCGTTGGCTGGCCACGCGCGGTGCGGAGCACCTCGTTCTCACCGGTCGCCGGGGCGACGGCCCCCACCTCGACGACCTGCGGGACGAACTCGCCGGCCTCGGCACCCGGCTCACCGTCGCCGCCTGCGACGTGGCCGACCGCGATGCCCTGGCCGACCTGGTGAACCGCCTCGCCGCCGAGGGCAATCCCGTGTGTTCCGTCGTGCATGCGGCCGGCGTGAGCGTGCTCGGCCCCTTGGCGGATGCCGGCGTCGAGGACCTCGCCGCCACCCTTGCGGGCAAGGTGCTCGGCGCGGCCCACCTCGACGAGGTGCTGGACGCCACGGAACTGGACGCCGTCGTCTACTTCTCCTCCATCTCCGGCACGTGGGGCGTCGCCGACCACGCCGCCTACGGCGCCGCGAACGCGATCCTCGACGCCCGCGCCGAACGACGTCGCGCCGACGGCGTCCCGGTGCTCTCCGTGGCCTGGGGCCCCTGGGCCGGAGGTGGAATGATCGCCGAGTCCGTCCAGGACGTCCTGCGCCGCAGAGGTGTCCCCGTCATCCAGCCGGACACCGCGATCGCCGGACTGCAGCAGGCCCTCGACCACGACGACGTGGTCGTGGCGGTCGCGGACGTCGACTGGCGCCGGTTCGCCGAGGTCTTCACCTCCGTACGCGGCAGCGCCCTCCTGACCGAACTGCCCGCCACCGAGATGCAGCAGGCCGCCGCCGGATCCGACGGCGCGGACACAACCTCCGCAGAGCTCCGCGAGCTCGCCGGCCTTCCGCCCGCCCGCAGGCTCGCCGCACTGCGCACCCTCGTCGGCACTCATGTGGCGGCCACGCTGGGCCACGCCGACGCGGGGGCCGTCAGCGTCGAAGCTGCTTTCAAGGACCTGGGCTTCGACTCCCTCACCGCCGTCGCCCTGCGCGACCGGCTGCACCGCGTCACCGGCCTGAAACTCCCCACCACCGTCGTTTTCGACCACCCCAGCATCTCCGCGCTCGCCGCCTGCCTCGACGCCGTCGCGTTCGGCAGCCGAAAGGGGGAGGAGGCACGGCCCGACGCGGAGCCCGCGCACGCGGCGGACCACCCGGGCGCGGGCGACGACGAGCCGATCGCCATCGTGTCGATGGGGTGCCGCCTCCCCGGCGGAGTCGACACCCCGGAGGACCTGTGGCGCCTGGTCCTCGACGGCGTGGACGCCATCACCCCGCTGCCCGCCGACCGTGGCTGGGACCTCGGCGGCCTCTACGACCCCGACCCCGACCACCTCGGCACCAGCTACGTGCGCGAGAGCGGGTTCCTGGACGGCGCGGCCGAGTTCGACGCCGGGTTCTTCGGCATCTCGCCGCGTGAGGCGACGGCGATGGACCCGCAGCAGCGACTGCTCCTGGAGACCACCTGGGAGACCCTGGAACGCGCGGGCATCGATCCCAGGAGCCTCAAAGGCAGCTCCACCGGTGTCTACGTCGGCCTCACCGACCAGGAGTACGCCACCCAGCTGCGTGCCGCGTCCGGAGACAACGAGGGATACCTCGCCACAGGGGCGGCGGCGAGTGTGGCGTCCGGGCGCATCGCCTACGCGCTGGGGCTGGAGGGCCCGGCGGTGACGGTCGACACGGCCTGTTCCTCGTCTCTGGTCGCCCTGCACCTCGCCGTCCGCGCCCTCCGTGCGGGCGAGTGCCGTCTCGCGGTGGCCGGCGCGGCCACGGTGATGTCGGGACCGGGCGCTTTCGTCGCCTTCAGCCGCCAGCGCGCGCTCGCCGCCGACGGCCGTTGCAAGCCCTTCGCCGCCGACGCGGACGGCTTCGCCCTGTCCGAGGGCGTGGGGGTGCTGTTGCTGGAGCGTCTGTCGGACGCCGAGGCGAACGGGCATCAGGTGCTTGCCGTGGTGCGGGGTTCGGCGATCAATCAGGACGGTGCGTCGAACGGG
>NZ_JBHYQH010000103.1:0-2953 GCF_042746715.1 Streptomyces sp. NPDC058741 | reverse complement strand
GCCCTGACCCGGTTGCTGGACGACGGTCACACGGTTTTCGTGGAGATCTCCGCGCATCCGGTGCTGTCGATGCCGCTGACCGACGGCAGTGCCGAGCGCGGTGGCATCGTCGTGGGTTCCCTGGCGCGTGAGCAGGGCGGAAGTGCGCAGTTGCTGCGCAATCTGGGCCTGTTGCACGTTCAGGGCCACCCCCTCGACTGGGACCGGGTGCTGGGCACCGGCACCGTCGTGCCACTGCCGACCTACGCCTTCCAGCGCCAGCGCTACTGGTACGAGAGCCAGGAGACGACGGGCGACGCCCGTTCCCTGGGACTCCGGCCGGCGGAGCACCCCTGGCTCGGTGCGCTGACGGCTACCGCGGACGACGACGGCTACCTGTTCACCGGCCGCGTGTCGCTGCCGGAACACCCGTGGCTGGCCGAGCACTCCGCGTTCGGCACGACCCTGGTCCCCGGCACGGGCCTCCTCGAACTGGCCCTGGTGACCGCCGACCACGTGGGCGCGCAGGCGGTCGAGGAACTGACGCTGCTGGAGCCCCTCGTCCTCACCGACGAGAGCGCGCTCGGCCTCCAGGTCGTCGTGGGCGGCCCCTCGTCCGACGGCCGGCGCTCCATAGCCGTCTACAGCCGGCCCGACTCCGCCGACGAGGACGTCCCCTGGCGGCAGCACGCGGCCGGGGCGCTGTCGTACGACGCCACGGGCGACACCGACGAGGCCACCGGTCCCACGCAGTGGCCCGTCCCCGGCGCCGAGCGGATACCGCTCGACGGTTTCTACGAGGCGTTCGCCGCGCGTGGCCTCGGCTACGGCCCGGCCTTCCAGGGCCTGACCGAGCTGTGGCGCAGCGGGAACACCGCCTACGGCCTGGTGCGGCTGCCGGAAGCCCTCGAAGCGGATGCGTTCGGCATCCACCCCGCCCTCCTGGACGCCGCGCTGCACGCCCTGGTGACGCTGCACGGGGAAACCGGACCGCAGGATCATGTCCTGCTGCCGTTCGTGTGGTCCGCGGCGCGGTTGCACGCCGTCGGCAGCACCGAACTGCGCGTCCGGATCGACCTCGACACCGCTGCGGACACGTTGCGCGTCCGGGCGACCGACCGGTCCGGACGGCTCGTCGTCGAGGCGGACCTGCGGCTGCGTGAGGCCACCGCCGAGCAGGTCCGCGCGTCCCGTCCCGGCACCGCCCACCTGCACCGCGTCGAGTTCCGCCGGCTGCCCGCCCCGCCGGCCGCGCCCGAGGGCGTCGCCTGGGTGACGGAACTGGCGGACCCGGCCGCGCTCGACGCGCTGACCGGCCGGCTCGACGCCGGAGAGGACGCCCCCGAGCGGGTCGTGATCGACGCCACCGCCCCGGCCGCGACCCCACTGGAGACGACGTCCCTGGCCCTCGGCCTCCTCCAGGGCCTGCTCGCCGAGCCGCGGCTGGACGGCGTGCCCCTGCTCTGGGTCACCTCCGGCGCCGTGGACGCCGGAGACGGCACGGGCGTACGGGCTCCGGCCGGCGCGGGACTGTGGGGACTGCTGCGCACGGCCCGCACCGAGCACCCGGAACGCCCGGTGCACCTGGTCGACACCGACGGCTCCGTCGACCCCGTCCGGGCACCCCTGATCGCGGAGGAGCCCGAAGCGGTCGTACGGGACGGCGAGATCCGGGTCGCACGCCTCGTCCGCGCTGCCGGGGAGGCCGTGACGGCGCCCCTGGACCCGGAAGGCGCCGTGCTGATCACCGGCGGCGTCGGTGAACTGGGCCGGCAGGTCGCCGCCCACCTGGTACGCGAGCACGGCGCACGTCACCTGGTCCTCACGTCCCGGCGCGGCCCCGACGCCCCCGGTGCCGCGGAGCTCGTCGCCGGGCTGACGGAGGCGGGCGCGGCGAGCGTCCACGTCATCGCCTGCGACGTCTCCGACCGCGAGCGCCTCGCCGAGGTGCTGGCCGCCACCGACCGGCCCTGGACGGCCGTCCTCCATCTCGCAGCGGTCCTCGACGACGGTCTGCTGACCGGCCAGACCCGGGAGCGGCTCGCCACCGTCTGGGGGCCCAAGGCCCAGGCCGCCGAGCATCTCCACGACCTCACCCGCGGCATGGACCTGGCCGCGTTCGTGCTGTTCTCGTCCGCCGCCGGAGTCCTCGGCGGTGCCGGACAGTCCACCTACGCCGCCGCCAACGCCTACGTCGACGCGCTCGCCGCACACCGCCGCGCCGCCGGCCTGCCCGCCACCAGCCTGTCCTGGGGACTGTGGCAGCAGGCGGGCATCGGCCTGACCGCCGCACTGGGCCAGGCCGAACTCACCCGGTTGCGCCGTCAGGGCGTCGGCGCGCTGACCGCCGCCCAGGCGCTCACGGCACTGGACACGGCCCTCACCCAGCCCCACGCCCACCTCGTCCCCGTCAGACTGGAGCTCACCTCGCTCCAGCGCACCCTCGACAGCGAGGGCGAGGCAGCGGTGCCGGCGGTGCTGCGCGCCCTCCTGCGCGCGCCGCGCCGCCGCGCCGGAGAGGCCGGTGCCGACCAGTCGGACCTGCGCGGCCGCCTGCTGACGCTGTCCGAGGCCGACCGGCGCGGGTCGCTCACCGACCTGGTCCGCAAGGAGGCCGCCACCGTCCTGGGCATGCCCGGCCCCGAAGAGGTCGGCAAGGAGCAGGTCTTCAAGGACCTGGGCCTCGACTCCCTGATGGCGGTCGAACTGCGCCGCCGCCTCTCGGCGGAGACGGGCGTCCCCCTGCCGTCCACCCTCGCCTTCGACCACCCCACGTCCACCGCCATCGCCGGCCTGCTGCTGAGCAGGCTGGACCTGGACTCCGGCCCCAGGACCCCGGCGGCCACGGCCGTCGTCCGGGACGGAGACCGGTCCGCGGACGAGCCGATCGCGGTGGTGTCGATGGCGTGCCGCCTGCCGGGTGGTATCGACACGCCGGAGGCGTTCTGGGAGTTGCTCGCGTCCGGTGGGGATG
>NZ_JBHYQH010000102.1:0-3198 GCF_042746715.1 Streptomyces sp. NPDC058741 | reverse complement strand
CCGCCAGATGCAACGCCACCAACGACGACGAACACGCCGTGTCCACCGTCACCGCCGGACCCTCCAGACCCAGCACATACGACACCCGGCCCGACACCACACTCGCCGCGTTCCCCGTCAGCAGGTGGCCCTCGACGCCCTCGGGCAGGTCGTCACCGCGGACGGTGCCGTAGTTCTGGTTGCTGCACCCGACGAACACGCCGGTGCTGCTGCCCCTTAGGGAGGTGGGCTCCAGGCCCGCTCGTTCCAGGACCTCCCAGGAGGTCTCCAGAATCAGACGCTGCTGCGGATCCATCGCCAACGCCTCACGCGGCGACACCCCGAAGAAGCCGGCGTCGAAGTCGGCGGCCGTGCTGACGAATCCGCCCTGTCCGGTGGACTCCGCGGCGGCGTCCGTCATGTCCCAGCCACGGTCCGCCGGCAGCGGTGTGATGGCGTCGGTGCCGGACAGCACCAGGTCCCAGAGGTGTTCGGGAGTGGTGACGTCACCGGGGTAGCGGCAGGCCATGCCGACGATGGCGATCGGCTCGGATGCGGCCCGGGCGAGTTCGTCGTTGCGCCGGCGCAGACGCTCGTTCTCGGAGAGGGAGGCACGCAGTGCCGCGACGACGCGCTCTTCGGAGGTGGACATGCTCAGCTCCACTGGTTCGTGGCCGGCCCGTTCGGGGGCGGACGGGAAGGTGACTGTGGGCGGGAGTTCAGGAATGGGAGTCGCCCAGGGCCAGTTGAACGAGTGCGTCGACGTCCATCGCGTCGATCGCGCCGGGTGCGGGTGTCTCGTCGGACAGGTCGGTGAGGGCGGCGTCCGCGCCGTCCTCCGCAAGGGACAGGACGGCCGTCAGCAAGCCGCTGGACTGCCATCGGGAGAAGGGGATCGCGGAGAGGACGGTACGGAAAGAGGCTTCGTCGGCATCCGGCGCCGCTGTCCCGTCCGCGAAGAGTTCCTCGTAGAGGTGGTCGGCGAGGTGTCGCGGTGTCGGGTGGTCGAAGACCAGCGTCGTCGGCAACCGCAGTCCTGTCTCCGCGTGGAGCTCGTTGCGCAGTTCCACGGCGGTGAGGGAGTCGAATCCGACGTCACGGAAGGAACGGTCGAGGTCCACGGCCGAGCCCGTCGACCGCCCGAGGACGGCCGTGGCCCGCCGACGGACGATCTCCCGCAGGGTTCGCCGACGCTCCTTCTCCGGACGCTTCGCGAGGCGCGCGACGAGGACGGCGCGGGCATTCTCGGTGTTCGGTTTCTCGGTGACGTCGGCCGCCGTTGCCCCGTAGTCGGGAAGAGTGCTCAGCAGCGGGCTGGGGCGTCGGCTGGTGAACGCGGGGAGGAAACGGCCCCATTCCACGTCGGCCACGGCCACCGCACCGCCGGGTCCCTCCATCGCGGACGCGAGCCCCAGCAACGCGCGCCCGGGTGGCATCACTCGCAACCCGTGCCGGTGCAACTCCACCACTCCCGCGTCGGACACCATGCCTCCGCCCGACCATGGGCCCCATTGGACTGCCACGCCTGCCAGTTGGCGGGAACGGCGGTCCTCCACCACCGCGTCCGCCCAGGCGTTCGCCGCCGCGTAGGCGCCCTGGGCTCCGCTCCCCCATACGGCCGCGATCGACGAGAACACCACGAAGGCGCTCAGATCCCGGTCACGCGTCAGCTCGTCCAGGTGCACCGCGCCGTACGCCTTCGCCCCGACGATCCGCTCCAGGTACTCGGTGTCGATGTCGTCAAAGGGCATGTGGTCCGGTACGCCGGCCCCATGGAAGACGGCGTCGACCTGATGCCGGGAGAGCAGTGCGGCGACGGCGTCCCGGTCCGCCAGGTCACAGGCCTCGACGGACACCTGTCTGGCCCCCAAGGCGTGCAGGTCCGCGACGAGCTGCGCGGAGCCGTCGGCTTCGGGCCCACTACGGCTCGTGAGCACCAGTTCGTCGGCGCCCTGCCGAACGAGCCAGCGCGCGAGGTGAGCGCCGAGGGCGCCCGTGCCGCCGGTGACCAGAACCGGTCCGGAGGGCTTCCAGCCCTGCCCGTTACCGTGCGGCACCGGGTCCGGACGCAGACGCCTGGCGAAGGTCCGGCCGCCGCGTACCGCGAGTTGGTCCTCCGCGGAGGAGGCGATGACGTCCGCCACAAGACGAGCGGCGCTTCCGTCCGGGGTCTCCGGCAGGTCCAGCAACCCACCCCAGCGGTCGGGGTGTTCCAGTGCGACGACCCTTCCGAGCCCCCAGACGGCGGCCTGCTCGGGACGCAGTCGGCCCTCGGCCGCCTGCCCGACGGTGACGGCCCCCTGGGTGAGCCACCACACGGGTCCACCCACCTCGGCATCACCCAGCGCCTGAGTGGCGATGAGCGCCTGCGTCACCGTGCCGGGCAGCACGATCACGCCCGCAAGGACCGGCGTCTTCGCCTCCGCGAGAGCAGCGGTGACGGCGCGGGCGAGCTCCGGCCGGTCGGGCCGCTCGGGAATCGACAGGAGAAGGGGCTCGGACAGGGCCGGGGCAACGGCGTCGACCAACGCCGTATCCCCTTCGGGGTGCAGTACGAGCCACCGGCCGGTGTGGTCGGCTCCGGCTTCGGGAGTCACGGCCTCCCAGTCGACGCGGTAGCGCCACCCGTTCACCTCTGCCCGCTCCGTCCGCTCCCGGCGCAGGCCCGAGAACTCCGACAGGATCTGCTGCACGACGTCCTCGCCGATGTCCAGCGCGGTGGCCAGTTCGCGCGCCTCCTCCGGCGCCGCCGGTTCCCAGGGCTGGTCATCCGCCTCTACCCCACTGCGCTTCGTCTGCGGCCAGTACCGCTCACGCTGGAAGGCGTAGGTGGGCAAGTCGACACCGGCCGTCGAGCACGGGCCGATCACGGCAGTCCAATCGACGGGCACACCGACCGTGTAACCGGCAGCGAGGCAGGAGACGATGGCGTCCACCTCGTGGCGGTCCTTGCGAAGGCTCGCTACGAAAAGGGCGGCCTCGTCGTCGGGTGTGCGGTTCTGGGCGAGGGCGGTGAGGGTTCCGTCGGGGCCGATCTCGACGAAACGTGTCACACCCTGGGCGGCAAGGCTGTCGACGCCGTCGGCGAAGCGGACGGCCTGCCGGACATGACGCACCCAGTAGCCGGCGGACGCCAACTCGCCCTCGGTGGCCACCTGTCCGGTCACGTTCGACACGACGGGGATGGCTGGGGGTGCGTAGGTGATGCGCTCGGCGACC
>NZ_JBHYQH010000101.1:0-3278 GCF_042746715.1 Streptomyces sp. NPDC058741 | reverse complement strand
AACACAGTGGACGCGAGCAACTGAGGACAAGCCCTCGGCCTATTAGTACCGGTCAACTCCACACGTTACCGTGCTTCCATATCCGGCCTATCAACCCAGTCGTCTACTGGGAGCCTTACCCCATCAAGTGGGTGGGAGTCCTCATCTCGAAGCAGGCTTCCCGCTTAGATGCTTTCAGCGGTTATCCCTCCCGAACGTAGCCAACCAGCCATGCCCTTGGCAGAACAACTGGCACACCAGAGGTTCGTCCGTCCCGGTCCTCTCGTACTAGGGACAGCCCTTCTCAAGACTCCTACGCGCACAGCGGATAGGGACCGAACTGTCTCACGACGTTCTAAACCCAGCTCGCGTACCGCTTTAATGGGCGAACAGCCCAACCCTTGGGACCGACTCCAGCCCCAGGATGCGACGAGCCGACATCGAGGTGCCAAACCATCCCGTCGATATGGACTCTTGGGGAAGATCAGCCTGTTATCCCCGGGGTACCTTTTATCCGTTGAGCGACGGCGCTTCCACAAGCCACCGCCGGATCACTAGTCCCGACTTTCGTCCCTGCTCGACCCGTCGGTCTCACAGTCAAGCTCCCTTGTGCACTTACACTCAACACCTGATTACCAACCAGGCTGAGGGAACCTTTGGGCGCCTCCGTTACCCTTTAGGAGGCAACCGCCCCAGTTAAACTACCCATCAGACACTGTCCCTGATCCGGATCACGGACCCAGGTTAGACATCCAGCACGACCAGACTGGTATTTCAACGACGACTCCCCCTGAACTGGCGTCCAGAGATCACAGTCTCCCAGCTATCCTACACAAGCCGAACCGAACACCAATATCAAACTGTAGTAAAGGTCCCGGGGTCTTTCCGTCCTGCTGCGCGAAACGAGCATCTTTACTCGTAGTGCAATTTCACCGGGCCTATGGTTGAGACAGTCGAGAAGTCGTTACGCCATTCGTGCAGGTCGGAACTTACCCGACAAGGAATTTCGCTACCTTAGGATGGTTATAGTTACCACCGCCGTTTACTGGCGCTTAAGTTCTCAGCTTCGCCCGGACGAATCCAAGCTAACCGGTCCCCTTAACGTTCCAGCACCGGGCAGGCGTCAGTCCGTATACATCGCCTTACGGCTTCGCACGGACCTGTGTTTTTAGTAAACAGTCGCTTCTCGCTGGTCTCTGCGGCCACCCCCAGCTCACCGTGTAAAACGGATCACCAGACGTGGCCCCCCTTCTCCCGAAGTTACGGGGGCATTTTGCCGAGTTCCTTAACCATAGTTCACCCGAACGCCTCGGTATTCTCTACCTGACCACCTGAGTCGGTTTAGGGTACGGGCCGCCATGAAACTCGCTAGAGGCTTTTCTCGACAGCATAGGATCATCCACTTCACCACAATCGGCTCGGCATCAGGTCTCAGCCTCAATGAACAGCGGATTTACCTACCGTCCGGCCTACACCCTTACCCCGGGACAACCACCGCCCGGGATGGACTACCTTCCTGCGTCACCCCATCACTCACCTACTAACCGCTCGGTTCAGCGGCTCCACCACTCCGACCTCGTCCGAAGACTCAGCCGACGGCTTCACGGCCTTAGCATCACGATGCTCGATGTTTGACGCTTCACAGCGGGTACCGGAATATCAACCGGTTATCCATCGACTACGCCTGTCGGCCTCGCCTTAGGTCCCGACTTACCCTGGGCAGATCAGCTTGACCCAGGAACCCTTAGTCAATCGGCGCACACGTTTCTCACGTGTGAATCGCTACTCATGCCTGCATTCTCACTCGTCAACCGTCCACAACTCGCTTACGCGGCTGCTTCACCCGGCAGACGACGCTCCCCTACCCATCACGATCCCCGTTGGGGGTACATATCGCAATGACACGACTTCGGCGGTACGCTTGAGCCCCGCTACATTGTCGGCGCGGAATCACTAGACCAGTGAGCTATTACGCACTCTTTCAAGGGTGGCTGCTTCTAAGCCAACCTCCTGGTTGTCTCTGCGACTCCACATCCTTTCCCACTTAGCGTACGCTTAGGGGCCTTAGTCGATGCTCTGGGCTGTTTCCCTCTCGACCATGGAGCTTATCCCCCACAGTCTCACTGCCGCGCTCTCACTTACCGGCATTCGGAGTTTGGCTAAGGTCAGTAACCCGGTAGGGCCCATCGCCTATCCAGTGCTCTACCTCCGGCAAGAAACACACGACGCTGCACCTAAATGCATTTCGGGGAGAACCAGCTATCACGGAGTTTGATTGGCCTTTCACCCCTAACCACAGGTCATCCCCCAGGTTTTCAACCCTGGTGGGTTCGGTCCTCCACGAAGTCTTACCTCCGCTTCAACCTGCCCATGGCTAGATCACTCCGCTTCGGGTCTTGAGCATGCTACTGAAACGCCCTGTTCGGACTCGCTTTCGCTACGGCTACCCCACCCGGGTTAACCTCGCAACACACCGCAAACTCGCAGGCTCATTCTTCAAAAGGCACGCAGTCACGAGATGGAAGCAAGCTCCCACCCGACGCTCCCACGGCTTGTAGGCACACGGTTTCAGGTACTATTTCACTCCCCTCCCGGGGTACTTTTCACCATTCCCTCACGGTACTATCCGCTATCGGTCACCAGGGAATATTTAGGCTTAGCGGGTGGTCCCGCCAGATTCACACGGGATTTCTCGGGCCCCGTGCTACTTGGGTGTCTCTCAAACGAGCCGCTGACGTTTCGACTACGGGGGTCTTACCCTCTACGCCGGACCTTTCGCATGTCCTTCGCCTACATCAACGGTTTCTGACTCGTCCCACGGCCGGCAGACCGCGAAAGAGAGATCCCACAACCCCGCATGCGCAACCCCTGCCGGGTCTCACACACATACGGTTTAGCCTCATCCAGTTTCGCTCGCCACTACTCCCGGAATCACGGTTGTTTTCTCTTCCTGCGGGTACTGAGATGTTTCACTTCCCCGCGTTCCCTCCACATACCCTATGTGTTCAGGTATGGGTGACAGCCCATGACGACTGCCGGGTTTCCCCATTCGGAAACCCCCGGATCAAAGCCTGGTTGACGACTCCCCGGGGACTATCGTGGCCTCCCACGTCCTTCATCGGTTCCTGGTGCCAAGGCATCCACCGTGCGCCCTTAAAAACTTGGCCACAGATGCTCGCGTCCACTGTGCAGTTCTCAAACAACGACCAGCCACCCACCACCCCCGGCAACAACCGGAGTTCACTGGGACCGGCACCGAGGAAAGTTCATTCCCTCAGACACCCAACAGCGTGCCCGAC
>NZ_JBHYQH010000100.1:0-3307 GCF_042746715.1 Streptomyces sp. NPDC058741 | reverse complement strand
CCCCGTTGCGCAGCGACTGCGCCGCCAGATGGATCGCCACCAGCGACGACGAGCACGCCGTGTCCACCGTGATCGCCGGCCCCTGCAGCCCCAGCAGGTACGAGAGTCGGCCGGAGATGACACTGGTGGCGTTGCCCGTGAGGAGCAGGCCGTCCAGGCCCTCCGGGGCCTCGTGCAGCAGGGTCGAGCCGTATTCCTGGGCGATGGCACCGACGAACACGCCGGCCGTGCTCTTGTCGAGGGACGTCGGGTCGATGCCGGCGCGCTCGAAGGTCTCCCAGGCGGTCTCCAGGAGCAGCCGCTGCTGCGGGTCCATGGTGAGCGCCTCGCGCGGTGAGATGCCGAAGAACGCCTCGTCGAAGCGTCCGGCGCCGTCCAGGAAGCCTCCGTTGCGGGTGTAGGACGTGCCGGGCTTGTCCGGGTCGGGGTCGAACAGGGTGTCCAGGTCCCAGCCCCGGTCGGTGGGGAACTCGCTGATCGCGTCCGTCTCGGACCGCAGCAGGTCCCACAGGTCCTCGGGACCCGTGACCCCGCCGGGGAGCCGGCATCCCATGGCCACGACGGCGATGGCGTCGTCGTCCGGCGGCGCGGTCGTCCGGACCGGCGGCGGGGACGTGGAAACCGTGGCTCCGGGGCGGCTCTCGTTCAGGTGCTCGGCCAGCGCCTGCGGGGTGGGGTGGTCGAAGACGGCGGTGGGCGTCAGCCGCAGGCCGGTCGCGGCGTTGAGCCGGTTGCGCAGCTCCACCGCGGAGAGCGAGTCGAAGCCGATGTCCTTGAACGCGCCGTCGGCGCGCACGGCGTCCGGCGTCTCGTGTCCGAGGACCGCGGCGGCGTGCCGGAGCACGAGGGCCAGCAGGACGCGCCCGGCCTCCTTCGGAGACAGCCCGGCCAGCTCGGCCGCGGCATCGTTCGCACGGCCCCCCGCGTCGGCGGCGGTACGCCGTGTGGTGGTCCGCACCAGACCGCTCAGCAGGGCGGGAACCCCTTCGGGGCGGCGGCGCAGCGCGGCATGATCGAAGCGGGCGGCGACACAGGTCGCCGCGTCGAGGGCGACGGCGGCGTCGAGGAGGGCCAGTCCCTGTTCGGCGGTGAGCGGCCTGACACCGTTGCGGGCGATGCGGTCGCGGTCGGTGGCACCCAGGTGCGCGGTCAGGCCGCCGTCCTCCCAGAGGCCCCAGGCCACGGCGGTGGCCGGCAGGCCGAGGGAGCGCCGGTGCTCGGCCAGGCCGTCGAGGAAGGCGTTGGCCGCGGCGTAGTTGGCCTGTCCGACGCCCCCGAGGGTGCCGGCGATCGAGGAGAAGAGGACGAAGAGCTCCAGGTCCGTGTCGCGTGTGAGCTCGTGGAGGTGCAGCGCGGCGTCCACCTTGGGCCGCAGCACCGTGTCGACCTGTTCCGGGGAGAGACCGGTGACCATGCCGTCCGCGAGGATGCCCGCGCTGTGCACGACCGCGGTCAGCGGACGGTCGAGGCCGTCGAGCACGGCGGCCAGCGCGTCGCGGTCTGCCACGTCGCACGCCTCGACGGCCACCGAGGCGCCCAGGCCGGTCAGTTCGTCCACGAGGTCGCCGACGCCCTCGGTCGCGCGTCCACGCCTGCTCAGCAGCAGCAGACGGCGGGCACCGTGCGCGGTGACCAGGTGCCGGGCGGCCAGGCGGCCCACGCCGGTGGTCCCACCCGTGACGAGGGCGACCCCCTCGGGGTCCAGCCGGGGCGGCTCGCCGGACGCCGCGTCCGTGGCGGGCGTCAGACGGGGGACGCGCAGTCCGCCCGCGCGGACCGCGGTCTGCGGTTCACCGGAGGCGACCGCGGCCAGAAGTCCGGTCACCTCCCCGGCCCCGGGGTCCGTCCCGGGTTCCAGATCGACCAGGACCAGGCGTCCGGGGTGTTCGGCCTGCGCCGCCCTGACGAGACCCCAGACCGCCGCGCCGGCCGGGTCGGTGACGCCGGAGACGGAGTCGGCCGGCACGGCGCCCCGGGTCACCACGAGCAGGCGCGCCCCCGTGTACCGCTCGTCGGTCAGGTGACGTCGGACCTGCGCGAGCGTGTCCCGCACCAGGGCGTGGACCATGGCGGCGGTGTCCGCGGCCTCCGGCGTGGGCCGGTCGCGGAGCAGGAGCACGGTGTCGGGCGCGGGGGCGGAGGAGTCCGCGGTCAGGTCCCGCGCGCCGGAGGCGTCCACGCCGGCGTCGGCGAGGGCGGCCGTGAGTCCGTCGGCCCGGTCGCCCACCACGAGCCACCGGCCGGAGGGTGTCGGCACGGGTCCCGGCGCGAGGTCCCGCCACTCCGTGCGCAGCAGCATCTGCCGGACGGCCTCGCCGACCGCGGTCACCGCTCCGCCGGACACCGGCCGCGTCAGCAGCGCGCCGACGGAGACGACGGGGGCACCCGTCGGGTCGACGGCGAGCACCGTGACGCCCTCGGAGTCCGACCACGTCAGCCGGACCCGCAGGGTGGTGGCTCCGGACGCGTGCAATTCCACGTCCTGCCAGGAGAACGGCAGGCTGAGCGGACCGGCGCCCTCCTTCCCGATCTCGTTCAGCACGTCGGCGTGGAGGGCGGCGTCGAGCAGCGCCGGGTGGACACCCCAGCCGTCGGTCCTCTCGTGCTCGGGCAGCGCGACTTCGGCGAAGACCTCCCCGTTCCGGCGCCAGAGGGACCGCAGGCCCCGGAACGCCGGGCCGTACCCGTAACCCGCCTGCGCCATCCGTTCGTAGGCATCCGTGACGGGCACCTCCTCGGCCCCGCGCGGCGGCCAGACGGCGAGTTCCCCGGCTCGCCCGGAGCCGGTGCTCCGCGCCGCTGCGGGCGCCAGGAAGCCGCGGGCGTGCCGGGTCCACAGCGGACTGTCGGCCGACTCGCCGTTCTGCGGCGCGGAGTGGACGCCGACCGGCCGCCGCCCGGACGCGTCCGGGGCACCGACGGTGACCTGGACGCTGACGGTCTGCCTCGCCTCGACGGCGAGCGGACTCTCCAGGACCAGTTCCTCCAGGACGGACGCGCCCACCTCGTCCCCCGCCCGGATCGCGGCCTCGACGAAGGCCGTGCCGGGGAACAGGACGGTCCCGTTCACCACGTGGTCGGCGAGCCAGGGGTGGGTGGCCGTGGAGATCTGCCCCGTGAGGACCAGGCCGTCCTCCTCGGCACGATGGACCGCGGCGCCGAGGATCGGGTGGCCGACGGAACGCAGGCCGAGGGACTGGGGGTCCCCTCCGGTGGAGGGGGTGAGCCAGTGGTGGGTGCCTTGGAAGGGGTAGGTGGGGAGGTCGGGGTGGATGGGGGTGGGGGTGGGGCGGAGGGGGATGCCGTG
>NZ_JBHYQH010000099.1:0-3877 GCF_042746715.1 Streptomyces sp. NPDC058741 | reverse complement strand
CTGCGTGTCGACTGGACGCCTGCCTTCGCGGGGCTGTCGCCGCGCCGGGTCGACCTGCCCACCTACGCCTTCCAGCGCAGCCGTTACTGGCTGGATCTGCCCAAGGCGCAGGTGAGCGCCGACCCGGTCGAGGAGCAGTTCTGGCGCACCGTGGAGGAAGGAGACCTGGAAGCCCTGGCCGGCACGCTCGGGCTGGAGGGCACCGACGGCCTCGGCGACCTCGTTCCCGCACTCGACGCCTGGCACCGGGGACGGCAGGGCCGTGCCCGGCTGGACAGCTGGCGCTACCGGATCGTGTGGCGGTCGCACCACATACCGGACGGCGACACGCTCGACGGCACCTGGCTGCTCGTCGTGCCCGCCGAGCAGTTGGCGGCTCCGCTGGTCAGCGGCGTGGCCGGCGCGCTGAGCCGAGCCGGGGCAACCGTCGTCACCTTCATCATGGCCGCCGACGACCTCGACCGCGGCCAGATCGCCTCCCGGCTCGCCTCCGCCGTCGCCCACACCGACCCGGCCCCGGTGCGGGGTGTGGTCTCCCTGCTGGCGCTGGACGAGCGTCCGGCGCCGGCGCATCCCGGCGCCACTTCGGCCATGGTCTCCTCGCTGCTCCTGGTCCAGGGCCTGCTGGACGCCGGCATCGAGGCCAGGACGTGGTTCCTCACCAGCGGTGCCGTCGCGACCGGTATCGAGGGCGACGCCGTCCGCCACCCGGTTCAGGGAGCCCTGTGGGGCCTCGGCCGAGTCGTGGCCCTCGAACACCCCCGGCTCTGGGGCGGACTGGTCGACCTGCCGGCGGATGTGGACGACGCCACCGCACGCGCACTGACCGCGCTCCTCGCCGCCCGGGGCGACGAGGACCAGGTCGCCCTGCGCGCGCGAGGAACATACGTCCGCAGGCTGATCCGCACCCCTCTCGCAGGCCGAGGCGCGCCGCGCACCTGGCGCACCAGCGGCGCCGCGCTCGTCACCGGTGGCACCGGCGGACTCGGCGCCCACACCGCCCGGCTGCTGGCCCGCAACGGCGCCGAGCACCTGGTGCTCACCAGCCGGCACGGACCGGACGCCCCCGGGGCCGCCGAGCTGGAACGGGAGTTGGTCGAGCTGGGCTGCCGCGTGACCATCGCCGCGTGCGACGTGGCCGACCGGGACGCGCTCCGTCGTCTCGTCGAGCAGGTCGAGTCCGACGGGCCCGCCATCCGTTCCGTCGTGCACACCGCGGGCGTCGGCATGCTCGCGCCGCTCGCCGACACCGACCTCGACTTCTTCGCCGAGGGCGCCCGCGCGAAGCTCCTCGGCGCGGCGAACCTCGACGAACTCTTCGACCACGACCGGCTGGACGCCTTCGTCCTCTACTCGTCCGTGGCCGGAACCTGGGGCAGCGGCGACCACGGCGCCTACTCCGCCTCCAACGCCTACGTCGACGCCCTCGCCGAGAACCGCAGGGCCCGCGGGCTGACCGGCACCTCGCTGGCGTGGGGCATCTGGAGCCCCGAGGGCGGCGGCATGGCCGTCAACGTCGTGCGCGAGCAACTGCGGTGGCGCGGCATCCCGTTCATGGACGCCGACATCGCCGTGACCGGCCTCCAGCAGGCACTCGACCACGACGAGACCTTCCTCGCGATCGCCGACATCGACTGGGCACGCTTCGTCCCCGTCTTCACGGCGGCCCACCCCAGGCCGCTGCTCCACGAGGTCCCCGAGGTCGCCGAGGCGATGCGGGCCGACGAAGCCGTTCTCGACCGCGCCGCCGACCGGCGCGGCGGACTGCGCGCCGAACTCGCCGCCCTGCCCGCCGCCGAACGCGACCGGGCCCTGACCGACGTGGTCCGCGCCCAGGTCGCCGCCGTCCTCGGCTACGCCGACGGCAACGACATCGCCGCCACCCGCGCCTTCCGCGAACTCGGTTTCGACTCCCTCACCGCCGTCGAACTGCGCAACCGGCTCAACGAGGCCACCGGCCTGGCCCTGCCCGCCACGATCGTCTTCGACCACCCCAACGTCCGCGATCTCGTACGTCACGTGCGCGGATACCTCGTCGACGACATCAGCGAGGAACAGCTCTCCGCGCCCCCGGCCGTGCCGGCGGCCCGCCCCTTGCACGAGGACGAGCCGATCGCCATCGTCTCCATGGGCTGTCGCTTCCCCGGCGGAGCGCACTCACCCGAGGACCTCTGGCGACTCGTCGTCGAGGAGACCGACGCCATAACGGGTCTGCCCGTCGACCGTGGCTGGAACGTGGAGAGTCTGTACGACCCCGATCCCGACCGCGCGGGAACCACCTATGCCCGCGACGGCGGCTTCCTGCACGACGCGGCCGAGTTCGACGCCGGGTTCTTCGGCATCTCGCCGCGTGAGGCGACGGCGATGGACCCGCAGCAGCGACTGCTCCTGGAGACCACCTGGGAGTCCCTGGAGCGGGCGGGTATCGCGCCCGACAGCCTGCACGGCAGCGACACCGGTGTCTTCGTCGGCGTCTCCCACCAGGGCTACGGAGCGTCCGGCGAGGTGCCGGAAGGCCTCGAAGGCCACCTGATCACCGGTACGGTCACCAGCATCGCCTCCGGCCGCATCTCGTACACGCTCGGCCTCGAAGGACCGGCCGTGACCGTGGACACCGGGTGCTCCTCCGCACTCGTCGCCATGCACCTGGCCATGCGCTCATTGCGGTCCGGCGAATGCTCACTCGCGCTGACCGGCGGCGCCGCTGTCATGGGGGAGCCGGTCGGCCTGATCGGCTTCAGCCGTCAGCGCGGCCTCGCCGTCGACGGCCGCTGCAAGGCGTTCGGCGCGGGGGCCGACGGCATGGGCATGGCGGAGGGCGTCGGCGTCCTGCTGCTGGAGCGTCTGTCGGACGCCGAGGCGAACGGGCATCAGGTGCTCGCCGTGGTGCGGGGTTCGGCGATCAATCAGGACGGTGCGTCGAACGGGTTGACGGCTCCGAACGGTCTGTCGCAGCAGCGGGTGATCCGTGCGGCGTTGGCGGACGCGGGGTTGTCCGCGGGTGATGTGGACGTGGTGGAGGCGCACGGGACGGGGACGAGGCTCGGGGATCCGATCGAGGCGCAGGCGTTGCTGGCCACGTACGGTCGGGAGCGGGGCGGGGAGCGGCCGTTGTGGCTGGGGTCGGTGAAGTCCAACATCGG
Source organism: Streptomyces sp. NPDC058741 (assembly GCF_042746715.1). Classification (NCBI taxonomy): domain Bacteria; kingdom Bacillati; phylum Actinomycetota; class Actinomycetes; order Kitasatosporales; family Streptomycetaceae; genus Streptomyces; species Streptomyces sp. NPDC058741. The sequence continues at coordinate 734 of NZ_JBHYQH010000099.1, read as the reverse complement.
TCACACGCAGGCCGCTTCGGGCATGGCCGGGGTCATCAAGATGGTGCAGGCGATGCGCAACGGCACCCTGCCCAAGTCCCTGCACACGGACGAACTCTCCACCTTCGTCGACTGGTCCGTCGGACAGGTCCGCATCCTCACCGAGGCACGCCCATGGGAGCGGAACGACCGACCTCGCCGGGCAGGTGTCTCCTCCTTCGGCGTCAGTGGGACGAACGCCCACGTCATCCTGGAGGAGCCAGAGCCGGAGTCTGAGCCTGAGCCGGAGTCTGCTGGGGGAGTGGGGTCGGCTGACCGGCCCGAGGTGACTGTTCCGTGGCTGGTGTCGGCTCGTTCGGAGGCGGCGTTGCGGGAGCAGGCCGCGCGGCTGGTGGCCCGGCTGGAGGGTACGGACATCGCTCCGGTCGATGTGGCTCACTCGCTGGTCACCGGTCGTGCCGCTCTGGAGGAGCGTGCCGTCGTGGTCGGCGCCGACCGCTCGGCTCTGCTGGAGGGGCTGCGCGCAGTGGCAGTTGGTGCCGCCGGCTCGCGCCTGACCCGGGGTGTGGCGCCGCACAGCGGTGAGTCCGTCCGCCCGGTGTTCGTGTTTCCGGGGCAGGGTGCGCAGTGGGTGGGGATGGCGGTGGAGCTCCTGGATGGGTCGCCGGTGTTCGCGTCTCGGTTCGGTGAGTGTGCTGAGGCGTTGGGTGAGTTCGTGGACTGGTCGTTGGTGGATGTGGTCCGTGGGGTGGGGG
>NZ_JBHYQH010000098.1:0-4027 GCF_042746715.1 Streptomyces sp. NPDC058741 | reverse complement strand
CACTCACCGAACCGAGACGCGAACACCGGCGACGCATCCAGGAGCTCCACCGCCATCCCCACCCACTGCGCACCCTGCCCCGGAAACACGAACACGGGGTCCACGGTCTCGTCCGGGCTCTCGGTGAGGCCGCGGGTCACGGTCCTGGGCCGTTCGCCTCGGGCCAGGGCGTGCAGGCCGTTGAGCAGGGTGGAGCGGTCGGCGCCGACCACGACGGCACGCTCCTCCAGGGCGGCACGGCCGGTGACCAGCGTGTGGGCGACGTCCACGGCGGAGAGCCCGCCGGACTCGACACGGTCGGCGAGCCGCAGGGCCTGCTCCTTCAGCGCGGCCTCCGAGCGCGCCGAGAGCAGCCAGGGGAGAACGGCTTCGGTGGTCGCGGTCCCGTCGACGGTTTCGCCTGCGGGCTGCGGGGCGGGCGCCTGTTCGAGGACCACATGGGCGTTGGTGCCGCTGCCGCCGAAGGAGGAGACGCCCGCCCGGCGCGGCCGTCCGGTCTCGGGCCAGTCGACGGCCTCGGTGAGCAGGCGGAGGGTGCCGGAGGACCAGTCGACGTGCGGGGTGATCTCCTCGCCGTGAAGCGACTTGGGGGCCACGCCGTGCCGCAGCGACTCGACCATTTTGATGACGCCCGCGACACCGGAGGCGGCCTGCGTGTGGCCGATGTTGGACTTCAGCGAGCCGATCCAGAGCGGGGTGTCGGCGTCGTGCTCCTGCCCATAGGTGGCCAGGAGCGCCTGTGCCTCGATCGGGTCGCCCAGTGTGGTGCCCGTACCGTGCGCCTCCACGACGTCCACGTCCGCGGCCGACAGGCCGGCGTCGGACAGTGCCGCGCGGATGACGCGCTGCTGCGCGGGACCGTTCGGGGCCGTCAGTCCGTTCGAGGCACCGTCCTGGTTGATCGCCGAGCCCCGGATGACGGCGAGGACCTGGTGCCCGTTGGCCTCGGCGTCCGACAGACGCTCCAGCAGCAGCACCCCCACGCCCTCGCCCCAGCCGGTGCCGTCGGCTCCGGCGGCGAAGGGCTTGCAGCGGCCGTCGGTGGCCAGTCCGCGCTGGCGGCTGAACTCGATGAAGTTGCGCATGCTGGCCATGACGGTGGCGCCGCCCGCGACGGCCATGGAGCACTCACCGGAGCGCAGGGACCGCACCGCCAGGTGAAGTGCGACCAGCGACGACGAGCACATGGTGTCGAGGCTGACGGCCGGTCCCTCGAAGCCGAAGCTGTAGGCGATGCGGCCGGACAGGACGGCGGCGGACCCGCCCGTGAGCAGATGGCCCTCGATGCCCTCGGGGGCGCGTGTGCCGTCAGGGGCGTACGCCTGGTTGCTGGCGCCGACGAAGACGCCCGTGGAGCTGCCCCGCAGGCTGGTGGGATCGATGCCGGCTCGCTCGAACGCCTCCCAGGTGGTCTCCAGCAGGAGTCGCTGCTGCGGGTCCATCGCGGTCGCCTCACGGGGCGAGATCTCGAAGAACCCGGCGTCGAACTCGGCCGCGTCGTAGAGGAAGGCGCCCTGGCGGACGTAGCTGGTACCGACGTGCTCGGGGTCGGGGTCGTACAGACCGTCGATGTCCCAGCCGCGGTCGGTGGGCAGGTCCGAGACGGTGTCGACGCCGTCGGCGAGGAGCCTCCACAGTTCCTCGGGGCTGCGCACTCCGCCGGGCAGGTGGCAGGCGGTCGCCACGATGGCGATGGGCTCGTGCGCCCGCGTCTCCAGTTCACCGAGCTTGCGGCGGGTCTGCCGCAGGTCCGTGGTGACGCGCTTGAGGTAGTCCCGCAGCTTGTCCTCGGTGTTGCCCGTGTTGCCCATGCCAGTCAGCCCTTCGAGAATCGGGAAGTCGTGTCGGGGGACCGCTCAGGAGATCCCGAGTTCCTTGTCGATCAGGTCGAACATGTCCTGGTCGGAGGCGCCGACCAGTTCCTCGTCGACGGCCGTGGGGGTCGGCTCGTCGGTGGATGCCGCCCAGGTGTCGAGCAGGCCTCGCAGCGCGTCCGCGAGGTCCTTCCTGCCCTCGGGGTCGGCGGTGGCGCGGTAGGCCGCCTCGATCTCCCTGAGCCGGGGGTCGAGGGTGGGTTCGCCGTCGGCGGGGAACAGTTCCGCGTCCAGGTGGGCGGCGAGCGCCTGCGGTGTGGGGTGGTCGAACACGAGCGTCGCGGACAGTTTGGTGCCGAGTGCGGTGCCGAGCCGGTTGCGGAGTTCCACGGCGGTCAGGGAGTCGAAACCCATGTCCCGGAAGGCCTTGCCGGGTTTGACCGTTCTCGCCGATCCCGAGCCGAGCACCGCCTCGGCGTGTGTCCGGATCAGCTCGGCCAGCCTGCGCCCGCGCTTGGCCGGCGGAAGCGCGGCCAGCTCCGCGCGCAGACCGCCCGCAGCAGGGGACGCCTGCGCCGTCCGCTGTGCTTCTTCCTCCGCCCGTTGAGCAGCCAGCAGGGCCTGTACGTCAGGGATCTCGTCGATGAGCGGACGGTGCCCGTGGGCGCAGTACGCGGGGACGAAGCGGTCCCAGCGGATGTCGGCCACGACGACGGCCGTGTCGTCCGCCGCGACCGACTCCCGCAGGGCGCGCACGGCGAGTCGCGGTTCCATGGCCGGCACGCCGCGCCGCAGCAGTTGCTCTCCCACCTCGGCGTCGACCATGCCGCCGCCCGCCCAGGCTCCCCACGCGAGCGAGGTGGCGGGCAGTCCCGCGGCCCGCCGTGCCTCGGCCAGCGCGTCCAGGTGGGCGTTGGCCGCCGCGTACGGTGCCTGACCGCCATTGCCCCACACACCGGCGCCGGAGGAGAAGAGGACGAAGGCGTCCAGCGCACGTCCGGCGAGCAGGTCGTTCAGGTTCTGAGCGCCGACGACCTTGGCGTGCATCAGACCGACGGCCTCGTCCGCGTCCACACGGGTGAGCGGTCGCGCCCGGTCGACGGCACCCGCGGTGTGCACGACCGCCGTCAGCGCCGGCTCGGCGGGCAGGCCCTCCAGGAGCTCGGCCAGCGCCTCGCGGTCGGCCACGTCGCAGGCGGCGATGGTCACGCGGCAGCCGAGGTCAGTCAACTCACTGTGCAGCGCAGCCGCTCCGGGCGCGTCGGGACCGCGCCTGCTGGTCAGTACGAGGTGTTCCGCACCTTCGCGCGCGAGATCCCGGGCGACATGAGCGCCGAGCGCACCTGTACCCCCGGTGATCAGGACCGTCCCGCGCGGCTGCCACACCGGTGTCCCGGCCGCGCCGGTGCCGGTGAGAGGCGAGCGCACCATGCGTCGGACGCGCGCGGTCACGGAACCGGTCCGGAGGACGAACTCGCTCTCCGTGTGGTCCTGTCCCCTCGTGGCCAAGAGCGCCGGGAGGTGCGAGAGCACTTCGGTGGAGCCGTCGGCAGGAAGGTCGACCAGGCCACCGGCCTGCTCGGAGTCGTCCAGCGCGGCCACCCGCAGCAGACCCCACACGGCGGCCTGGCGTGCGTTCGGCGCCCGGTCGCCGTCGACCGAGACGGCTCCACGGGTCAGCGTCCACAGTCCGGCCCGTACCTCGGCGTCGGTGAGCGCCTGGCTCAACGCCATGGAGGCCAGCAGGCCCTTGGAGAAACCGGGGCCGCGCTCGTCCGGTTCGTCGTGGAGCGCGAGCAGCGACAGCACGCCCGCCGCCGTGCCGCCCAGGTCCGGAGCGGCCGCATCGAGCAGTTCGGTGAGAGCGGCGCGGTCCGCCTGTTCCGGCACGACGACCGGTACGACGGTGGCCCCGGCCTCCTCGAGCACGCGCCGGGTCAGCACCGCCAGTTCCTCACCGGTTCGTGCCTGGGGCACGACGAGCAGCCAGTCACCGCCGAGGCGACGGTTGCCGGGAGCAGTGAACGGCCGCCACACCACGCGGTAGCGCCAGTCGTCGAGCACGCTCCTCTCGCGGCGGGTGGTGCGCCAGGCGGCCAGCGCCGGGACGACCGACTTCAGCCCCTCCTCGACCCCGAGCGTGCCGGCCAGGGCTTCCAGGTCTCCTTCCTCCACGGTGCGCCAGAACTGCTCCTCGACCGGGTCGGCGCTCA
>NZ_JBHYQH010000097.1:0-4535 GCF_042746715.1 Streptomyces sp. NPDC058741 | reverse complement strand
CCGCTTCGCCGACGGCGTCGACACCCTCACCGCGCAGGGGGTGACCCGGTTCCTGGAGATCGGCCCCGACGGCACCCTCACCGCCCTCACCCAGACCGTGCTCGGTGAGCGTGCCGACGACGTGGAACTCGTCCCCGTCCTGCGCAAGGACCGGGACGAGCCCCGAACAGCGGTCGCCGCCCTCGCGGCACTGCACGCCTCCGGCAGGACGGTCGACTGGGGCGTACTGCTGCCCGGGGCCTCGGAGGTGGCCCCCCTGCCGACGTACCCCTTCCAGCGGCAGCGTTACTGGCTGGACCCCGTCGCGGACCGACCCGGGCACCGCGGTGAACACCCGCTCCTGTCCGCCGGGATCGCCCTTGCCGGTTCCGCCGGTGTGGTGGCGACCGGTCGCCTCTCCGCACGCGCCCACCCCTGGCTCGGCGAACTCGCCACCAGCGGCGGATCCCACGTGCCTGCCTCCGTCCTCACCGACCTGGCCCTGCACACGGGGCGCGGCCTCGGCGTCCACCATCTCACCGACCTGCACATCGACGAACCGCTGCCGCTGCCCGCCGCCGGGGAGACGGAGATCCAGACCGTCACCGAGGCCGTCACGGGCGAAGAGCGCTGGACCTTCTCCCTGTACGCGCGGCCCCTCGACCCCGACGAGCCCCGGAAGTGGACTCGGCACGCCCACGGCACCCTCGCCGCCCCGACCGACACCGAGACCGTGAACGTCCCCGGAGGAACCTGGCCCCCGCACGGAGCGACACCCGTGGACCCGGCCGAGTTGTACGCCGCGCTCGGCCTTACGGCCCCCGCGGCGGAGGAAGCACCGCGGGCCCTGACCGCCGCCTGGCGCCTGGGCGACGAAGTGTTCGCCGAAGCCGCCCTCCCGGAGAACAGGGAGGCGGAGGCGGCCGGGTTCGCCGTCCATCCCATGCTGCTCGACGCTGCCCTGGTCACGCTCGGGCTGCCCGCTCCCCACCTCGTCAGCTGGTCCGGCCTCACCCTTCACGCCGGCGCGGCGACGCGGGTACGCCTCCATGTCGTCCCGCGGTCGGCGTCGGACACCACACTCAGGATCCTGGACGTCACCGGGGCTCCCGTCCTCACCGCCCGGAGTGTCACCGTCCGGTCCGTCGACCCCGACCGGCTGCCCGGCACCGCAGGGAAACACGGCAGCGACCTCTACACCGTCACATGGAGCCCCGTCGCAGCCGCGACCGCGCCCGATCCGCTCCCGCCCGTCGCCCACCACACCCCGGACGAACTCCTCGCCGCCCTCTCGGACACCGCGGACGCCCCGTTCGCCGACCTGATCGTCCTCCCCTGGTACACCCCCGAGTCGCAGGCCGGCGCGGACCTGGCGAACGCCGTGCACACGGCCACCGCCTCCGCCCTCACCCTCATCAGCAGCTGGCTCACCGACCCCCGGGCGACCCGCTCCCGCCTACTGGTGCTCACGCGGGGAGCGGTCGCCGCCGACGGCACCGAGGAGACCGTGACGGACGTCCCCGCGGCGGCCGTCCGAGGCCTGCTGAAATCGGCTGCGGCAGAGAACCCCGGACGATTCCTGCTCCTTGACGCCGACACCAACCCCGGCCCTGACCGACTGGCCGAGACCGCAGGACACGACCACGACGAACTCCTGCTCCGCGCGGGCCGGTTGCTGGCACCGAGGCTCACACTCGCCCCGGACACCCCTGAGCATCCGGGTGCCGCCTTCCCGACGGACCGCACGGTCCTCATCACCGGAGGCACCGGCACGGTCGGCTCCGCCGTGGCCCGTCACCTCGTCACCCGGTACGGCGTGCGCCACCTGCTCCTCGTCACCCGGCGCGGTACACAGGCACCCGGGGCCGCCGAGCTGACCGACGAACTCACCGCCCACGGGGCCCAGGTCACCGTCGTCGGCTGCGACGCCGCCGACCGCGAAGCCCTGGCCGAGGTGATCGGCGCCCTGCCGCCCGAGCACCCCCTCGGAGCCGTGGTGCACGCGGCGGGAACACTGGACGACGGTGTCATCACCTCCCTGACCCCCGACCGCCTCTCCACGGTCCTGCGTCCCAAGGTCGACGCGGCGGTCAACCTCCATGAGCTGACCCGCGACCTCGACCTCTCGGCGTTCGTCCTGTTCTCCTCGGCCGCCGCCACCCTGTCGGCCCCCGGGCAGGGCAACTACGTGGCCGCGAACGCGTTCCTCGACGCCTATGCCGGCCAGCTGCGCGCCGAAGGCCGCCAGACCGCCGTGTCCATCGCCTGGGGCCTGTGGGAGGCCGACAGCTCGATGACCCGCGGTCTCGCGGACGCCACGCAGGACCGTGCCGCCCGCAACGGCATCGGCGCCCTCACCACCGCGGACGCCCTCGACCTCTTCGACCGCGCCCTGGCGCACACCGGAGGCGTGCCGCTGCCCCTCCGCGTCGACCGCGCGGCACTGCGCCGGGCCGGCGACAGGCTCCCCCCGCTTCTGCGCACCCTGGCCGGCCGCCCGGCGCTTCGCCGGGCCGCCGCGGGCTCCACGTCCGCCGACTCGCCACTCGGCCTGCTCCGACTGCCGGAATCCCAGCGGCGGGAGGCGGTCACCGACCTCGTACGCTCCGCCCTGGCCGGTGTACTCGGCCACGCCTCCGGCGCGCAGATACCACTCGACGCACCCTTCACCCAGCTGGGTCTCGATTCCCTGACCGCCCTCGAACTGCGCAACAGTCTGTCCCGGGCGACCGGCACGCCTCTGCCGGCGACCCTGGTGTTCGACCACCCCACCCCCGCGGCCGTCGCGGACCTCCTCCTCACCCGATGGGAACCGGCCGACACCCCCGACGACAGCAGCACGGTACGCGCACCGGAGACGACCTTCGTCACCGACGACCCCATAGCCGTCATCGGCATGGGATGCCGCTTCCCCGGCGGAGTGGAAACCCCCGAACAGTTCTGGGAACTGCTCCTCCAGGGTGAGGACGCCATCGGTGACTTCCCCACCGACCGCGGCTGGGACACCCTCGACGACCCGGACACCGAGAGCACGGCCCCGTCCCCCTACACCCGGCTCGGCGGTTTCCTGTCCGGTGTGGGTGGTTTCGATGCGGAGTTCTTCGGGGTGTCGCCGCGTGAGGCGTTGGCGATGGATCCGCAGCAGCGGTTGTTGCTGGAGGTGTCGTGGGAGGCGGTGGAGCGGGCGGGGATCGATCCTGTCGCGTTGCGGGGGAGTCGTACGGGTGTGTTCACGGGGACGAACGGTCAGGATTATCCGGCGTTGCTGGGTTTGTCGGAGGGTGACTTCGGTGGGTATGTGGGCACGGGGAACGCGGCGAGTGTGGCGTCGGGCCGGGTGTCGTATGTGCTGGGTCTGGAGGGTCCGGCGGTGACGGTGGACACGGCGTGTTCGTCGTCGTTGGTGGCGTTGCATCTGGCGGTGCAGTCGTTGCGGGCGGGGGAGTGTGATCTGGCGCTGGCCGGTGGGGTGACGGTGATGTCCACGCCGGGTGCGTTTGTGGAGTTCGGTCGGCAGGGTGGGCTTGCGGCTGACGGGCGGTGCAAGGCGTTCGGTGAGGGTGCGGACGGCACGGGGTGGGGTGAGGGTGTCGGTGTGCTGTTGGTGGAGCGGTTGTCGGATGCGCGTCGGCGTGGGCATCGGGTGCTGGCGGTGGTGCGGGGTTCGGCGGTCAATCAGGATGGTGCGTCCAATGGTCTGACGGCTCCGAACGGTCCTTCGCAGCAGCGGGTGATCCGTCAGGCGCTCGCTTCCGCCGGACTCGCTCCGCGGGATGTGGGTGCGGTGGAGGCGCATGGGACGGGGACGCGGCTGGGGGATCCGATCGAGGCGCAGGCGTTGCTGGCGACTTATGGCCAGGGCCGTGACGGTGGGGATCCGTTGTGGTTGGGGTCGGTGAAGTCGAATCTGGGGCATACGCAGGCGGCTGCGGGTGTGGCGGGTGTGATCAAGATGGTGCAGGCGTTGCGGCATGGGGTGTTGCCGGCGACGTTGCATGTGGATGAGCCGTCCTCGCATGTGGACTGGTCGTCGGGGGCGGTGCGTCTGCTGACGGAGCGGCAGGTGTGGCCGGACACGGATCGCCCGCGCCGGGCGGGTGTGTCCTCGTTCGGGCTGAGTGGCACCAACGCCCACGTCATCCTCGAACAGGCACCCGATGACCCACGGGTGGATGACCTCGGGGCGGACGACGACACGGTGTTGCCTTGGCTCCTGAGCGGTCGGACCGAGGCGGCTCTGCGTGCCCAGGCCGAGCGGCTGCTTGCGGCGCTCAAGGACCGAAGCGACGTGGCGTCCGCCCCGATGGCCCATGCGCTCGCCACGACCCGAAGTTCTTTCGAGCAGCGTGCCGTCATACTCGCTTCCACTCACCAGGAACTTGCCGACGAGTTGCACACCCTCCACTTGGGCGAGCCCGGCATCCGCACGGTCGTGGGGGAGATGCGCAGCGGCGGTCGGATGGCGTTCCTGTTCTCGGGTCAGGGTGCGCAGCGGCCGGGGATGGGGCGTGAGTTGTACGAGGCGTTCCCGGTGTTCGCGGAGGCCTTCGACGCGG
>NZ_JBHYQH010000096.1:0-4604 GCF_042746715.1 Streptomyces sp. NPDC058741 | reverse complement strand
GCCTCCCACGACACCTCCAGCACCAGCCGCTGCTGCGGATCCATCGACACCGCCTCACGCGGCGAGATACCGAAGAACCCGGCGTCGAAGTCCTCCACATGCCCGTCCGCCAGGAACCCGCCCTCACAGCCGTAACTCTTGCCCTCCGCCTCCGGATCCGGATCGAACAGATCCAGCCCCCGCCACCGCCCCGGGAACCCGCCCACCGCATCCCCACCGGACGCGAGCAACTCCCAGAACGCCTCCGGCGTGTCGATACCACCCGGCAGGCGGCACGCCATCGACACCACCGCGATCGGCTCGGTGCGGGCGGCCCGCTCCGAGTCGAGTTCCTTCTCGGTCTTCAGCAGGGCCGTCGTGGCACGCCTCAGGTAGGACTCGAGCTTCTCGACGTCGGGCGCGGTCATGAACTGACTCCAAACTTGTCGTCAAGGAACTGCAGAAGGTCTTCGGTGCTGTCGGCCTCGAGGTCGAGCGGGGCCGCTTCCGCGGTGGTGACGGTCTTCGTCAGGCCCTCCTTGAGATCGAGGAAGGCCGATGCCAGGCCCTGCGACTCGAGCTGTTTCGGCGTGGCGGACCGCAGGAGTTCCACCAGGCTGTCGATCTGCACCTCGGTCAGCGGGCCGGTCCCCGCCCGGCGTCCCGGGCGCTCGGGAACGTCGTCCTGCGGCAGTCGGTCCAGCAGGAACGCCGCGACGGAGTCCGGGGTCGGATGGTCGAAGGCCAGGGTGGCCGGCAGGGTGAGCGCGGTCTCCGCGGACAGGCGCCTGCGCAGTTCCACCGCCATGAGGGAGTCCAGGCCCGCTTCCTTGAAGACCTGGTGCGCGTCCACGGCCTCCGGGCCGGGGAGGCCGAGCACCACGGCGGCCTCGCGGCGGACCGCCTCCAGGACGGTGCGGCGTCGTTCCTTGGCGGACGCGGAACGCAGCCGGTCTCGGAGGGTGACCGGTGCCGTCGCGCCCTGGGCGCGACGCAGCCTGCCCCGGAGCAGTCCACGCAGCAGGGCGGGTGTCTCTTCCCCCTTGTCGAGACCGCGTTGCAGCGCTCCCGGACTCAGCTTGACCGGCACGAGGTGCGCTTCCGGGCGGGACAGCGCGGCGTCCAGGAGGCGCAGCGCCTGGCCGGAGGTCAGCGGGGAGATGCCGCGGCGGCGCATCCGGGCCAGGTCGGCGTCCTTCAGGGCGTCGGTCACTCCGGCGCCGTTGGGCTCCCACAGGCCCCAGGACAGGCTCGTGCCGGGCAGGCCGTCTGCGCGGCGGCGGGCGGCCACCGCGTCCAGGACGGTGTTGGCGGCGGCGTAGGTGGACTGGCCGGCACCGCCGAGGATCCCGGCGACCGAGGAGAACAGCACGAACAGGGACAGGTCCGCGCCGACCCGGCGGGTGAGCTCGTCGAGGTGGACCGCTCCGGCCGCCTTCGGGCCCATGACCGTCCACAGACGTCCGGGGTCCTGGTTCTGGAGCAGGCCGTCGTCGAGTGTGGCCGCCAGGTGGACGACTCCGGTCCACGGGCGGCCGTCCGGCGCGGCGGCCAGGATGTCCGCGAGCCGGCCGCGGTCGGTCACGTCGCACGCCTCGATGCGTACGGTCTCGGCGCCGGCGTCGTGGAGTTCGCGTACGAGGTCCGACGCGCCGGGGGCGTCGGGGCCGCGGCGGGAGGTCAGCACGAGGTGGCGGACTCCGTGTGCGCGGACGAGGTGCGCGGCGACCTGCCGGCCGAGCTCACCCGTGCCTCCGGTGACGAGTACGGTGCCGTCCGGGTCCGGGCCGTGCGCGGAGCCGTCGCCGCCGACGGTGCCGGTGGCACGGACCAGGCGGGCGGCGAGCAGCGCCTCGCCCCGTACGGCGATCTCGGGTTCGTCCGTCACCGTCAGCGCGCGGGCCAGCGCCGGGGAGGGCCCGTCCGTGTCGATGAGGCGCAGGACCCGCTCGGGGTGCTCCGTGCGGGCCGCCCGCAGCAGGCCCCACACACCGCTGTGGGCGAGGTCCGGCACACCGTCGCCGGTGTCCACGGCGCCGCGGGTGACCCAGACCAGCTCGGTGGAACCGAGCCGTTCCTCGGCCAGCAGCGCACGCAGCAGTTCCAGGGTCCCGGCCGTGCGTGCCCGCAGGTCCGCGACGGTGCTGCCGTCGTCCGTGTCCGGTGTGCCCTGGGCACCGGCGGTGCCCGGGGCGGAGGCGGCGAGGACGATCAGCCGAGCGGGCGCCGGGGAGCCCTCGGCGAGACGCGCCGTGAGGGCGTCCGCACCGGCGAGGTGCTCGATGTGTCCGGTGTCCGTGACGTCGGCCGGCCCGGCGAGGAAGCGCTCGTCGCCGAGCAGCCAGGTCGCAGCCGTCTCCTGCCGCGTCACCGGGGCGAGGAGCGGCTGGAAGTCCACCTGGTGGAGGTGCTCCACCGGGCGGCCTGCCCGCAGCTGTTCCGCGCTCGCCTCGCGCATCCGCAGCGCGCGGGCCGCGGCCACCGGCCTGCCCTCGGCGTCGGCCACCCACAGCCGGGCGCTGGAGCGCGCGCCGTCCAGGTCCACGCGCACCCGCAGGGTGGAGCTGCCCGTGGCGTGGAGTTCCACGCTCTCCCATGCGAAGGGCAGCAGCACGCGCCGGTCGGACTCGTCCAGGTCCCGGACGGCCTGGACGGTGTGCAGGGCGGCGTCGAGCAGGGCGGGGTGCATCCCGTAGTCCTGGGCCGGGACTCCCTCGGGGAGGCGGACGAGGCCGTACGCGGTGTCGCCGTCACGCCACAGCTCGGTCAGGCCCCGGAAGGCGGGGCCGTATCCGACGCCCTGGGCGTCCAGCCGTTCGTAGAACCCGTCCAGGGGGACCGCCTCGGCCTGGGGGGCCGGCCAGTCCCGCAGGCTCTCGAATCCCTGGTCGTGGCCCTCCGGGAGGCCGTCGAGCAGCCGTCCGGAGGCGTGGCAGGTCCAGTGCTCCCGGTCCGACTCGGGCCGCGAGTAGACGGCGATGGAGCGCTCGCCCTTCAGGTCGGGCGCGTCGACCGCGACCTGAAGGTGCACGGCGCGGCCGTCGTCGAGGATCAGCGGCTCGGACAGGGTGAGTTCGCCGACGTGTCCGGCGCCGGTCTCCCGTGCCGCCACCAGGGCGAGCTCCAGCAGACCGGTGCCGGGGGCCAGGACGGTGCCGAACGCGGCGTGGTCCTTCAGCCAGGGGTGCAGCGCCGTCGACAGCCGGCCGGTGAACAGATGTCCCTCTCCGCCGGCCAGCGTCGTGACGGCGCTCAGCCAGGGGTGCCGCGCGGCGACGAGGCCCATCGAGTTCGCGTCGCCCGTCCCCTGTGCGGTATCGGCCCAGTAGCGCTCGCCCTGGAAGGCGTACGTGGGCAGGAGTACCGCGTCCGCGCGCCGGAGCCCGGCACCGAGGGCGCGGCTCCAGTCGACGTCGAGGCCCTGGACGTGCAGCAGGGCGAGGGTGCGCAGGAGGTCGCCCAGGTCGCCGTGACCGCGCTGGAGGCTCGGCACGACGAGGCCGTCCGTGTCGGCGCAGCCGTTCGTGAGCGGCATGACCAGCACCGGGCTGGGGCTGACCTCGACGAACACGTCGTAGCCGTCGTCCAGCAGCCGGGCCTGGGCCAGGTCGAGGCGCACCGGCTCGCGCAGGTTGCGGCACCAGTAGTCCGCGTCGAGTCCGGTTCCGTCGAGGGGCCCGCCGGTGACCGTCGAGTAGAACGGTACGCCGGTGTGCCGCGGGCGCAGGACGGTGAACTCGGCTCGCAGGCCCGGCAGCAGGGGGTCCATGTGCGCGCTGTGCGAGGCGCAGGCGGCGTTGAGCTTCCCGCACGAGATGTCCTCGTCGTCCAGCTCGATCAGGACGTCCTCGATCGCGTCGGTGTCGCCGGAGATCACCGTCCAGCGGCCGGTGTTGACCGCGGCGATCGACAGGGCCTCACCGTACGGCGCGATGCGCTCCCGCACCTCGGCGACGGGCAGTTCGACGACGGCCATCTCGCCACCGCCGCCGTCGGACCGGAGCGCGCGGCTGCGCAGCGCCACGATGCGGGCGCCCTCGTCGAGGGTCAGCGCGCCGGACACGACGGCCGCGGCCACCTCGCCCTGGCTGTGGCCGACGACCGCGGCGGGTTCGAGGCCCAGCGACCGCCAGGCCGCCGCCAGCGCGACGTACATGGCGAAAAGCACGGGCTGGACGACGTCCAGACGCTCCAGGGGCAGGGAGCCGGAGTGCTCGCCGCGCAGACGCTCCAGCACGGACCAGCCGGTGTACGGCCGCAGCGCCGCGTCGCAGGCCGTCACGGTGTCCCGGAAGGCGTCGCTCTGCTCCAGCAGCGAACTCCCCATGCCCTCCCAGTCGGTGCCCTGGCCGGGGAAGACGAACACGACCTTCCCGCGCGGTGCGGCGGTGCCCTGGGTGAGGGCGGGGTGGGGGCGGCCGTCGGCGAGTGCCCGCAGGGCCTCCACCAGCTGGTCGAGGGAGTCGGCCGTCACCGCCGCCCGCGACTCGAAGTGCGTACGGTGCACCGCGGCCGTCCGCGCCACATCCGCCAGACGCACCCCCTCCTGCCCGGCCAGCCACGACGCCCAGCGCCCCGCCTGCTCCCGCACCACCGCCCCGTCACGACCCGACACCACCACCGGC
>NZ_JBHYQH010000095.1:0-4663 GCF_042746715.1 Streptomyces sp. NPDC058741 | reverse complement strand
CGGCGGTGACGGCCGACTCCCTCGACCAGCTGGTGGAGGCCCTGCGGGCACTCGCCGACGGCCGCCCCCACCCCGCCCTCACCCAGGGCACCGCCACCCGGGGCGAGTCCGCGGTGCTGTTCACCGGCCAGGGCAGCCAGCGCATCGGCATGGGACGCCGCCTCCACGCGGCGCTGCCGGTGTTCCGGGACGCGTTCGACGAGGCCTGCGCCGCTCTCGATCCGCATCTGAGCCGCCCGCTGGCCGAGGTGGTCCTCGCCGCCGAGGACAGCGCCGACGCGGCCCTGGTGCACGAGACGGAGTTCACGCAGCCCGCGCTGTTCGCCTTCGAAGTGGCGCTGTTCCGCCAGTGGCAGTCATGGGGCGTCCGGCCCGCCGCGGTGGCCGGGCACTCGATCGGCGAGCTGGCGGCCGCGCACGTGGCGGGTGTCCTGGACCTGGCCGACGCGGCACGTCTCGTGGCGGCCCGCGGCCGGCTGATGCAGGCGTGCGAGCGCGGTGGCGCCATGGCGTCGGTCGAGGCGTCCGAAGCGGACGTGACCGACGTGCTCGCCGGCATCGACGGCCGGATCTCGATCGCGGGCCTCAACGGCCCGGCCCAGACGGTCGTCAGCGGTGACGGGACGGCGGTGGAGGCCGTCACGGCGCACTTCGCCGGACAGGGCAGGCGCACCCGGCGGCTGGAGGTGTCCCACGCCTTCCACTCGCCCCACATGGACGCCATGCTCGCCGAGTTCCGGGCGGTCGCCGAGAGCTGCCGCTTCCAGGCCCCGGCCGTCCCGCTCGTCTCGTCCGTGACCGGACTGCGGGCCGACGAGGACCTGGCAGCCGGTGAGGGAGTGCGCTCCCCGCTGTACTGGGTGCGCCAGGCGCGCGACGCGGTGCGGTTCCTGGACGTCGTGCGTGCCGTCGAGCAGCAGGGCGTCACCCGGTTCCTGGAGTGCGGGCCCGCCGCCGTCCTCTCCGCCATGGGCGCCGCCTGCTCGGAGCGGGACGGTGTGTTCGTGGCCTCGCAGCGGTCGGACGCCGGCGAGTCCGGCGGGACGGACGAGATCCGCACGCTCGTGCAGGCGCTCGGCGGCCTGCACGTGGCCGGGGAGGAACTCGCCTGGCAGGACATCCTCCCCGCCGGCTCCGGCGCCGCCCCGCTGACGCTGCCCACGTACGCCTTCCAGCGGGAGCACCACTGGCTGGAGAGGGCCGGTCAGGTCGGCGGCGATCCGGAGTCGGTCGGGCTCGAGCGCCCGGGGCACCCGTGGCTCGGCGCCGCGACCGTGCTCGCCAACGGCGAGGGGCACCTGTTCACCGGCAAACTGTCGCCGAACGAGCACCCCTGGCTCCGCGACCACGTCGTCCACGGCATCGCCCTCGTTCCCGGCACCGGTCTGCTGGAGCTGGCTCTCGCGGCCGCGCACCGCACCGGCGCGGCGGGGGTGGCCGAGCTCACGCTGCTCGAACCGCTCGTGCTGGACGAGGCCGTCCGGCTCCAGGTCGTCGTCGGGGCCCCGCGCGGCGACGGGGGGCGCACGGTCGGCATCCACAGCCGTACCGAGGGCTCCGCCCACGACACCTGGCGGCAGCACGCCGTCGGCGAGCTGCTGGAGCACGCCGAGCAGACCGGCGAGCCCGAGCCGCAGCAGTGGCCGGCGCCCGACGTGGAACGCGTCGAACTGGACGACTACTACCGGGACTTCCACACCCTGGGCCTGCAGTACGGGCCCGCCTTCCAGGGGCTGGCCGAGCTGTGGCGCAAGGGGGACACCGCGTACGCCGAGGTCCGGCTCCCCGACGACCTGCGCACCGCGGACTACGGCGTCCACCCGGCCCTGCTCGACGCCGCCCTGCACGGGCTCGCCGCGCTGCGAGCCCAGGACTCCCCGCAGGGCACGGGCGTTCTGCTGCCCTTCGCCTGGAGCGGTGTGGAATGCCGGGTGGCCGAGAGCACCGCCCTGAGGGTGCGGGTCGACCTCGACCGTACGAACGCCACCGCCTCGCTGCACGCGACCGACGCGGCGGGCCGCCTCGTGCTGAAGGTCGCGGCGCTGCGGCTGCGCGAGGCGACAGCCGAACAGCTGCGCGTCCGCGGAACCGTGGAACACCTCTACAGCGTGGCCTTCCAGGCCCTGCGCCACCCGAAGCCGGCGGACGGGCACACCCGGACCTGGGTGGTGGGCGGCACCGGAGACCTCGCCGACCGCCTCGGCGGCACCGGCCACGCCTCGGACCCCGTACGGCACTGCCCCGACACGGACGCGCTGACCGCACTGCTCGACGCCGGTGAGCAACCCCCCGCACGGCTCGTCGTCGACGCGACGGCCCTCGACGGGGAAGAGGCGTACGCCTCCGCCCTGGCCGCGGTGACCGGCACCCTGCGGACGGCCCGGAGCCTGCTCGCCGACGAACGACTGGAGTCCACCGAACTCGTCTGGGTCACCCGTGACAGCGTGGCGGCCTCGCCCGCCGACCCGCTCGACGGATGGGCCGGCGCCCCGGTGTGGGGCCTCATCCGCGCCGCGCGCGCCGAACACCCCGAGCGGACGGTACGGCTCGTCGACCTCGACGCGCGGGACCTCGACGCCGACGTCCTCGCCCGCGCCCTCGCCGCGGCCGACGAGCCGGAGACCGCCGTACGTGCGGGCGAGGTGCTGGCCTCGCGGCTCGTGCCCGAACCCACCGTCGACGAGACGGACGCGGCCCACCGGCTCGACCCGGACGGCTCCGTGCTCCTCACCGGCGGCACCGGCGAACTCGGCCGGCGCGTCGCCCGCCACCTGGTGCACACGCACGGCGTGCGCCACCTGGTGCTCACCTCACGGCGCGGCGCCGACGCCCCCGGCGCCGACGAACTGGTGCGGGACCTGACCGACGCCGGAGCCGAGACCGTGTCCGTCGTCCGGTGCGACGTCGCCGACCGCGACCAGCTGGCCGCCGTGCTGGCCGCCGTCGCTCCCGAACACCCCTGGACCGGCGTCTTCCACCTCGCGGGAGTCACCGACGACGGGCTGCTGGCCGACCAGGACGAGGACCGCGTCCGCCGGGTCATGGACCCCAAGGCCGCAGGCGCCCTCCACCTGGCGGACCTCACCGCCCGCCTCGACCTGTCCGCCCTTGTCCTCTTCTCCTCCGTCTCCGGTGTCCTCGGCGGACCGGGCCAGAGCAACTACGCGGCCGCCAACGCCTGGCTCGACGCCCTGGCGGCCCGGCTCAGGCGGCAGGGCCGCCCGGCCGTCGCCCTGTCCTGGGGCATGTGGGAGCAGAGCGGTGACGGCATGACCGCGCGGCTGGGCCGGGCCGACCTCGCCCGCATCCGCCGTCAGGGCATAGGCGCCCTGACGGAACGGCAGGGCCTGCGCGCCCTGGACCAGGCGCTGGCCGGTGACCGGGCCCGGCTGGTGCCCGTACGGCTCGAACTCGCCGCCGTGCAGCGCGAGGCCGACCGGGGCGAAGACGTCCACCCTCTGCTGCGCGGCCTCGTACGCACCACGTCACGGCGTACGCCGTCCCGGTCCGGGTCCGGCGTGCGGGACCGGCTGGCCGCCCTGCCGCAGGAGGAACGGCTCCCCACTCTCCTCGCACTCGTGCGGCAGGAGGCTGCCGCCGTCCTGGGCGGTGCCGGGCAGGACGGCATCGGCGAACAGCAGGTGTTCCAGCACCTGGGCATGGACTCCATGACGGCCGTGGAGCTGCGCCGCCGGCTGACCGCCGTCACGGGCGTACGGCTGCCGTCCACCCTTGCGTTCGACTACCCCACCCCGGCGGCCGTGGCCGGACTGCTGCTGGACCGGATGGAGCTCACCCCGGCCGCCGCTCCCGCGGCCGGCCGCCCGATGCGGGCGACCGACGCGGCGGAGCCGATCGCGGTGGTGTCGATGGCGTGCCGCCTGCCGGGCGGTATCGACACCCCCGAGGCGTTCTGGGCGCTCCTGGCCGAGGAACGGGACGGCATCGGCCCGTTCCCGCAGCGCTGGGACGCGCTCGACGTGTACGACCCGGACCCGGAGGCCGTCGGCAAGAGCTACATCCGGGAGGGCGGTTTCCTCGCCGGTGCCGAGGACTTCGACGCCGGGTTCTTCGGTATCTCGCCGCGTGAGGCGGTGTCGATGGATCCGCAGCAGCGGCTGGTGCTGGAGGTGTCGTGGGAGGCGCTGGAGCGGGCCGGCATCCGGCCCGAGACGCTGAGCGAGAGCCGTACCGGCGTCTACCTCGGCACCATGGGGTCCGACTACAGCACCCAGCAGGGCCGGGGACTGGCGGAACTCGACGGCTACGTCGGGACGGGCAACGCGTCCAGCGTCGTCTCCGGACGGGTCGCCTACACGCTGGGCCTCCAGGGCCCGGCCATCACGGTCGACACGGCCTGCTCCTCCTCCCTCGTCGCTCTTCACCTCGCCGCCCAGGCGCTGCGCCAGGGCGAGTGCGAACTCGCGCTGGCCGGCGGCGTCACCGTCATGTCCACACCCACCCCGTTCGTCGAGTTCTCCCGCCTCAACGGGCTGGCCCCCGACGGGCGGTGCAAGTCCTTCTCCGACCAGGCCGATGGCACGGGGTGGTCGGAGGGTGTGGGTGTACTGGTGCTGAAGCGGTTGTCGGTCGCGGAGCGTGACGGTGATCGGGTGCTGGCTGTGGTGCGTGGGTCGGCGGTGAACCAGGACGGGCGCAGTCA
>NZ_JBHYQH010000094.1:0-4818 GCF_042746715.1 Streptomyces sp. NPDC058741 | reverse complement strand
GGCCCGGACCGCCCCTCCTCGGTGAGGAGGCGCAGCCGGGCCGCCGCGTAGCCGCTGGGTCCCGAGTCCTCTGCCTCTTCGCGCATGTCAGTTCCCGTCACCCGGCCGACTCCTGTCCCTCTGTCTCAGAGCGCGTCGGGGCCGCGCTCGCCGGTCCGGACCCGTACGGCCGTGTCGACCGGGATGGACCAGACTTTGCCGTCACCGATCTTGCCGGTCCGGGCCGCCTTGACCACGACCTCGATGAGCTGCTCGGCGTCGTCGTCCTCGACCAGGACCTCGATGCGGATCTTGGGGACGAGGTCGACGGTGTACTCGGCACCCCGGTAGACCTCGGTGTGGCCCCGCTGGCGGCCGTAGCCGCTGGCCTCGGTGACCGTCAGGCCGTGCACTCCGAAGGCCTGCAGGGCCTCCTTGATCTCGTCGAGCCGGTGCGGCTTCACGACGGCGGTGATGAGCTTCATGCGTCCACCTTCTTGCTCGCGGTTGCGGCGACCGGGGCCGTGACGGCCGTCTTGGCGGCGCCGCCGCCGGCGCCGCTGAAGTCGTATGCGGTCTCGGCGTGCTCGGTCTGGTCGATGCCGGTCACCTCGTCGTCCTCGGCGACCCGCATGCCCATGGTCCTGTCCAGGACGAAGGCGAGGATCGCGGAGACGACCAGGGAGTAGGCGAGCACCGCGAAGACTCCGGCGCACTGCTTCCAGAACTGGTCCAGGCCGCCGCCGTAGAACAGGCCCTTGACGTCGGACTGGCCCTTGCCGCTGGCGAAGAAGCCGACCAGCAGGGAGCCGGCGACACCACCGACCAGGTGGACGCCGACGACGTCGAGGGAGTCGTCGTAGCCGAACCTGTACTTCAGGCCCACGGCCATGGCGCACAGCACACCGGCGATGGCGCCGACGGCGATCGCGCCGAGCGGGCTGACCGCGCCGCCGGCCGGGGTGATGGCGACGAGGCCCGCGACCGCGCCGGAGGCGGCGCCGAGGGTGGTGAACGCGCCGTGGCGGATCTTCTCGTAGGCGAGCCAGGCCAGCATGGCGGCGGCGGTGGCGATCTGGGTGTTGACGAACATCAGCGCGCCCACGCCGTCGTCGTTGCCGAGCCAGGAGCCGGCGTTGAAGCCGAACCAGCCGAACCACAGCAGACCGGCGCCCAGCATGACCAGGGGGAGGCTGTGCGGGCGCATCGGGTCCTTCTTGAAGCCGATGCGCTTGCCGATGACCAGGATCACGCCGAGCGCGGCGGCACCGGCGTTGATGTGGACGGCCGTACCGCCGGCGAAGTCGATGACGCCCAGTTCGAAGGCCCAGCCGCCGGCGCCCCACACCCAGTGCGCGACGGGGAAGTAGACGACCGTGGCCCACAGGGCGACGAACAGGGCCCACGCGCTGAACTTGACGCGGTCCGCGAGGGCTCCGCTGATCAGGGCGGGCGTGATGATCGCGAACATCAGCTGGAAGACCAGGAAGACGAACACCGGGATGGTGTAGCCGTCCCACAGCTCGGTCAGGCCGATGTCGCTGAGGCCGACCCAGTCGGAGTTCCAGCCGATGAGGCTGCCGGAGTCGGTGCCGAACGCCATCGAGAAGCCGTACAGCACCCACAGGATGGTGACGATCCCGAGGCTGATGAAGCTCATCATCAGCATGTTCAGGGTGCTCTTGACGCGGACCATGCCTCCGTAGAAGAAGGCCAGGCCCGGGGTCATGAGCATCACCAGGGCGGAACAGATGAGCATGAACCCTGTGTTGGCGGCAGACAGCTTGGGTGCTTCTGCGGCAAGGGTGATGGCTGGTGCCATCGGCGTCTCCTCGTCATTGGTACGGCCCGGTGCGGGCGAAGCCTCGAGCGGCAAAGAGGGGTGGGCCGGTTATGCGCCACGAGATTGGCGCAGCGCGGTTTCGGTCGAGGCCCCTCGTTGTTTCGCGAACGTGACGAAGGCGCGTGGCGTGTTACGCGTCGATGAACTGCCGGATGGCGGGCGCGCCGATCGTTATCGTGGCGCAATCTTCGGCTCCGAGGGCCGTGGGAACGCGGACCGGCCGCGGCCGGCCTTCCGATGACCTGGCATGGGGGAGCCGAGTCGGGCAGTTCGGGAGGACCGGCCGCGGCCGGGGTTCAGTGGGTCGCGGGGCTGGTCAGACGGCCTCTGCTGTCTCGGGCAGTTCGGCGGTGAGCCGCTCGGTGAGGTCGAGGACCTCGCCGAGGTCGCCGAAGTCGCGGGCCGCGGTGTCGACGGTCTTGCGGATCCCGGTGTCGACGCGCTCGGAGCGGATCTTCTTGGCGACGTGCATGGCCTGGGAGGCGAACAGCGTGCTCTGCTCGGGCTCGCGCCGCAGGAGGTGCACGGTGGCCATGCCGATCAGGTTCAGCGCGTAGGACCGCTGGTGCTCGTCGTCCTGGGCGAAGAGGTCCACGGCCCGCCGCATCAGGGGCTCTGCCAGCGAGGCGTACGCCGGGCTGCGGCCGGCCGCGTAGGCGAGGTCGCGGTACGAGTGGGAGTTCTCCCCGTGCAGCTCGGCCTCGGAGAAGAAGCGGATCCAGTCGGGGTCCGGCTCGTCCCACTCGTCGGTGTCGGCGAAGGCGTCCTCGGCCATCCGGACCGCCCGCTTGCACTTGCCGGGCTGGCCCATGTTGGCGTAGGCGCGGGCCTCCATCGCATACAGCATCGACTGGGTGCGGGGGCCGGCGCAGTCCCGGCTGCCGTACTGGGCGAGGTGGATCAGCTCCAGCGCGTCGTCGGGGCGGCCGAGGTGGATCATCTGGCGGCTCATGCTGGACAGGACGTAGGAGCCGAGGGGGCGGTCGCCGGCCTCCTTTGCGGCGTGCAGCGCGAGGACGAAGTACTTCTGCGCGGTCGGGTGGAGCCCGATGTCGTAGGACATCCAGCCGGCCAGCTCGGCGAGCTCGGCGGCGACCTTGAACAGCCGCCGGGTGGTGGCCTCGGGGTGGGGTTCCTGGAGCAGGTCGGTCACCTCGTGCAGCTGGCCGACGACGGCCTTGCGGCGCAGACCGCCGCCGCACTGGGCGTCCCACCGGCGGAACATCACCGTCGTGGTCTCCAGCAGGTCCAGCTCCGGCTTGGAGAGCCGGCCGCGGCCGCGCCCCGTACCGGCCGACGGGTCGGGTCCGGAGCGCGGGGCCGGGGGTGAGGGGACGAGCCAGCGCTGCATGGGCTCGATGAGGGCCGGGCCCGCGGACAGGGCCAGCGAGCTCCCGAGGAAGCCGCGCCGCGCCAGCATCAGGTCGCTGCGCGAGAACTCGCCGAGCTGCGCGATGGTCTGCGGGCCCGTCCACGGCAGGTCGACGCCGGTCGCGGAGGGTGACTGGCGCGCGGCGCGCAGCCCCAGGTCCTCGACGGAGACGACGAGGCCGAAGCGCTCCGAGAACAGCTCGGACAGGATCCTGGGGATGGGCTCGCGGGGATTCTCGCCGTCGAGCCAGCGGCGCACGCGCGAGGTGTCGGTGGAGATGTGGTTGGCGCCCAGCTGGCGTGCCCTGCGGTTGACCTGGCGCGCGAGCTCGCCCTTGGACCAGCCGCTGCGCACGAACCAGGAGGTGAGCAGCTCGTTCGGGCGCTTGTCGGCGTGCGTCGCGCTCGCCGCGTTCGTCCCGCTGCCGCCGTTGCCGCTCACTGGAACGCCCCCATCCCTGAGACCGCTTGCCGCCGAGTGCGCCAAGCCCTATCAGCATGCCGGTATGTACGACCGTCCGTCCGGCCCTTGCCACCCTTCGAACGGAAGGCCGACTTGCCTCCGGCATACCCGTGAGTGCACGTACCCCTGGGCCTCGTGCACTCAAAGTAGTCCTACGGTCACCCGCCCAGCCATGGCTCACACGGAAACGCCACCATTCGCCACCCCAACGAATGAACTCCCCCACGGCCTCGCACGATTCACTTGACACAGCACGAAGACGAGCGGGTGCAGTGACGCACTCAGGGGCGCGCGCCGCCGGACCCACCACCCTGGGCACGTCCGGGCCCACCACCCTGGGCACGTCGGGGAGCCGAGTGAACGGGCGGCCGCCGGGAAGGCGGAGACAGAGAGTCACGTTTCGCGTCCGCTGCGTAACCAGCCGTGCGTCGGACCCGTTGGAGGGGGTATGGGCTTCACGATCGGCATCAGCCGGGGCATGCGCGACATCCGGACCGGCGCGCGCCGCCGCAGCCGCACGTCGGACGGCACGGCTGTGGCCGAGTACACCGGTCTGTGGGGCTGGGACGTGGTCCCGGGAGCCCGGGCCTCGGCGGGCGCCTGCTCGTGCGGCCGCAGAGGCTGCCCGGCCCTGGGCGCGCACCCCCTGGACTTCGCCCCGGTGCTCCGTGCGGGGGCGACGCTGGACGACGTCACGCGGATCTGGGGCGAGTTCCCCGGCGCCTCGGTGATGCTGCCCGTCGGCGGGGCGTTCGACGTCATCGAGGTCGCCGAGCCCGCCGGCTGCCGCGCCCTGGCCCGCCTGGAGCGCATGGGCCTGCCCGTCGGGCCGGTCGCGGCCACCCCGGACGGCCGCGCCCACTTCTTCGTCGCCCCGGGCGCCGCCGCCGAGCTGCCCGGGCTGCTCTACCGCATGGGCTGGGACGACCCGGCCGCCCTCGATCTGCGCGGCCTCGGCCCCGGCTCGTACCTCACGGCACCCCCCTCGGACCGGGGTGGCCTCGGCCCGGTGCGCTGGCTGCGCTCCCCCGCCCTGGACTCGGCCTCCCGGCCTCCGGAGGCCCGGCTGCTGCTGGGCACCCTGGCGTACGTGGCGCACCGGTCACGGGCCTGACCGCCCGGATCCGCACGGCGAAGCGCCCGCCCCGATCGTGTTCCGGGG
>NZ_JBHYQH010000093.1:0-4829 GCF_042746715.1 Streptomyces sp. NPDC058741 | reverse complement strand
CTAACTGCGTGCACCCACGACCAGCCGGCACCACCACCGGCTGGTCCTGCACTCCACACCGGCTGGACGAAGACGAATGGCTCCGTGGGGCCTTTGGAGTCCCTAATCAGGTCGGCAGACGCCGGGCATTATGCTGCTCGCGACTCAATCAATCACGTGTGAGGTGCCCATGAGCAGGCTGTTGGATTTCCACGAAAGCACGGTTTCCCCAAGTTACCGCATCTTCGGTCTGGTTGACACGAGTATCGATACGTATGCACCCCCTTCGGATCGCTCGCAATGGCTCCTTTCTGCCCCTGGCATGGTGTATTTGCAGGTGCCGCCCCAGGTGATCCGGACGTCCGTGCGGTTGGAGAGTTGGTCAACCGTCCCTCCGCCGGACGATGAGGAGTGGTCCGGTACGGAAGAGGTGGAGGTGGAGCTTCCCGGCGGTGATCTTGCCTTGGAAACCATCGACGGCGGGCAGAAGGAAACCCCCCTTATCCTGCCCTCGTCCGGCTTGTACCGGATGCGATGGCAATGGATATTCAATCCTGCAGGCGGGGCTTTCACCTCTCCACTGGCGGGAATTCGCGAACCCCTGCCCATGCCCCTGAGACACGAGGAGAAACTGAACGGCGCGGATCAGTACTGCCTGGTCCAAATCTGGCGCATCACGGGCAGTGAAGGCATCGTGGAAGAGTAAGGGAAAAGCGGGGCCGCCCCGATGGAGCGGCCCCGCATGACGATCATTCGAGACCGGAGGTCCGGTCAGTCGCCGATGACGACTATGAACGGGTCATGACTGAGAATCCGGTCGTTGTCGTACCAGGAGCCGAGACGCCGCCCGGCCTCTTGGTTCTCGTCTGAGTCGATGTAACGGACGGAGAAGTCGTCGCGGTACGCATCCCCCTCGTACTGGTAGCGCGCGGCCCCCTGATAGCTGGAGGCGAAGGGGAACTCGTCGCAGTCGCGTTGCTCTCCCGCCGTGGGCCGGCCCGGAACGGCGGCGTTGTTACATGTGGAGGAGACCACGGAGCGGTTGGCGTCGTAACGCTCCTGCTCGTTCAACCCGAACCCGGGCACGAGGCGGTGCATCGGATTCAGGGCACTCCCCCCGGCCAGCCTCTTTTCGCTCTTCGTCGGATAGGTGCTGCTCGGGTCGTCCAGAGCGTCGCCGATGTGGTCCGCGACAGCGGCGACTCCGATGTACGGCTCCACGGGAGCACTCGGATCGGACGTGTCGCTGCGGTCGTAGCGCAGGGCGGGCGTCGCGTCGGGGAAGACGGAACCCACCTTCGCCCGCACGTTGTAGGCGGCGCTATCGAAGCGGACCTCTCCCTGCTCACCCTCGGAAGGAATGACCTGGGAGTACCCGGGGATCGTGAACTTGAGGACCGGGGTGAACAGACCCGTGGCTATCTGATCGCCGTTGGCGACGTCGGGCAGCCTGGGCGCCAGCGACCACAGGTCGAACTTCGTGTCACCGTTGTACTTCCACTGGCTGGGCGAGTCACTGCGGCCGGTGTACACGCCAGGCTGGCAGGCGTCCTCCGCCGTGGGGCTGCCCGGAACTCCGATGTCCCAGTCTCCCTCGCACTCCAGTTTCGCTTCCAACTTGGCGCCTGCCTTGTTGAAGTCTCCGCTGGAGAGGAAGACGTCCACATTGAAATCGAATTCGGCGAACCGGGTCAGCGTGCTGTCACCCAGACCGCCGATCTGTCCTCGACCGATGAGGGTGTTGGTCGAGATGAAGGTGCCCTGCAGATAGCAGCCGGGGGGCCACAGACCGCACCTGATCGCCGGCATGACCGTCAGAGTCTCCTGGCAGTACGAGAACCGGTTCTTGATCCACCCCGATGCGTTGTCCGAGTCGTCGGCGTCGTGGCACTCGTCGACATCGGCGATGTACTCGTAGGGATCCTGGCCGTTGTTCTCGGGCTTGCGGCCGCGGTTGAAGCGCTGACTCGGAACGGTGTAGGTGCGCTCCCAGGCAGCCATCGTCCCGACGGCCGGCCCCTGTGCCGTGCCGGCCGCAGCACTGCTGGAGGTACCGGACGTGGCTGCGGCAGGCTGCTCAGCGGACGGACCGGTGCGCGGCTTGATGTTGAGCGCGTCCAGATTCCCGTCCCTGTTCAGGACTTGCTCAACCTGAGCGGGGTCGGCGATCAGCGCGGGGATCGTTGATCGTGTAGGTGTCGGCCGGCTGAAGACTGGTGGGGACGCCGGCGGCGGCGGTCTCCACGACGAACGTCCGCCACGGGGACCATCCCATGTTGTAGTGGGTGCCGTGTCGTAGGCGTTGGTGCGGAACTTGTACATCTTGCCGTCGACGAGCTGCCCCTCGGGGACCGTCACGGTGGCCCACTCGCCGGGTGTGACGAAGTCGGACACAAGCACGCCGTCCCCGGCCGGAGTCGTGATCGGCGTGTTGGATTCCGCGTCGTAGACCTGGAAGCTACCACTGACCTTGTCGCCGTCCGCGTCGGCGAACTGGTCCCTCAGCGTTGGTG
Source organism: Streptomyces sp. NPDC058741 (assembly GCF_042746715.1). NCBI lineage: Bacteria > Bacillati > Actinomycetota > Actinomycetes > Kitasatosporales > Streptomycetaceae > Streptomyces > Streptomyces sp. NPDC058741. The sequence goes on along the minus strand of NZ_JBHYQH010000093.1, from coordinate 2,337 downwards.
TGAGGGTGCTGACGGCCCACACACCGTTGTAGGTCTTGAAGGGCGGACCAGCTTGCTGCGCCGTTCCGTCGGAGGGACGGTAGTTGTAGGTCACGGTCAGCTTCGGCTGGTTCGCGGTCGCGTTGCCGGAGTTGACGCGCTTCCAGGCACGGGTGTCGTCCGTCTCCGTGCGCAGACCCATGTAGCCGCGGGTCGCCTTCGCGGAGGCCCAGGTCTGCACGAGGGTGTCGACGTCTGCGTTGATCCAGCCGTCGGGCTGGGTGGCGGTGCAGTCCGGGTTGCCGCGGGTCTGGGTCGAGGAGTGGTACTGCTTGTTCCAGGTGGGCTGGTTCGTCCAACGCGACGAGGTGGACGCCTCGGTGGTGTCCCATACGGTCCACGCCTGGGCGGCGCAGTCGGTGTTGCCCGAATGGAAGTTCCACAGCGCCAGGTTCGTGTCGATGATCAACGCGTCCTGGATCGGCGTGGTGTTCCAGTGGACGAAGGACCGGGCCACGCGGGTGGTGCCGTCGGCGTTGGTGGTGCCGGGGTTACCGAAGTCGAGTTCGGTGTCGGCCGACCAGTCGACTGTTTCACCGCGCTGCACGTAGGTGTCGAAGGTGGACGCCAGGGCGGAGGTCGAGGGGTCAACCGTGACCGGGTACCGGGTCTTGGGACTGGCGAGGAACTCCGCGCTTGGCGTGACGACCAGGTCGATGCGGCCGGTTCCCTTGTTCACGACCTTCATGGCGACGCGGGACCGGCGGGTGTGCTCGCCTGACCGCTTGTCCACCGAGGCGTCCCACATGACGGGGGCGGGCATCGTCGCGCGCCGCTCACCGGTCTCGGTGTCGGTGAACGTCACCGAACCGTCCTTGTTCGCCTTGGCCTTCAGCCCCTTGGCCTTGACCGGCAGCGTGTACGAATAGGCGCCGGAGGGCCTTTCGTTGATCTCGACGTACTGCTCGAAGCCGGTCCGCGTCGCCTCGACGATGACGTCGGCGCCCGGTACGGCCTCCGGGTAGCGAGCAGTGGTGCCGTCCAGCTCCGGCGCGGGAAGAACACCCTTCCACTGCAGCGTCACGGCCTGCTCACCACTGCCCAGCGTGACGAGATCACGCGGGGCGGCGTCACGGGCGGCGGCCAGCGAACGCGGCGCGGTGCCGCCCTTGCCGGCCAGGTGCAGCCCGTTGGGATGCTCCTTCGCCTTCACCGTGCCGTCAGCGGCCCTGGTCAGCGTGGCATCGACCTTGCGCCACGCACCGGCCCGCCAGACCCGCTCGGGTCCGGAGGTCAGCTCGGTGGTGAGAGTGCCGTCGGGGTTGGCCACGGTGTACGAGGTGGCCGTCGTCTCGTCAGAGGCGACGACCTTCTTGCCGGTCTTCCGCGCCTCGAGTCTCGCCCACTCCTTCGAGCCCTTGGCGTGCCGAGCGGCCTTTTTGGCGTCGGCCTTGCGAGCGTCAGCCTTGTAAGTCTGGGCGGCTTCCGCAGACGTGCTGCGGTCAGGGCCAGAAGCCGCGGCGGCCTGGCCCGTATTGGCGATTTCCCGCCTCGGCGATCAGCAGCAATGCGGCTGCTGCCGCAACTTGGCTGCCTCTTCTGCGTCTTGATGGGATGGATCGTGTGGATGGCGACACGAAGTGCAGTGCCCTTCCTCATGGGTCAACTCAAACGTCTGTGCGGAGTCGCACGAACGGCAGGACCCTGACAGGAAAAGCAACCCCTCTGAAGTTGCTTTCAGGACACGTGCATCAATCAACTAGTCGGGAAATGGGCGCGCTCGGCATGTCGGGACGCACGTGATCAAACGTCAGGTAGATCACATCAGATCCTCGGCCTCACAAGGACGGATGGGGGAACGTGCAGAGCGAAAGATCCGGTCCCTGCTTGGCCTGTGACCTCACTTGCCCTGTTGGAAGAGGTCGAGGTGTCCGATAGGGAGCATTCCTCACCCTGAGCGGCAAAACGGAGCTGTGGAGAGAGCGCACCTCAAGGCCGAGGTGACCTGAAAGTGACGCTAACTCTCCGTGCACTCAAGGAGTGTGACGTTTTCTCAGCCTAATGCGCTGGATAGAGAATGGCCTACCCGGCCTCTCACACGCCGGGGAACCTCCAGCCTGGCCCACGACGGCTTTCGCGTGCCTCTCCTCCTCCGGCCGAGGAGCACATGTGGATCGTGGACAGATGGATCTCGTCCACTCCGGTGATCCCCTTGATCCCGTCCGGGCCGGCCGAGGGGTCGACGTCGAACTTGATGTCGTCGTAGCCCCAGCCGGCCGTGGCCACGGTCGAGTACTTGACACCGGAAGCGGTCTGCCAGCCGATGTCCCACGTCACGAGGGTGGCGCCGAACGCTAA
>NZ_JBHYQH010000092.1:4965-5351 GCF_042746715.1 Streptomyces sp. NPDC058741 | reverse complement strand
CACCCGATGGACGGGGTATCAACATATCTGGCGTTGACTTTTGGCACGCTGTTGAGTTCTCAAGAAACGGTCGCTTCCTTTGTACTCACCCTCTCAGGCTTTCCTCCGGGCGCTTCCCTTCGGTCTTGCGTCTCCGACTCTATCAGATCTTTCCGATCCGATTTCCTCGGCGCTTTCCAGGTCTTCGCTTTCGCGTTTCCCTTTCCGGCGGTTCCGACTTTATCAGAGGTTCTGAGTCGGATTCTCCTCCCTGACCGGACATGGTCCCGGTGACCTGAGTCAGCCCAGATGCCCCGTCGGAAGGAGTTGCAAACCTACTGGAGCGGGGGGGCGCGGGTGGGATAGGTGCGGGCCGCGCCCCAGTGGGGAGGCGGGGGGGCCCCCCC
>NZ_JBHYQH010000092.1:0-4955 GCF_042746715.1 Streptomyces sp. NPDC058741 | reverse complement strand
GTTCACTTTTGTCCCCACTTGGCCCCGGTGTTTTGTTTTTCAAAACTTAGGGGGGGGGGGCGCATCTTTCAAATCCGGGGCCCCCCGCTCCCAGTTGGCACGGGCTCAGGCCCGACGGGCCGTCAGACCTCCACCACCACGGGCAGGATCATCGGCCGGCGCCGGTAGGTGTCCGAGACCCACTTGCCCAGGGTGCGGCGCACCAGCTGCTGCAGCTGGTGGGGTTCGACCACCCCGTCCTGGGCGGAACGCTCGAGGACCTCCGTGATCCTGGGGATCACCCCGCCGAAGGCGGAGTCCTCGATGCCGGAGCCGCGGGCCTGGATGTGCGGGCCGCCGGTGATCTTGCCGGTGGACGCGTCCATGACGACGAACACCGAGATGATGCCCTCGTCGCCGAGGATCTTGCGGTCCTTGAGGGCCGGCTCGCCCACGTCACCGACGGAGAGGCCGTCGACGTAGACGTAGCCCGCCTGGACCTTGCCGGAGATCTTCGCCTTGCCCTGGACGAGGTCGACGGCGACGCCGTCCTCGGCGATGACGATGCGGTCGTGCGGGACACCCGTGAGGGCGCCCAGCTCGGCGTTGGCGCGCAGGTGGCGCCATTCGCCGTGGACCGGCATCAGGTTCCTCGGGCGGCAGATGTTGTAGAAGTACAGCAGCTCGCCCGCGGAGGCGTGGCCGGAGACGTGGACCTTGGCGTTGCCCTTGTGGACGACGTTGGCGCCCCAGCGGGTCAGGCCGTTGATCACGCGGTAGACCGCGTTCTCGTTGCCGGGGATCAGGGACGACGCGAGGATCACCGTGTCGCCCTGGACGATGCGGATCTGGTGGTCGCGGTTGGCCATGCGGGACAGGGCGGCCATCGGTTCGCCCTGGGAACCCGTGCAGACGAGGACCACCTCGTTGTCCGGCAGGTCGTCCAGCGTCTTGACGTCGACGACCAGACCGGGCGGCACCTTCAGGTAGCCCAGGTCCCGGGCGATGCCCATGTTGCGGACCATGGAGCGGCCCACGAAGGCGACCCGGCGGCCGTACTCGTACGCCGCGTCCAGGATCTGCTGGATGCGGTGCACGTGGCTGGCGAAGCTCGCGACGATGATGCGCTTGCGGGCGCCGGCGAAGACCTGGCGCAGGACGTTGGAGATGTCGCGCTCGGGCGGGACGAACCCCGGCACCTCGGCGTTCGTGGAGTCCGAGAGGAGGAGGTCGATGCCCTCCTCGCTCAGGCGGGCGAAGGCGTGCAGGTCGGTGAGGCGGCTGTCCAGCGGGAGCTGGTCCATCTTGAAGTCGCCGGTGTGGACCACCATGCCGGCCGGGGTGCGGATGGCGACGGCCAGCGCGTCCGGGATGGAGTGGTTGACCGCGATGAACTCGCAGTCGAAGGGGCCGATGCGCTCGCGGTTCCCCTCGACGACCTCGAGGGTGTACGGGCGGATGCGGTGCTCCTGGAGCTTGGCCTCGATCAGGGCGAGGGTCAGCTTGGAGCCGATCAGCGGGATGTCCGGCTTCTCGCGCAGGAGGAAGGGGACACCGCCGATGTGGTCCTCGTGGCCGTGCGTGAGGACGATGCCCTCGATGTCGTCGAGGCGGTCCCTGACGGACGAGAAGTCCGGCAGGATCAGGTCGATCCCGGGCTGCTCCTCCTCGGGGAAGAGCACGCCGCAGTCGACGATCAGCAGGCGGCCGCCGTACTCGAAGACGGTCATGTTCCGGCCGATCTCGCCGAGGCCGCCGAGCGGGGTGACCCGCAGGCCGCCTTCGGGAAGCGGCGGGGGCGAGCCGAGTTCAGGATGCGGATGACTCAAAAGACTCTCCTCACCACACGCGCCACGTACCGGTGGGCACGTGGCGCGCGTGACGTTCGTGCAGAAGCAGTTGTCGTTTTCGGTGCGGTGCGGGCACCGGCGGCCCGCTTATTCAGTTGTGAAGCTCGTGCGCGGGTGTCCGCGCGAAGTCTGGTGTCAGAGCTGTACCCCGCCGGCGGCGAGATCGATCTTGAGTTGCTCGATCTCCTCCGGCGCGCACTCGATCATGGGGGCGCGCAGGGGGCCGGCGGGCAGTCCCTGGAGCGCGAGGGCCGCCTTGGTGGTCATCACGCCCTGGGTGCGGAACATGCCGGTGTAGACGGGGAGCAGCTTCTGGTGGATCTCCGTGGCCTTCTGGACGTCGCCCGCGATGTACGCCTCGACCAGGGCGCGCAGCTCGGGGGTGACCACATGGCCGACGACGGACACGAAGCCGACGGCGCCGACGGAGAGCAGGGGCAGGTTCAGCATGTCGTCGCCGGAGTACCAGGCGAGGCCGGAGCGGGCGATGGCCCAGCTGGCGCGGCCGAGGTCGCCCTTGGCGTCCTTGTTGGCGACGATCCGGGGGTGCGCGGCGAGGCGGACGAGCGTCTCCGTGTTGATGGGGACGCCGCTGCGGCCGGGGATGTCGTAGAGCATGACCGGCAGGCCGGTGGCGTCGGCGACGGCCGTGAAGTGCCGGTAGAGGCCCTCCTGCGGGGGCTTGTTGTAGTACGGCGTCACGACGAGCAGGCCGTGTGCGCCGGCGCGCTCGGCCGCGCGGGCGAGTTCGATGCTGTGGTGGGTGTCGTTGGTGCCGACTCCGGCCACGACGTGCGCGCGGTCGCCCACGGCCTCCTGGACGGCCCGTACGAGGTCCGCCTTCTCCGCGTCGCTGGTGGTCGGGGACTCGCCGGTGGTTCCGTTGACGATCAGGCCGTCGTTGCCTGCGTCCACCAGGTGGGTGGCGAGTCGCTGCGCGCCGTCGAGGTCGAGTGCGCCGTCTGCCGCGAAGGGCGTGACCATGGCGGTGAGGACCCGCCCGAAGGGGGTCTGCGGAGTCGAGGTCGGAGCCATGGGTTACACGCTACTCGTTGCTCAGGACCGGGTCTGCCCTCGGGGGACCCGACGAGTCATGACAAAGGTGGAGCCCGGCACTGCCTGCTCGGGGGTTCAAGCAGTGCCGGACCCGTTTGATCAGGCTAGATGAACTTCATGAAATGCCGCAATACGGACACTTCGCACGGCTGAACCGCACATCTGTGCCGGACTCCGTACCGGACCGGGGAAGCGGGGCGCTCTACGGCGCCACGCGTCCGTTGGCGTTGAAGGCGGCGTAGGTGAGCGGCATGAGCCGGGCCCACTCGGCCTCCATCTTCTCGCCGACCATCTCGATCTCGCGCTGCGGGAAGGACGGCACCTTCGCCAGCTCGTGCTGGGTGCGCAGACCGAGGAAGTGCATCAGCGAGCGGGCGTTGCAGGTGGCGTACATCGAGGAGTACAGGCCGACCGGCAGGACCGCGCGGGCGACCTCGCGGGCGACGCCGGCCGCCAGCATCTGCCGGTACTGCCGGTACGCCTGGCGGTAGGCGTCCTCCATGGCCGCACCGACGAGCTGGTGCTGCTCGGGGGTGCCCTCGACGAACTCGTACTTGCCCGGGCGCCCCTGCTGGATCAGCTTCCGCGAGGTGTCCGGGACGTAGAAGACGGGCTGGAGCTCCCGGTAGCGGCCGCTCTCCTCGTTGTACGACCAACCCACGCGGTGCCGCATGAACTCGCGGAAGACGAAGATCGGCGCGCGCACGAAGAAGGTCATGGAGTTGTGCTCGAACGGGCTGCCGTGCCGGTCCCGCATGAGGAAGTTGATCAGGCCTTTCGAGCGCTCGGGGTCCTTCTGCAGTTCCTCGAGGGACTGCTCCCCCAGGGTGGACACCCGCGCCGCGAACAGCACGTCGGCGTCGGCCGCGCTGTGTTTCACCAGCTCGACGGTGACATCGCTGCGCAAGTCGATCTTGAAATCGTCGTCGGGGGTCTCGGTCACGGTTCGCGGGGCCTTCCGTTACGTCTCTGGGCGACGCCACTCTACGTTCAGTGACGTGCCGCAATGAAGTCGGTGAAAGAGGGCACCTCTGGGGGAGCTCGTTCGTCCTACGGACGAGAGTGATCCGTTCCACCCCGAAGGGAGACGCACCCCTGATGTCCGGTCGGCGTGAACCCGTATCGTTCGCCTTCGTCGCCGAAGCCGACAGGTTCCGCAGCAATGTCACTCCCCCACCGCCCGAGAGGCAGTCGATCGGCGAGAGGGCCGGCGGCTGGCTGCTGGGCCTGACCATCGTGGCGGGGCTCGTGGGGGCCCTGGTCGTCGGGACGCCCGCGCTGACGCCCGACCACGCGCCGCAGCATCCCCAGACGTCACAGGCGTCCGAGAAGCACTGAACTGCCTGACGCAGGCCGTGACTCCATCCGGCCCCGACGGTGGTGACCGGGGAAACGGATCGGTAGCCTCACCGGGCACAGCCCACGCATGGATCGAGTGAGGACCCCCCGTGCCCCTGCCCTTCCTGACGGCCGACCGCGTTTTCGAGGCGACGGACGACGTTCCGCTGCCGTACGACGACCGTGACCGCTGGCGGCGGCCGTACCGGCCGGGGCCGTGGCGTGTGGGGTCGGCGGCGCTGGCGTTGCTGCTCGCCGCGTTCGTGCTGTTCGCGGCCGTCATCATCGCGGTGACGGCCGAACCGGCTTCGGCGGGGCTGGTGTTCGCTCTGGCGCTGCTCGTCATCGCGGGGGCGCTGCGACTGCTGCGCATGGGCGTGTGGGTGAGCGCGCAGGGGCTGCGCCACGTGGGCTTCTTCACGACGCGTACGGCGCCATGGGAGCAGGTCGTCGCCGTGCGCACGGTGCAGCAGCCGGTGCGCTGGCTGGGGCTTCCCCGGACCGTGCAGGGCCAGGCGCTGCTGATCGAGCGTGAGGGCCTGGCCTCCCAGGGGGTGCCGCCGCTGATGTCCACGCACGACGCGGACTTCCTCGGCCGGGCCCAGGCCTTCGACCGGGCGGCCGACTCGGTGGAGGCCTGGGCGGACGAGTACCGCCCGCACTGAGGCCCTGCCGGGGTCCCCGTGACATGCGGGAGGGGCCGGACCGTTATGCGGCCCGGCCCCTCCCGCA
>NZ_JBHYQH010000091.1:0-5828 GCF_042746715.1 Streptomyces sp. NPDC058741 | reverse complement strand
TGACTGCGCCCGTCCTGGTTCACCGCCGACCCACGCACCACAGCCAGCACCCGATCACCGTCACGCTCCGCGACCGACAACCGCTTCAGCACCAGCACACCCACACCCTCCGACCACCCCGCACCGTCCGCGGCAGCCGAGAACGACTTGCACCGACCATCCGCGGCCATGCCCTTGAGGCGGGAGAACTCCACGAAGAGGGACGGTGCGCTCATCACCGTGACGCCGCCGGCCAGGGCGAGTTCGCACTCGCCCTGACGCAGCGCCTGGACGGCGAGGTGCAGTGCCACCAACGACGACGAGCACGCGGTGTCGACCGTGATGGCCGGGCCCTGGAGGCCCAGCGTGTAGGCGACCCGTCCGGACACGACACTGGACGCCTTGCCCGTGCTGACGTAGCCGTCCAGGGCGTCCAGGTTGCGGCCGAGGTCGCCGTAGTCGGTGCTCATCGTGCCGAGGTAGACGCCGGTACGGCTCTCGCTCAGGGTCTCGGGCCGGATGCCGGCCCGCTCCAGCGCCTCCCACGACACCTCCAGCACCAGCCGCTGCTGCGGATCCATCGACACCGCCTCACGCGGCGAGATGCCGAAGAACCCGGCGTCGAAGTCCTCCACATGCCCGTCCGCCAGGAACCCGCCCTCGCGCGCGTAGCTCTTGCCGACGGCCTCCGGGTCCGGGTCGTACAGGTCGAGTCCACGCCAGCGGCCGGGCAGACCGCCCACCGCGTCACCGCCGGACGCGAGCAGTTCCCAGTACGCCTCGGGGGTGTCGATGCCGCCCGGCAGGCGGCACGCCATCGACACCACCGCGATCGGGTCGGTGAGCTGGGCCTCCAGATCGGCTGCCCGCTTCTGCAGTGCCCGGATGGCGGGCAGCGCGGCCTTCAGGTCCTGCTGTGTGTTCGACACGTCGAGCCTTTCTGCGCGATCAGCGCGACCCTCGCTGCCAGGCGCGTGACGCCGTCGGGTGCGACGGGGCCGGAAAGCGGCTGTACCCGGGACAGATGTGGTGCCCGACCATCGAATCGGGGCGAGCTAGAGCACGAGTGGACGCACCCTGGACGTCGTCACCGCAAGATCACGGGCAGGGAGACGAGCCCCCGGACCATGCCCAGCCGCCACCGGGCCTCCTCGGCCGGCACGGCGCGCCGTATGTCCGGGAAGCGGCGCATCAGGGAGCCGATGGCGATCTCGCCCTCCATGCGGGCCAGCCGCGCGCCGAGGCAGTAGTGGATGCCGTGTCCGAAGCCGAGGTGTCCGGTGGCGTCACGGGTGAGGTCGAGCCGGTCGGCGTCCGTGAACCGGGCCGGGTCCCGGTTGGCCGCGGCGACGGACAGCAGGACCAGTGCGCCGCGGGGGATGCGGACCCCGCCGAGGGTCACGTCCTCGGTCGCGTAGCGGGCGACGCCGGGGTTGGTGGGGCCGTCGTAGCGCAGCAGTTCGTCGACGGCGGTGCTGACCAGCTCGGGCCGTTCCCGCAGCACGGCCAGCTGCTCGGGATGGTCGAACAGGGCGTTCATGCCGTTGCCGATGAGCTGGACCGTCGTCTCGTGCCCGGCGAGGAGGAGGGTCAGCGCCATGGCCGCCAGTTCCTCGTCGTCGAGCCTGTCGTCGTCCTCCTCGTGCACCGCGATCAGGTCGCTGAGCAGGTCGTCACCGGGGTTGTCGTGCTTCAGCGCGATCAGGCGCTCGGTGTACGCGGTGAGCCAGGCGAAGGCCCGTGCCATGTCGTCCGCGGAGGCGTCGTCCTTGACGACCTGGAAGGCGGCGCCCGTCTTCTCGCGGAGCGCGTCGTGGTCCTCGGGGACGCCGAGCAGTTCGCAGATCACCCGGATGGGCAGGACGGACGCGTAGGCGCCGATGAGGTCGGTCTCGCCGTCCCCCGCGGCCATGGCGTCGAGGAGTTCGTCGGCGATCTGCTGCACGCGCGGGCGCAGTCCGTCGACACGTGTGGCGCTGAACGCCCGGACGACCAGTTTGCGCAGGCGGGTGTGGTCCGGCGGGTCGAGGTTCACCAGCGAGCGCCGTGTGGCGTCGTTGGCGCTCGTGATGGCGTCCGTGGTGGGCAGGCTCTCGTCGTTGGCCATGTGGTCGTTGGCCGCGCTGCTCAGGCGTGGATCCGCCAAGCCGCTGCGGACGTCCTCGTGCCGGGTGACGAACCACCATTCCACCCCGTCCGGCAGCCGGACGGGGCGGGCCGGCCCTTCCTGCCGGAGGGCTCGCAGGGTGGGGAAGGGGTCGGTGAAGAACGCGGGCTGAATCGCGAAGTCCGTATCCGTCATGGCGGCAGGATGCCCGGCGACCGGTCGAGCACGGCTTGAGCGGTACCAGGCCCTCCGGATCCGTGCCGGCGGATCAGTCGAGGTCGAGCCCCGATGCCTCCAGCAGCGCGTCGAGTTCGGCGTTGATCTCGTCGACGGACCGCTCCTCCCCGGTCTCGGCCGGACCGGCCCAGCTCAACAGGGACGCCGGGTCGTGATCGGCAGCGGTGCCGGAGGCGGGGGCGGGGGCGGCGGTCGAGGGCAGGTCCGTGCGGGACAGGACCAGCCGGGTGATGTGCTCGGGGGTCGGGTGGTCGAAGGCGAGGGTCGCGGGCAGCGACAGGCCGGTCTCCGCGGAGAGACGGCGGCGCAGTTCGACCGCCATCAGCGAGTCGAGACCCAGGTCCTTGAGCACCTGCTGCGGGACGAGCGTCCCGGCGCCGGACAGGCCCAGCACCGTGGCGACCTCGCGCAGCACCACGTCCATGACCAGCTCCGTGCGCTGTTCCTCGGCCGCCGCGAGCAGTCGTTCCCGCAGACCACCCGCACCGCCCGGGCCACCCGCGCCGTCACCGGGGCCGGAGCCGGAGCCGCCGGCCGCGCGGCGCAGCCGGGCCCGTACGAGCGCCCGGAACAGGGCGGGCACCTCGCCTCCCTGGTCGGCTTCCCGCTGCACGGCCCGCAGGTCGAGCAGCACGGGCACGAAGTCGCCGGCCGGGCGGGCGAGCGCGGTGTCCAGCAGGGCCATGCCCTGGTCGAAGGGCATCGGGGCGATGCCCTGGCGGCGCATCCGTTCCAGCTCGACCGTGCCCAGGTGGGCGGTCATGCCGACGCCGGCCTGGTGCCACAGGCCCCAGGCGAGGCTGGTGGCGGGGCGGCCCTCCGCGCGTCGCCGGGCGGCGAACGCGTCGAGGTAGGCGTTGGCGGAGCCGTAGACGCTCTGCCCCGCGGTGCCGACGGTGCCGGCGGCGGAGGAGAACAGCACGAACGCCGCGAGGTCCAGGTCGCGGGTGAGCTCGTCCAGGTGGTGGACGCCCGTGACCTTGGGGGCCATCACGCGGGAGAGCCGGCGCGCGTCCTGGCCGAGGAGGACACCGTCGTCCAGGACTCCCGCGAGATGCAGGACCGCAGTCCACGGGCGGCCCTGCGCAGCGGCACCGAGCACCTGCGCCACATCATCCCGCCGCGAGACATCACAGGCCACCACACGGACGCAGCGCGCACCTTCTTCTTCCAGTTCCCGGACGAGTTCCGTGGCGCCGGGGGCGTCGGGCCCGCGCCGTGAGGTCAGCACCAGGTGCCGTACGCCGTGGTGGCGCACCAGGTGCCGGGCGGTCTCGCGGCCCAGCTCGCCGGTGCCGCCGGTGATCAGCACCGCGCCGTCGGGGTCGAGGGCGCGTACCGGGGCGGTGTCGTCGGCGGGCGCGGCCCGGACCAGGCGGGCGGCCCGCACCTCGCCGTTCCGGACGGCCAGTTCGGGCTCGCCGGTGACCGCGAGGGCGCGGACGAGCGCGTCGCGGTCGGCGTCGTCCGGGCCGAGGTCGACCAGGCGCAGCGTGCGCTCGGGGTGCTCGGCGCGCGCGGACCTGACCAGGCCCCACAGGGGGGCGTTGGGCAGTCCGTCGAACGAGTCACCGGGCGCGGCGGCCACGCTGCCGCGCGTCACCCACACCAGTTCCGTGTCCGTGAGCCGGTCGTCGGACAGCAGTTCCCGGAGCTGTGCCAGGGCGAACTCGGTGGCCCGGTAGGCGGCTTCGGGCTCGCTGTCGAACGGCGGCCTTCCGGTGGCGTCGACGACGATCCGGGCGGGCGCGTCCTGTCGCGCGGTGAGCCGCGCGGCGAGGGCCTCGCCGTCCGCGAGGACCGGTACGCCCAGCAGTCCGGCGATCAGGCCCGTGCCCGTCAGCACGGCGTCGGCGACCGGGCCCCGCGCCTCGGGGGCCGCGACCGGCCGGAACTCCAGACGGTGCAGTGCGTCGGCGCCGCCGCGCGCGGAGCGCAGTTGCCCGGCCGTCGCCCGGCGCAGATGCAGGGCCCCGATCCGTACGACGGGCCCGCCGGCCGCGTCGCAGGCCCACACCCGGATCCGCCGGCCGCTCGCGACGCCGTCAACTCCGTCGGCTCCGTCGGACACGTCGATCCGTACGCGCAGTTCACCGCTGCCCGCCGCGTGCAGCGCGACGTCGCTCCACTCGAACGGCAGCAGCGCGCCGGGGGCCTCCTCGCGGGCGACGCCCTTCATGACGTGCAGGGCGGTGTCCAGCAGCGCCGGGTGCAGCAGGAACCCGGCGGCGTCCGGGTCGGGCAGGCGGACGAGGCCGTAGGCGGTGTCGCCCTTGCGCCACAGCTCGGTCAGGCCGCGGAACACGGGCCCGTAGTCGATGCCCTGTGCGGCGAACCGGTCGTAGAGCCCGTCGAGTTCGACCCGTTCGGCTCCCGGCACCGGCCACTGCGCCAGTTCACCGAACACCGTGGTGTCGGGCTCGGCGGTGGTCTCGGCCAGCTCGCCGGACGCGTGCTGCGTCCATTCGGCGGGGGCGGTCTCCGGGCTGCTGTGGACGGCGATCGTCCGGCGGCCCGTGGCGTCCGGCGCGCCGACGGTGATCTGGATCCGTACGGCGTCGTCGATCACCAGCGGTTCGGCCAGTGTCAGCTGGGCGACCCCGGCCGCCCCGGCCTCGTGCGCCGCGGCGGTGGCCAGCTCCAGCAGTCCGGTGCCGGGCACGATGACCGACCCGAAGACCGTGTGGTCCGCGAGCCACGGCTGCTCTGCGAGCGACAGCCGGCCGGTGATCAGGTGGCCCTCGCCGCCGGCGAGCGGTGTCACCGCCCCGATCCACGGGTGTGCGGAGGCGTCGAGACCGAGCGATCCGGCGTCCCCGGCCGTCCTGGGTACGTCCGACCAGTACCGCTCGCCCTGGAAGGCGTAGGTCGGCAGTGGCACGACGGTGCCGGTGCCCAGCACCCGGTCCCAGTCGAGGGGATGGCCCTGGACGTGCAACAGGCCCAGATTGCGCAGCAACTGCGCACTTCCGCCCTGCTCACGCGCCAGGGAACCCACGACGATGCCACCGCGCTCGGCACTGCCGTCGGTCAGCGGCATCGACAGCACCGGATGCGCGGAGATCTCCACGAAAACCGTGTGACCGTCGTCCAGCAACCGGGTCAGGGCCCGATCGAAACGAACCGGCTCCCGCAGATTGCGGCACCAATACGTGCCGTCCAACTCCGTGCCCGTGGCGGCTGCGCCGGTCACGGTCGAGTAGAAGGCGATCTCCGCGGCCCGCGGGACGAGGTTCTGGAACCGGGCGGCCAGACCCGGCAGCAACGGATCCATCTGCGCGTTGTGGGACGCGTAGTCCACATTGATCCTGCGCGCGTAGACATCCTTCGCGCCGAGTTCCGCCACGATGGCGACGACGGCGCCCACCTCGCCGGAGATGATCGTCGAACCGGCGGTGTTGACCGCCGCAACCGACAAAGCGTCGCCATAGGGGGCCAGGAACTCCTCCACCCGCGACACCGGCCACTCGATCAACGCCATACCGCCCTGACCGGCACAGGCCAG
>NZ_JBHYQH010000090.1:0-6306 GCF_042746715.1 Streptomyces sp. NPDC058741 | reverse complement strand
CTCCCGGAACACCACACTCGACGCCAGGAGTTCACGCCCCATACCAACCCACTGCGAACCCTGCCCCGGAAAGACGAACACCACCTTCCCGCGCCGCTCCGCCACCCCGGTCACCACCGCACCGTGAGCCTCACCGGCCGCCAGCGCACCCAACCCCTCCACCAGCTCGGACACGTCGGCAGCGACCACACTGGCCCGCGACTCGAAGTGCGTACGGTGCACCGCGGCCGTCCGCGCCACATCCCCCAGACGCACCCCCTCCTGCCCGGCCAGCCACGACGCCCAGCGCCCCGCCTGCTCCCGCACCACCGCCCCGTCACGACCCGACACCACCACCGGCACCGGACCCGCCACCCCCACAGACAGCTCGGACGGCTCGGCGAGCCCGGACAGCCCGGCGAGCGGCGGCCCGGCGAGCGGCGGCCCGGCGAGCGGCGGCCCGGCGAGCGGCGGCCCGGCGAGCCCGGACAGCTCGGACGGCTCGGACGGCTCGGACGACTCGGCGAGCCCGGACGGCTCGGCGAGCGGCGGCCCGGCGAGCGGCGGCTCGGTGAGCGGCGGCTCGGCGAGGGGCGGCTCCTCCACGATCACGTGCGCGTTGGTGCCACTGAGACCGAACGACGACACACCCGCACGACGCGGACGCGACCCGTCCCGCTCCCACGGTTCGAGGGTGTCGACGACGCGGACCGGGAGGTCGTCCCAGGCGATGTTCGGGTTGCGCGGGCTGCTGTTGAGCGTCGCGGGCAGGGCGTCGTGGCGGAAGGAGGCGAGGACCTTGCAGACCCCCGCGATGCCGGCCGCCGACTCCAGGTGGCCGATGACGCTCTTGGCCGTGCCGAGACCGAGTTCGCGGCCCGGCCCGCGGCCTTCGCCGTAGACGGCGGCCAGGGCCTGCACCTCGATGGGGTCGCCGAGAGACGTGCCGGTGCCGTGGCACTCGACATAGTCGACGTCGGCGGAGGTGAGCCCGGCCGAGGCGAGGGCGGTGCGGATGACCTTCTGCTGCGAGGAGCCGTTGGGGGCGGTGATTCCGCTGCTGGCTCCGTCGTGGTTGACGGCGGTCGCCCGGATCACGCCCAGCACGGTGCGGTTCTGGGCGACGGCGTCGGACAGCCGCATCAGCGCGACCATGCCGACGCCCTCGCCGCGTCCGTAGCCGTCGGCCTCGGCGGAGAAGGTCTTGCTGCGGCCGTCGGGTGCGAGCGCGTGGGAGCGGCTGAGCGCCACGAACGCGTCCGGGTCGGCGAGCACCTGCACACCGCCGGCGAGGGCCAGTTCGCACTCGTCGGAGCGCAGTGCCTCGCAGGCCAGGTGAAGGGCGACGAGGGAGGAGGAGCAGGCGGTGTCGACGGACAGCGCCGGTCCCTGGAGGCCCAGGTGGTAGGAGAGCCGGCCGGCGTTGAAGCTGGGCAGGGTGCCGGTCAGGGTGTAGGTGTCGGCGGTGCCGCCCTGCCGGTGCTTGCCGTACTCGCCGACGCCCGCGCCGACGAAGACGCCGGTGCTGCCGTCGCGCAGGTCGCGCGGGCGGATGCCGGCGTTCTCCAGGCAGTTCCAGGCGGTCTCCAGCAGCAGCCGGTGCTGCGGGTCCATCGGTTCGGCCTCGCGGGGGCTGATGCCGAAGAAGGCGGCGTCGAAGCGGGCCACGTCGCCGAGGAAGGAGGCGTGGCGGGTGTAGGTGCGGCCGTCGGCGTCGGGGTCGGGGTCGTAGCAGGCGTCGACGTCGAAGCGGTCGGCGGGCACGGTGGTGACCGTGTCGCGGCCCTCGGCGAGGACCTGCCAGAGGCTGTCCAGGTCGTGGGCGTCACCGGGCATGCGCAGGCCGACGCCGACGATCGCCAGGGGTTCGCCGGCCGGGCGGCGGATGGCGGCGGGGGCCGCGGGGCCGGGGGCCTGCGGGGCGGGGGCGAGTTCGGAGAGCAGCCAGCGGGCGGCGGCGGCCAGGTTCGGGTGGTCGAAGACGAGGGTCTTCGGGGTGAGCACGCCGGTGCGCTGCTGGACGCGGACACTGAAGTCGACGGACATCATCGAGTCGAAGCCGAGATCCTTGAAACCGCGTTCGGGATCGAGGGCTGCGGGATCCCTCACGCCGAGGACCGCGGCGGCCTCGACGGCCAGCAGGCGTCGCACATGGTCGGCGCGCGCCTCCTCGGGCAGGTCGAGGAGGGTCGCCCGTACGGTCGTGCCGGTGCCGGCGGGCGCGGCGTCCGCCACGGCGCGGGCGGCCTCGGGGACGGTGCGCAGGAAGGGGCGGTCGCGGCCTTCGCCGTAGGCGGTGGCGGCACGGGCCCAGTCGATGCCGGCGACGAGGACGGCGGGGCCCCGGTCGAGTACGGCGTCCAGGGCGTCCAGCGCGTGCGCGGCGGGCATGGGTTCGAGGCCGATGCGGCGCAGCTGGCTCTCGGCGGCGCCGTGGGTCATGCCGCCGTCGGCCCAGGGGCCCCAGGCGACGGAGACGGCGGGCAGGCCGGCCGCGCGGCGGCGGGCGGCGAGCGCGTCGAGGGCGGCGTTGGCGGCGGCGTAGTTGGCCTGGCCGACGTTGCCGAGGACGCCGACGACGGAGGAGTACAGCACGAACGCGTCGAGGTCGAGGTCGCGGGTGAGTTCGTCCAGGTGGAGTGCCGCGGTGAGCTTGGGTGCGGCGGCCGCGGCGAGGGACGCGGCGTCCTGGCCTTCCAGCAGCCGGTCGTCGAGCAGGCCCGCGGTGTGGAAGACGGCGCGCAGCGGGGTGCCGTCCGCCTTGAGCGTGTCGACGAGGGCGGCGAGCTGCTGCCGGTCGGTGACGTCGCAGGAGGCGAGGGTGACGCGGGCGCCGAGGGCTTCGAGGCCGGCGGTGAGTTCGGCGGCGCCGGCGGTGGCGGGGCCGCGCCGGGAGGCGAGGACGAGGTGCTCGGCGCCCCGTTCGGCGAGGCGGCGGGCGAGGTGTGCGGCGAGGGCTCCGCTGCCGCCGGTGACCAGGACGGTGCCGCGCGGGGTGAAGGGGCGGGCCTGCGCGCCGGGGTCGGCGCGGCGGAGCCTGCGGGCCAGGCGTCCGCAGGGGCGCAGGGCGACGTGCTCCTCGGCGGTGGGCGTGCCGTGTGCGGCGAGGGTCGCGAGCAGGTGGCGCAGCTCGCTGTCGCCGGGGTGGGCGGGCAGGTCGACCAGTCCGCCCCAGCGGGCGGCGTGTTCGAGGGCGACGACATGGCCGAGGCCCCAGATCTGGGCCTGGGCGGGGTCGGGTGCCGGGTCGGCGGCGTGCGCGGCGACGGCTCCCTCGGTGAGGAACCACAGCGGGGCCCGTACGGCGGTGTCCGCCAGGGCCTGCACGAGAGTGAGGCCGTGCGCGGCGGCCGCGGTCCCGTCCGGGTGGGCGGGGTGCGGGAGGCTGTCCGGGCCGGTGACGGCGAGGACGCCGCCGAGGGTGTCCTCGCCGAGGGCCGCGGTCAGGGCGGCGATCAGCGCGGCGCAGGCGGGCCGGTCGGTGCCGGTGGTCAGGAGGTGGGGGTGCGCTCCGGCGGCCGCGAGGGTGGCGGCGAGGCGTTCGGCGCGGGCGGAGGCGGTCGCGGAGGCGGCGATCAGCCAGTGTCCGTGCGGGGTGGGCGCGGTGCGCGCGACGGCGGAGGGCTCCCACGTCTCCTCGTAGATCCAGTCGGCGAGGCGGCCCGCGCGGGTCTGCTGTGCGCGCCAGGCGGCCAGGTGGGGCAGGACGGCGGCGATGGCGTCGGCGTCGGCCGCGCCGAGGAGTTCGGACAGTCGGCCGGCCTCGCCGCTGCCGACGGCCTCCCAGAAGGCGTCCTCGGCACGGGAGGGTTCCCGGGCGCCGGAGCGCGCGTCGCGGGTGGTCTCCAGCCAGTGGTGCTCGCGCTGGAAGGCGTAGGTGGGCAGGGCGGCGGGGCGGCCTCCGGCCAGGACGCGCTCGAAGGCGAGGTCCTCGCCCGCGACGTGCAGGGCGGCGAGGGCGCGGACCAGGGTGCGGACCTCGTCGACGGGTTCGGTGCCGCGCGGGGAGCGCTGGGAGGCGACGAACACCGCTTCCCTCTCGACGCATGCGGCGCCCGTCGCGGACAGCACGGCCGCCGGGCCGCACTCCAGGTAGCGCGCCGTGCCGGAGGCTTCCAGCGTGCGCACGGCGTCCAGGAACCGCACCGCCTCGCGGACCTGGCGCACCCAGTAGGCCGGGTCGGCCAGTTCCCCGGCCGCGGCCCAGTCGCCGGTCACCGTCGACACCAGCGGGATCGTGGGCTCGCCGAACGCGCAGGAGGCGGCGACCTTTGCGTAGGCGGCGAGCATCGCGTCCATGTGGGGGGAGTGGAAGGCGTGCGAGACCGCCAGGTCACGTGTCCGGCGTCCGGCCGCGGCGAAGTGCGCGACCACCGTCCGCACGGCCGCGCGGTCGCCGCTGACGACCGTCTGCGTGGGGCTGTTGAGGCCGGCCACCGAGATGCGGCCGTCGACCGAGGCCAGTACCTCGGCCACCTCCTGCTCCGGTGCCTCCACGGACGCCATCGCGCCGCCCGCCTCGCACGCCTGCATCAGCCGGCCGCGCGCCGACACCAGCCGCGCCGCGTCGGCCAGATCCAGTACCCCGGCCACGTGCGCGGCCGCCAGCTCGCCCACCGAATGCCCCGCCACCGCGGCGGGCGCGATCCCCCACGCCTGCCACAGCCGGAACTGCGCCACCTCGACCGCGAACAGCCCCGGCTGGGCGAACTCCGTCCGGTGCACCAGCTCCGCGTCCGCACTGTCCGCGGCCGCGAACAGCACGGCCGTCAACGGCACCCGCAGATGGGGGTCCAGCGCGGCGGCCACCTCGTCGAACGCCTCCCGGAACTCCGGGAACGCCGCGTACAGGGCACGGCCCATACCGAGACGCTGACTGCCCTGGCCCGTGAACAGCACCGCCAGAGCGCCGGTGACGGCGGCACCCTCGACGACGTCCGGGTGGGCCCGGTCGCCGGCCAGTGCCCGCAGCGCCTCGACGGCCCCGGTGACGGACCCGGCGGTGATGCCGGCCCGGTGCTCGAAGTGGGTGCGGTGGTGGGCGGCGGTGTAGGCGGCGTCGAGGAGGTCGCCCTCGGCGGCGCCCTCGAGGTGGTCGGCGAGCAGGGCGGCGTTCGCGGCGCGGGCCTGCGCGGTCTTGCCGGACACGGTCAGGATGAGGGGGGCGCGGCGGGCGGTGCGCTCCTGGCGGCCGTGCACGGCGTCCCAGTCGACGTCATGTCCGTCGCACCACAGGCGTGCGGCGAGTTCCTCCAGGTCGCGGCGGGCGCTGCGGTCGCGGCGGCAGGTGGCGAGGGCCGACGAGCGGGTGTCGCCGAGGTCGGCGAAGGTCCGCTCGACGCAGTGGCGGGCGACGGGGTGCGGGGCGATCTCGACGACGCGCAGTCCGCGGGTGGCGGCGGGACGAGCGAGCGTGAGGGCGGTCACCGACTCGGCCAGCAGCATCGGTTCGCACATGTTGCGGACCCAGTAGGCGGCGTCCAGTGCGGTGCCGTCGACGTGGTCGGCGAGGACGGTGGAGAAGAAGGGGACGGAGGTGGTGCGGGCGCCTACCGTGCCGAGGCGGCGGAGGAGTTCGGGGGCGAGGTCGCGCAGGGTGTCGCTGTGGGAGGCGTAGTCGATGTTGACGCGCAGTGTGCGGGCGCCGCGCTCCGCGAGGTCGCGTTCGAGTGCGGCGACGGCGTCCAGGGGCCCGGACAGGCAGACCTGTCCGGGGGCGAGGTGGCCGGCGACGGTGATGCCGCGGGTGGGGTCGGCCGTGAGTTCGGCGGCGTCGTCGACGCCGAGGTCGCAGACGGTGAGGGCGCCGAGGCCGCAGGCGCGTTCGGCGATCAGCGCGGACCAGGTGGTGATCAGGCGGGCGCCCTCGTCGAGGTCGAGGGCGCCGGCGACGACGGCCGCGGCGACCTCCCCGACGCTCTGTCCGAGCACGGTGTCGGGTTCCAGGCCCCAGGCGGTCAGGGTGCGGGCCAGGGCGATCTGCACGGAGAACAGCACGGGCTGGACGACGTCGGTGCGGTGCAGCCGGGACCGGGTGCGGCCGGCGAGGAGTTCCTCGGTGACGGACCAGCCGCTGTACCGGCGCACGGCGGTGTCGCAGGCCTCCAGGGCGGCGCGGAAGGCGGGTTCGGCGAAGAGGTCGCGGCCCATGCCGAGCCACTGCGAGCCGTGCCCGGAGAAGAGGAAGGCGAGCGGGGGACGTTCGCCGGTGCGGACGGGGCCGGCGAGGAGTTCCGCGGTGGCGCCGGTCACGGCGGCGACGGCTCGGTGCTCGCCCGGCTCGGGTGCGGGGGCGCCGCCGGACGCGGGGGCGCCCCCGGACGCGGG
>NZ_JBHYQH010000089.1:0-7980 GCF_042746715.1 Streptomyces sp. NPDC058741 | reverse complement strand
GCCGACGAGGCCGCCGAGGAGCAGGCTCCCGCCAAGAAGGCGGCCCGCAAGACGGCCAAGAAGGCCACGGCGAAGAAGGCCGCCACCAAGAAGACCGCGGCGAAGAAGACCGCGGCCAAGAAGACGACGGCCAAGAAGGCGGCGAAGACCACCACGTCGGCCGCCAAGAAGACCACGTCGAAGAAGACCGCGGCGGCCGAGCAGACGCGCTCCTCCGTCTCGGCCGCCACCGACGAGGGCTGACCCGCACGAACGCCTGCCGGGGCGTGCGCGCGTGCCGCGTACGCCCCGGAGCGCGACCGGAATGACCGGCCGCACAGGCGGGGGCCCCGGCTCGGTTTGACCCCCTCGGCCGCGGCCCCGTAACCTTGACCGTCGGCGTGTCGATTGACCCGCCACATCCCCGTAAACCTCATCCTCCGGGCGCCGGGCGCCCAGGAGAGGCCGCTCGCTGTGTCGGGTGGCTGGCCTGCGGGGTGCCGTTTCCCGAGCGAGAGAGTGAGTCCGCGTGTACGCCATCGTGCGCAGCGGTGGTCGCCAGCACAAGGTTGCTGTCGGCGACATCGTTGAGGTTGACAAGATTTCCACTGCCAAGGTTGGCGACACGGTCGAGCTCTCGACCCTGCTCGTTGTCGACGGCGAGGCCGTGACCAGCGACCCGTGGGTGCTGGCCGGCATCAAGGTCCAGGCCGAGGTCGTGGACCACCACAAGGGGCAGAAGATCGACATTCTGCGCTACAAGAACAAGACGGGTTACCGCCGTCGTCAGGGCCACCGCCAGCAGTACACGGCGATCAAGGTCACCGAGATCCCCACGGCTGCGAAGTAAGGGACTGAGGAGAAATGGCACACAAGAAGGGCGCATCGTCCACCCGGAACGGTCGCGACTCCAATGCCCAGCGGCTCGGCGTGAAGCGCTTCGGCGGTCAGGTCGTCAACGCTGGTGAGATCCTGGTCCGTCAGCGCGGCACCCACTTCCACCCCGGCGCGGGCGTCGGCCGTGGCGGTGACGACACGCTGTTCGCGCTGCAGGCCGGTTCGGTGCAGTTCGGCACCCACCGTGGCCGCAAGGTCGTGAACATCGTTCCGGTCGCCTGACCGGACACTCTCGCGAGGCGGACCTCACTTCCCGTTGCGGGAAGGCGGGTCCGCCTTTCGCGTGTTGGACAAGTGCATCTTGCTGAGCAAGCGCATCTTGTCGAGCAAGATCATCTCGTTGAACAAGTAAATCTCGGACGTACTTCTGGAGGCACCCACCATGACCACCTTCGTGGACCGCGTCGAGCTGCATGTCGCCGCGGGTAACGGAGGCCACGGCTGTGCCTCCGTCCACCGTGAGAAGTTCAAGCCGCTCGGCGGTCCGGACGGCGGCAACGGCGGTCGCGGCGGGGACGTGATCCTCACCGTCGACCAGTCCGTCACCACGCTGCTGGACTACCACCACTCCCCGCACCGCAAGGCCACCAACGGCAAGCCCGGTGAGGGCGGCAACCGTTCCGGCAAGGACGGCCAGGACATGGTCCTGCCGGTGCCGGACGGCACGGTCGTGCTGGACAAGGCGGGCAACGTCCTCGCGGACCTGGTCGGGCACGGCACCTCCTACGTCGCCGCGCAGGGCGGCCGGGGCGGGCTCGGCAACGCGGCCCTGGCCTCCGCCCGGCGCAAGGCGCCCGGTTTCGCGCTGCTCGGCGAGCCGGGTGACGTGCAGGAGATCGTCCTGGAGCTGAAGACGGTCGCCGACGTGGCGCTCGTCGGCTACCCGAGCGCCGGCAAGTCGTCGCTGATCTCGGTGCTCAGCGCGGCCAAGCCGAAGATCGCCGACTACCCCTTCACCACGCTCGTGCCGAACCTCGGTGTCGTCACGGCCGGTTCGACGGTCTACACGATCGCCGACGTGCCCGGGCTGATCCCCGGTGCCAGCCAGGGCAAGGGCCTGGGCCTGGAGTTCCTGAGGCATGTGGAGCGGTGCAGCGTGCTGGTGCACGTCCTGGACACCGCGACGCTGGAGTCCGAGCGCGACCCGGTCTCCGACCTCGACGTCATCGAGGAGGAGCTGCGGCAGTACGGCGGGCTGGACAACCGGCCGCGGATCGTCGTGCTGAACAAGATCGACGTACCGGACGGCAAGGACCTGGCCGAGATGGTGCGGCCCGACCTGGAGGCGCGCGGCTACCGCGTGTTCGAGGCGTCGGCCGTGGCGCACATGGGGCTCAAGGAGCTGTCGTTCGCGCTCGCCGAGCTCGTGGCGCAGGCCCGGGCGGCGAAGCCGAAGGAAGAGGCCACGCGGATCGTGATCCGGCCCAAGGCCGTGGACGACACGGGCTTCACCGTGGTGCGCGAGGCCGACGGCCTGTTCCGGGTGCGCGGTGAGAAGCCCGAGCGCTGGGTGCGGCAGACCGACTTCAACAACGACGAGGCCGTCGGCTACCTCGCGGACCGGCTCAACCGGCTCGGTGTCGAGCAGGAACTGATGAAGGCGGGTGCCCGGGGCGGCGACGGCGTCGCCATCGGACCCGAGGACAACGCGGTCGTCTTCGACTGGGAGCCGTCCATGACGGCCGGGGCGGAGATGCTCGGCCGGCGCGGTGAGGACCACCGGCTCGAAGGGGAGCGGCCGGCCGCGCAGCGCCGCAAGGACCGGCAGGCCGAGCGGGACGAGGCGCAGCGGGCGTTCGACGACTTCGAGCCGTTCTAGCCCCTCGGGCGGCCAGGAGCGCATCAGCGACGGACTGCGGGGCAACCAAGTCGTCGTGCGGTGAGTCGTACGGGGCGGTGCGGAGCGGATCTTGGTCTGCTCCGCAGGCAACCGCCCAGCGGATCACCGGAGTTCACGTGCCCCAGTCCATGACCAGGCGCAGGATCGGCCGATCGGTCGCGGCGGCCGTCACCACCCCGATGGCCGCGCACGCCGCTCCTCCCGCCGCCGGGTCCACCGCGGCCGCGCTCCGCGACGACCGTCAGGTTCCAATGAGGGCCCGGGACCGCACGCGGTCCCGGGCTCCTCGGCTTGTGTGCGCACCTCGCCGACCGGTCAGGATTGCCCGCTCCGAGACCGAACAGCCGCACAATCCTGATCCGGAACTCCTTGTGGAGTTACTCACAGCAATCAACGAGGCGTCCGCGCCGTGCTGTGGAACCGTCTCGTCAACAACCGGCGGCGGCAGGTGAATCACGGGTGGCGCGCACATATGCGGCGGAAGGCGCTCACCTTGCACTGCGGTAACCACAAGTGGGAGCATTTCCGCGTTCCCTGTCGTCCCGAGGTAGGTCACCTGTGTCCCAGCACATAGCCAAGCCCCGTACCACCGCAGTGATCCTGGCCGGTGGCACCGGCCAGCGGGTGGGTCTGTCGATCCCCAAGCAGCTGCTGAAGATCGCCGGCAAGGCAGTCATCGAGCACACGCTGACCACCTTCGAGAACGCCGACTCCATCGACGACGTCATCGTGCTGATGGCGCAGGGCTACGTCCCCGACATCGAGAAGATCGTCGCCAAGGCCGGCTTCAGGAAGGTCTCGAAGGTCATCGAGGGCGGCTCCACGCGGAACGAGACCACCGAGCGCGCCATCGCCGCCCTGGGCGAGGGCCTCGCCGAGGGCGAGGACCCCAACGTCCTCTTCCACGACGCCGTCCGCCCGCTGCTCTCGCAGCGCGTCATCGACGACTGCGTCGCCGCGCTGCAGCGCTACCAGGCCGTCGACGTGGCGATCCCCTCGGCGGACACCATCATCGTCACGCGCACGCACGGCGAGGACGGCGAGTTCATCACCGAGATCCCGGACCGCTCCCGGCTGCGCCGCGGCCAGACGCCGCAGGCCTTCAAGCTGTCCACCATCAAACGGGCCTACGAGGTCGCCGCCGGCGACCCCAACTTCCAGGCCACCGACGACTGCTCGGTCGTACTCAAGTACCTGCCGGACGTGCCGATCCACGTCGTCGCGGGTGACGAGTACAACATGAAGGTCACCCAGCCCGTCGACGTCTTCATCGCCGACAAGCTCTTCCAGCTGGCCTCCACGGCCGCCCCCGAGCAGGTGAGCGAGGAGGCCTACCGCCAGTTGCTGACCGGCAAGACGGTCGTCGTCTTCGGCGGCTCCTACGGCATCGGCAAGGACATCGCCGAACTCGCCGAGTCCTACGGCGCAAAGGTCTACGCCCTGGGCCGCTCCACCACCGGCACCCACGTGGAGAACCCGGAGGAGGTCGACGACGCCCTTTCCAAGGCGTACGCCGAGACCGGCCGCATCGACTACGTGGTGAACACCGCCGGCGTACTGCGCATAGGCAAGCTCGCCGAGACGGACAACGCCACCATCGAGGAGGCGCTGAAGGTCAACTACCTGGCCCCGGTACAGATCGCCCGCTCCTCGTACAAGTACCTCTCCGAGACCAAGGGCCAGCTGCTCCTGTACACCTCCAGCAGCTACACCCGCGGCCGCGCCGAGTACAGCCTGTACTCCTCCACCAAGGCCGCCATGGTGAACCTCACCCAGGCCCTGTCCGACGAGTGGGCCGGCGACGGCGTGCGCGTGAACTGCATCAACCCCGAGCGCACCGCCACCCCGATGCGCACCAAGGCCTTCGGCCAGGAGCCCACCGGTTCCCTGCTGTCCTCCGAGGCCGTGGCCCGCACCTCGCTCGACGTGCTGCTGTCCGAGCTGACCGGGCACGTCATCGACGTCCGCCAGCAGGACCCGACGGCCGGTGCGGCCCGCGCGTCCGGCTTCGAGCAGGCACTGGCCTCGGTCCTGGACCGGCAGGACGGCGTGTAATGATGGGCGCCAAATAGACTTCGGTAATTCAGGCCTCTGCGCCCTTCTGTCACCCACGTCGGTAACAGGAGTGTTCGCAGGGGCCTGAATCCGTACCCTCGTGAATATTCACAGATCAGCCGCATTCTTGACCAAGACCGGCACACCCCTCCCAAGAGCAGGTTCCTCCGTGATATCCACCGCTATTCGCGTCGCCCGGGTGGGCAGCGCGGCCGAGCTGGCCGCGGCGGTCCTCATGGTGGCGGGTTTCCCCGCCCTCATGCTGGCCGCGCTCGTCCCGAGCGTCCCCGCCTTCGCGGCAGCGGCCGCCGTGACGTACCTGGCGGACCACTATCTGCACCGCAAGGGCAGCTACCTGATCAACCGCCTCGGCAAGGTCCGGGCCGGGCTGTCGATCCGCTTCCTGATCCGGCAGCTGCTGCTCGTCCTGCTGCTGGCCCGGCTGTCCCTCGCGGACAACCTGATCTCCTACGGGGCGATCGCCTGCTTCATCGCCTTCTACGGCCTGCAGGCCCCGCACGGCGCGCTGGTCCAGCTGATCCGCAACCGCCGCCGCCTGCCGGTCGCCACGCGCAACATCGACCTGAAGTCCCGCATCCGCATCCCGGACGCCCCGCCGCGCCGGCTGATGCACCGCTCCGCCGAGAAGATGCTGCACCTCGACCTCGTGGCGGTCGTCGCCATCCTGGTCGCCGCCCAGGTCCACTCGTCGCTGATCGGCTTCGTCGGCATCGGCGTCACGGTCGCCCTCGGCGTCCTGTACGTCCTGGCGCTCATGCCGTACGTGCGCGGCCGGAAGACCCCGCCGAACGCCGAGAAGGCCCTGGCCGCGGTCGACGACTGGCTGCGCGAGTACCAGCCGGAGACGGTCCTGTACTTCTCCGGTTCGAAGGACTCCGCCTACCAGGTCAACATGTGGCTGGACACCATGGAGAACCTGGACTCCAAGCCGCTGATCATCCTGCGCGAGCGCGCCATCCTCAACAACCTGGCGCCCACCACGGTCCCGGTCGTCTGCGTGCCCGGAGGGGTGCACCTGATGAACCTGGACCTGAGCACGGTGCGGGTCGCGCTCTACGCGGCGAACGTCGGCAAGAACATCCACCTGCTGCGCGTGCCCACCATGAAGCACGTCTTCATCGGCCACGGCGACAGCGACAAGCTCGCCAGCGTCAACCCGTACAGCAAGGTCTACGACGAGGTGTGGACGGCCGGCCGCGCCGGCCGCGACCGCTACGCCGTCGCCGACGTCGGTGTCCGCGACGACGACATCGTCGAGGTCGGCCGCCCCCAGCTCGCCCCGATCCAGCCCTGGCAGGGCGTGCCCGAGGGCCCCCGCGGCGGAGCCGCCGACGCACGCTGCCCGACGGTGCTGTACGCCCCCACCTGGGAGGGCTGGGACGGCAACCCGGGCAACACCTCGATCGTGCTGGCCGGCGAGAACATCGTGAAGAGGCTCGTCGCGGCCGACCCGCCGGTCCGCGTCCTGTACAAGCCGCACCCCTTCACGGGCACCGTCAGCAAGGAGGCGGGCGCCGCGCACCAGCGGATCACCGCCCTGGTCGAGAAGGCCGCCGCCGAGCGCGCCATCAACCCGCGGTTCGTCCCCGACACCGCCGCCCACGCGGACGCCAAGGCCGAGCTGCAGCGGATCGAGGCCCGGCTCGCGCAGCTGTCGGGCACCGGCGGCGAGCGCCGTGACGAGGCCGAGGCCACCCGTGACGGGCTGGTCGACGTCGCCCGGCACGAGGAGGTCGCCCGGCTGCGCACCGAGTGGAACGACGCCTACTGGCGGGCCTTCCCGTCCTGGGAGCACCGCGTCATCACGGGCGCCGAGCCGCGCCTGTACGACTGCTTCAACGTCTCCGACGCGATGGTCTCCGACATCTCCAGCGTGGTCTCCGACTTCATCGCCAGCGGCAAGCCGTACGCGGTCACGGACTCCGCCGAGGTGGGTGCCGAGGAGTTCAAGCGCAACAACACGGCGGTGCGCGCCGCGGTGATCCTCTCCAACAGCGCCGCCGAGCTCGGCGAGCTGCTGGACGCCGTACGCGACCCGGCCGCCGACCCGCTGGCGGAGGACCGCAAGAAGCTCAAGCAGTACCTGCTGGGCCCGGACGAGCCGGCCTCCATCGAGCAGTTCAACACCGCTGTCGCGAACCTCGCGCTCAAGGCCGAGACCCGCAACGTCGGCCAGCAGTCACGGGACGCGGCCGCCCTCGCGGAGGCCGAGGCCGACACCGCGACCGCGACCGAGACCCCGGCTGCGACCGAGATCGAAGCCGAGACCGCGACCGAGCTGGCGAACGCCCTGCCCGGGCAACGGCTGTCCCCGGCCGGTGAGACGGACGGCGTCGGCACGGCCTGAACCGCCGCCCGCAGCCGAAGGGTCCGGCCCCGAGGAGTCCTCCTCGGGGCCGGACCCTTCTCCGCTGTCCTTTTCCC
The DNA here is from genome assembly GCF_042746715.1 of Streptomyces sp. NPDC058741. Classification (NCBI taxonomy): domain Bacteria; kingdom Bacillati; phylum Actinomycetota; class Actinomycetes; order Kitasatosporales; family Streptomycetaceae; genus Streptomyces; species Streptomyces sp. NPDC058741. Next base: position 764 of record NZ_JBHYQH010000089.1, on the reverse strand, counting down.
GTCCGTTCACCGTGTGACGTGTCCCACTCGCACGTGTGCTCCAGGCAACCGCCTCCGTCGATCCCCCGTCTAACAAGTAGTGAATGAGTAGGTAAGGGACAATTGTCCCAGTGGGCAGGGGGAAATGTGACGAGGGGGAGACGTGACCGGGGCGCAGCCTGATGTGAGCGTGATCATCGGGGCGTACGAAGCGATGCCGTACCTGATCGAGTGCCTCTCGTCCGTCGAGGCACAGACCATCGATCCGGAGCGCGTCGAGGTCATCGCCGTGGACGACGGCTCGACGGACGGCACGGGGGATTATCTGGAGGAGTTCGCCGTGCGCGCCCCGATGCCCGTCCTGGTGATCCGGCAGGAGAACTCCGGCGGCCCCAGCGGCCCGCGCAACGTCGGCCTGGGCAAGGCGACGGGGCGGTACGTCTTCTTCCTGGACGCCGACGACCGCCTGGGCCCCGAGGCCCTGGAGCGGATGGTCGCCATGGCCGACCGCGCCGGCACGGACGTCGTCCTCGGCAAGGTCGAGGGCGTCAACCGCTCCGCGCCGAAGTCCATGTGGGGGGCGACGGTGGAACGCACCGACGTCTTCTCCTCCCCCATCAAGTTCACGCTCAGCGCGCAGAAGCTGTTCCGCCGGGCCCTGCTCGACCGGCACGGCATGCGGTTCGACGAGTCGCTGTTCACCGGCGAGGACGCGCTGTTCACCATGGAGGCGTACCTGCGCGCGGACGGCGTCTCGGTGGTCGCCGACCGCACCTGCTACTACC
>NZ_JBHYQH010000088.1:0-8090 GCF_042746715.1 Streptomyces sp. NPDC058741 | reverse complement strand
CCCGCCAGATCCGCCCCCACCACCAGCACCGGACGCTCCGGCGCCAACGCGCTCAGATGACCGTCCACCGCGAAGAGGAAATCCACCACCCGCGCATAATCGACAACCTCCTCGGAACCGTCCGACAACACCAGCGACGCCACCGTCGGACCACCGCTCAACCCGACCAGATAGGCGTCGGCGAACGGCAGCGTCTGCACCGGACTCTCCAACGGCACCGGACCAGGCCGCACCAAAGTGAACCCGACCACCCCGGGCAACAGGCCGTAGTGATGCCGGTGGGCGTCCTGCCAGTCCTGGACCGGACGCGAGGACGTCCCCACCGGCCTGCCCTCGGCATCCCGGTGCCCGACCACCAGCACCCGGTCCAGAGGAACCCGCGCCCCGTCCACCGCCACCAGCTCCGCGAACCAGGGCATCACCGGAGGCGTCTGCCAGGGGTCGGCGAGAATGTCCAGGGCGGTCCGTGCCTCGTCGAAGATGCTCCGGGCCCTCGCCTGTCCTCCTCCCGGAGGCATCTGGGGCAGCAGCTCGTACGCCTCGCTGAGCGCCGTCCGCAGGCGCCGGTAGGCGGGATCGTCGTCGTGCAGCGCTCTGCCCAGGGCGTACTCGCCCAGCCTGAGCGCGATGTCCCTGGCGTCCCAGTCGGTCATCAGCGTCTTCGTGGGTCCTCCAGCCTGCGGGACGCCCGTCAGGGAGGCCACCACGAGGAAGCCGCCGACGCCCCGGACCACCGGGTTCTCCGTGATCCGCAGGATGGATTCCCTCAGGACGTCCTCGGGCAGCGGGGTGCGGAACAGCAGCGCGCGCTCGTAGGCGCTGCGGCTGAGCTCGGACAGCTCGGTGACGGCCCGTTGGAGCTCCTCGGGCGTCATGAACTCGCCCGTGTAGCCGAAGTGCCGCAGCTCCATGAGGACCAGTGGGATCTCCAGCCTGCCGTCGTCGGTGTCCAGGACCGGGTAGCCGTCGTCGTCCATTCCGACGGCGTAGCGCTGGCTGACGGCGGCGCCGTAGGACGTGCGACCGGTGAGGACGGCCGTCCAGTGCTCGCGGGGCGTCGGCACGTCCACGCCGACGGTGTCGAAGAACCCGGCCCCGGCGGGCTGGTCCGGTGCCCACATCCGCCGGTAGAGCTCGAGCAGCCGGCCCATCTGCTGCACGACGACTTGAGTGAGGCGGTCGTGGTGCTCGGCGAAAAACGTCCGGGTGCGGGGCCGCAGCGCCCGTCGGACACGGTCCAGAGCGTGCCGCGAGGCCGCGGGCAGGAGGTTCTTGATGAGAGTCGGATCGGTCCCCGTGAACGGGCCACTGTCCATGATCTCGCCGATCGGCGCGGCCGCGACGTTCTGGAAGCCCAGCCATCCGTATCCCCACACCTCGTCGACGTCCGGGACGGCAGCGAGGAACGGCACGAGGTGGTGCTCCACGGCGGCACGGCCGAGGACACTGTTGGCGAACATCACGGCTGCCGTCAGGCCGAAGACACGGCCCCCGGACATCAAGTGCGTAAACCTCGACCGGCTCAACCGTTGTGCAGTGAAGTGCTGCAGTTCCCGGAGGCCCACGGCGGGATACCCGAGAGTGACCTGGGCGTAGGCGGTCCCGTTGAATCCCACGGGGGCGGGGTTGACGCTCGTGGCCTCGCCCGCCTCGGTGAACGTCCAGCCGCCGAGCGGCCCGAGCACCTCGGTGAGCGGGACGGCGTCCTGCCGCTCATCGGCGATGCTCGCGGCGGCCCGCGCCTGCTGCAACCGGGCCATGGCCTCTTCCGGGGACTGCCTCCGCTCCCCCGGGAGCACCGCCATCGGATCGACGACGAACTCACCGATGGTCAACTTCTGCATGACGGGCTTCGGCTGCCCCGGCTCCTCCTGGGGCTCGTTCACGTGGAGAAGGCCGTCGGCGGTCCACCAGAACGGCCGACCGTCCGTGACGAGCGTGATCCCGGGGCCGTGGGCCAGTGTCAGCGTCGTGGAGAGGATGCCGCCCGGCAGTTCCAGGTTGATGAAGAGGTCCCGGTGCTCCTCGACCTCCAGACCGAGAGCGCCGAACCGACGCCCGGTCGCCGCGTCCAGTACGGCGTGCGCCGTGGACGACGACTGCGCGAACTCCGGCAGCGCATGCTCCACCGCCCGACCCGACGGATCGACGACCACCGCCCGCGCGTCCGACGCCGCGACCGACGGCGGCAGCGCCGACACCTGCCGGCCCGCACCCGCCGACACGTCCACCCAGAGCACACCGTCGGAGCCCGCAGCGTGGTACGCCGCCCACGCGTGCCCCAGCGCCCCACCCTGACGCCGCGCCAGGACGAACGCCACCGCACCGGGCCCCTGCGCCGCGACCGCCGCCGCCACCGCATCCCACGACCGCACCGCGCGCCATCCGGGACCCACCACCAGCGACGGCGCCGCCGACAGATCAGCCACCGCCTCGTCGTCCACCGCCACCGCCGGACGCACTCCCCGCGGATGCAACGCCTTCCGCAACGCCCCCAGCAACACCAGGCACCGCTCGACCGGCATGTCCCGCACCGGCTCACGGCCCGCCACCTCAAGCGCCAACGCCACCAGGTCCGCGCGGGAGCGCGGCGACCGCACGGTGACCTCGGCCCCGGTCCGGCTCCGCGGCAGGCCTGAGGGCCGCGGCGAGGAGAACACGGCGTCGCCGTAGGGGGCGGGTTCCAGGACGCTGGAGCCGAGGCCCTGCAACCACGCCTTGTGCCAGACACCCTGCTTCCCGGTGCCCGCCTCCGGCAGGCCTATGAGACGCAGCGGGGCCACTCCGGTGCCCTGGGGCGGGGTGCCGGGAGCCACCGTCAGCGGGCCGCTGTACGCCCAGCCGTTGCGGGCCGTGCGGTGGGAGAACGCCTCCGACAGCGTCATCGGGCGCCCGGCGCCGCTGCCCGGACCGGACAGCACGAACAGCACCGGCACGGCGAGCGACGTGACGCGCAGCGGCGGGGCCATGTCCAGCAGTGCCAGGAGCTCCTCGTCGGCAACCCGGAACGGCGGCATACCCGGCAGGTGGAGGACCGCGAAACCGTCGGCGTCGGTGTCCGTCCACACCACCATGACGTCCTCGGGCTCTCCGTCGGCCCTCCACGGTGCGCGGAAGTGCGTGAGGGAGGTTCCGTCGCCGTCCCGCTCCTGCCTGCCGACGACCCGCAGGTCCACACCGCCGGGGGCCGGAGTGCCGCTCCAGTTGTAGCCCTGGAACTTCTCGCCGTCCATGAGAGCGCGCGCCGGTCCGAACGCGCCCTTGGACGCGAGGTGGAAGGCTGCCAGCGTGAAGTGGTCCGCCGGGTCCAGCCGGGCCGCGACGGCCTGCGCCGTCAAGACCCACAGCTGTCGCTTCTTCGCCGGGGACCACGGTTCCCCGGGCAACAGGTGAAGGACCCTGCGTCCCAGCCTCTCCGTGAAGGCCTCGTCCCGGCCCGCCATCTGCCGGACGGCGCCGGCCACGGCCCAGAAGGCCCACGTCACGGCCTTCTTGGTCACCGGGGCGTTCTCGGGCAGTCGCAGGATGTTCCGCACCAGGACCGCACCGAACTGCGTGATCTGCCGCTGCGCGTGCAGGATCACCGGATCAGGGAGGGCCTCGCCCAGCCGGGCCGCCGGGTTCTGAGACAGTCGTTGCGCTGCGACATCCAGAACCGACCGGTAGTCGGCCGGTCCGGGCGTCCCGCCGCTGACGCGCTCCGCGAGGAAGGTCCACAGTTCCATCCGGAACGGGGTGAAGCGGCTCAGTTCCGGGTCGTTGGCACGCAGGGTCTCCAGGGCTCCGATGCCCGTGACGAGCCGCTCGTGCAGGCCGCTGTCCGCCTCGGTCTCGGGGCCGAACACCATCCGCAGGGCCCGCAGCAGCCTGAGCGTGGTCGTGCGTACCCCGGGCGACGCCTCACCCTCACCGGTGTGCAGCCCCGCCGTCCTGGCCATCCGGTCCAGCTCGTGCGGCAGGAGCTCGGGAAACGCGACCTCGCGCCGCCCGGCCACACCGCCGGGAGTGTCGAGCAGGATGTGGGCGCCGACGTCGTATCCACTGCTCATCAGCGACCCGATGGCCACCCGGCGGCTCTCGTTCGCCGTGTGCTGGACGAGGGACACCTCCTCCAGCGGATCGTGCACCGGGGGCGCCGGCCGGTTGTCCAGCTGCGGCACCGTCGGGTTGCCCGCCGAGCCGCTGAAGCACAGCTCCAGCTTCATGCGGTGGCCCCCCGGCAGCTCGGTCACCTCGGGCAGCCCGCCGATGTACCGTCCGCCGTCCGCGGCGCTCAGCCACACGGTCCGGCCGTCCCGCAGGGCGAGGAGCAGTCCGCCCGGCAGTCCGTGCGCGACGAACACGTACACCGCGAGGTCCGGGGTCCTCTCCTCCTCGCTGATCAGGACGGTCCGGCCGCCGGACGCCATCAGGTGCACGCGCTTCCTCGCGCGGAGGTACGAACGCATCAGCCGCTCACGGCCGCGCACATCGTCCGCATGCGACATCCGGCCGAAGCGCTCGTGCCGGTCGGAGACCACGGGCCGGGACGCGACGTCGCTGTCGCGGAACTTCGTGCCGTCCAGCGCCGTCCACTCGCGGTCCACGAATGGCACGGACGCCTTCGTCGGCTGGAACGGCACCCACGCGCCCAGCGGGTGGTCCGGGCCGTGGTCGATCAGCGCCGGCACGTGCTCGCGCTTCTTGTCGCGCACCAGGCTCCCGTCGCCGCTGGGCGCCCACGCCGTCCGCTCCACCAGGTTGGCGACCGCCCGCAGATACTCCAGGTACCGCTCGTTGGCGAGGTTCGGCACCACCAGCACGACCGGGACGGTCTTCGGCAGCTTCGCCAGCTCCGGGTCCGCCGCCAGCTCGGCCGCCAGCTTCTCCGCGTTCAGCACCCGCCCGTCGGGGAACCGCACACCGTCCGGGTGGCTCTCGCCCCACACGATGTACGCCGTGTCACCCCAGGGCGCGTCCGCGTCCGCGCCCTGCACCTCCTTCAGCGGCGCACCCGGCTGCTCCTCGAACACGCGCACCCGGCCCACACGGAGCCGGCGCACCTTCTCGCCCGTCAGGTTGCGCCCGCGCGGCACACCGGACGCGTTGGTCATCAACGTCCCCGGCGACAGCAACGAGCCGGCCGGGGGCTCTCCCCCCTCACCGAGGCGCAGGGCGCCGGTGTCGGGAGCCTGTGCCGGGGCGGAGCCCTCCAGGCCGAAGACGATCGGGGCGTCCTGGACGGTGGTGGTTCCCGGGGTGGTGGGCTGACGGGTGGCGGTGGTCCAGTGGCCCGGGGCGCCGGTGGCCGGATCGGGCAGGGTGAGGATGCCGAGCGGGACGGAGGGGGCGTCGCTCAGCAGCATCATCGGCGCGCTGTAGCCGAAGGCCGGACGTCCCGTGCTCAGGGAGAACAGCCGCACCAGCTGCGGGCTCAGCCCCCCTGGACCGGTGGTCAGGAACAGCACCGGGACAGCCAGAGGGAACGCGCTCAGCTCCGGGTCGAAGCCGAGCAGCGCCAGGAACTCGTTCTCCGTGACCGGGACGGGGGCACGACCGGCCAGGTGGACGACGACGGTGCCGGCGCCGTCGACCTCAACCACGCGCAGCGTGGGTATGCGTCTGGCCGGACCGACCCAGTCCGGCTGGACCGGGTTGATATCGCCGGGCTCGGCCCCCCCCTCGAACACGGTGCCCCAGTTGATGCCCGCAGGGGCGGCTCCGTCCGACCAGTTGAAGCCCTGGACGTTGGGTCCCTGCCGCAGCACGGCCGCCGGACCGAAGGCACCGGCCTCCTTCAGGTGGAACGCGGCCAGCAGGTCGTGGTCGGTGACGTCCACGCCCTCGGCGATGGCCTTGGCGGTGACCGCCCACAGGGCTCCCTGCTGTGACCGGTCCCAGGTCGTGGTGCTGTCGAGGTGGAGGACCTTGCGGCCCATCGCCTCGCGGCCGGTGGGTGTCAGGCGACGGAAGACCTGGGCGGCGCGTGCCATGGCCCACAGCGTGGACGCCACATGCCGGGGGGTGACCGCCGCCGAGGCGGACAGTGACTGCACGTGCCGGATCGCCTGCTCACGCTTGTCCGCCAGCTGCCTGAGGGTGATCTGGAGAGCCGGTGACGGCACGACGTCCGTGAGGCGGGCGGTGGGGTCGGCCGCCACGCGTGACGCGGCGAAGTCGAACAGGGCGAGGTACCCGGCCCGGTCCGGGGAGCGGCCGGTGTGTTTCTGGACGTAGAAGTCCAGCAGGTCCATGCGGAACGGGGTGAACGCGCTGAGCGCCGGGTCGTTGGCCCGCATCCGTTCCAGCGCGCCGATGCCCTTCAGCACGCGCTCGTAGCGGCCGCCCGGCACGCCGCGGTCGTTCTCGATCTCGTTGCCGAACACCCTGCGCAGCGCCCGCACCAGCCGCAGGGCGGCATCCCGGACCTCCGACGGCACCGCGCCCGTGCCGTGGTGCAGGCCCACGTCCCGCGCCAACTGGTCCAGCTGGTGCTCCAGCGGCTCGGGGGGATTCTCAACCAGGCGGCCTGGCTCACCGTTCGCCGCATCTATCGTCAAGCGCCGGACGTCGTCGACGCCGATCGGCCGGGTGACGCCGTCCGTCTTCTTCCGGGTCAGTTCCGCCAGGTGCTGGTCGAACGGGACCTCACCCAGCGGATCGTCCACATGGGGTGCCGGAGCGTACGGGGCCTGCTCCGTGTGCGGATCGCCGTCCGACGCGCTCCAGCAGATCTCCAGGTGTATCCGGGTCCCCGGGGGCAGTGCCAGTACCTCCGGCAGCCCCGCGATGTACGCGGCCGCGTCCCGCTTGCCCAGCCACACCGTGCGGCCGTCACGCAGCGGAAGCCCCATCCGCCCGGGCAGCCCGTGGGCCGCGAAGACGTAGACCGCCGCGTCCAGGGAGACCGGCTCCGCGCCGCGCTCGTGGTACCACTCGCCGGCGGGCATAAGGTGCACCAGCCACCGCATCCGGCGGAAGGTGCGCCAACGCCGCTCCATCAGTCGCTGTTCGTTCTGGGGGACAGCCAGCCGTCCCAACCGCTCGTGCGTCTCGTCCGCCAGCGGGCGGGTGAGCACGTCGCTGTCGCGGAACACCGTCCCGTCCAGCGCCGTCCACGTACGGTCCACGTGCCGCACAGGCGCGGCCGGCGGGAGAACCTTCACCCACACACCGACCGGCGCGTCCGGATCGAGGTCCATCAGCACCGGTACATGAGCGTTCCCCGACTCGTCGAGGACCAGACCCGCCACACCGCTCGCACCCCACACCGTACGGCCCAGCCGGTGGGCGGCCAGCAGCAGCGTCTCCTGGTACTGCTGTCCCACGAACGGGACGGCCAGGACGACGGGAACGTCCCCCGGCAGCTTCGCCAGCTCCGGGTCGGCGGCCAGCACCGCGGCGAGACCCTCACCGTCCAGCACCCGGCCGTCCGGCAGGCGCACCCGCCCGTCCGCGCCATCCGCCGCCACGACATAGGCGGTCCCCGGCCACGGCGCCGGCCCCGCCGAGACCACCTTCGGTGCCACCCCCGGCCGGTCCTCGATCACCCGCACCGTCCCCGGCTGGACCCGGCCAGCCGGCCGGCCCGTCCAGTTACGGCCCTGCGGACGCCCCGACGGCCCCGTGACCAGCGTCTCCGCCGACAGCAGGAAGTCGTCCGGCCCGGTGAACACGCCCGGAGCCACCGGAGGTTCGGCAACGTCCTGCGCGAAGGCGGACGCGGAAGACCCCGCAGGCGGCGCGAGGATTGTCATCTCCGCGTCCGCCGCCACCGCACCGCCGACCGTCTCCCCGGCCCCGGCCAGCCCCCACGCCCGCACACTGTGATGCCGCGCAACGATCGAGAACCTGGACAGCTCCAGGTCCACACCCGTCGAACCCGCCGCCGACAGCAGGAGGAACTGCAGGCCCACCGGCAGTGGGGGCTCCGGCTGGCCGTAGGCCGCAAAGTGGGAGCTCACGGCGGACCGCAGATCGCTCCAGGTGAGCGCGGTCTGCAAGCCGTTGGCCACGCGAGTCTGCTCCAGCGCCCAGAAACCCGTCAGAAGCGCCTCGAACGCGGCCGTGTCGTTCTCCAGCAACGGACCGTAGACCAGCCGGATCGCCCG
>NZ_JBHYQH010000087.1:834-8586 GCF_042746715.1 Streptomyces sp. NPDC058741 | reverse complement strand
AGGGCCTGCGACGAGGTCCTCCGCCTGGCCCAGCGGGCCAACGTCTCGCGCTCGTCGTCGGTCAGCACCAGCTCGGCCTTCGGCCGTCCCGTCCTCGCCATCCGACCATCATGCCGAGCCAGCGCCAAGCTACGCAGCGAATTCCCGACTCAGGACACTAGGATGTCGGCCGCGCGGAGGTCACGCACGGTCGTGCGTCCGTAGCCGTCCATCCGGCTGCGTCCGGGTAGCTGTAACTGCGGGGGAGAACTGCCGGTGTTCGGAATCATCAGACCATGCCGTCATCGCCTGGGCGAGGGCCTGCGCACCGAGTGGATGGCGCATCTGTGCGGCCTGTGCCTGGCACTGCGCGGCGAGTACGGGCAGTTCGCGCGCATAGCCACCAATTACGACGGCCTGATCATCTCCGTGCTGACCGAGGCTCAGTCCGAACGTACCGGCGACGCGCGGCGAGGCGCCGGCCCCTGCCCCTTGCGTGGGATGCGCTCGGCCGCCGTGGCCCAGGGGGAGGGCGCCCGCCTGGCGGCGACGGTGTCCCTGGTGCTGGCCGCGGCGAAGATACGCGACCATGTCGCCGACGGCGACGGCCTGCTGCGGCACCGCCCGATCACTGTGGCGGCACGCCGGATCGCCCACCGCTGGGACCGTGCGAGCGCCGCCGGCGGCGGGCGGCTCGGCTTCGACACCGCAGTACTGCTCAGCGCGGTCGAACGCCAGCCGCACATCGAGCGGTTGTCCGGCCCCGGCAGCTCCCTGCTGGCAGTCACGGAGTCCACGGAGACGGCGACCGCCGCCGCCTTCGCGCACACCGCGGTCCTCGCCGGCCGCCCTGACAACGCCGAACCCCTGGCGGAGGCCGGGCGCCTGTTCGGCCGGCTGGTCCATCTGCTGGACGCGGTGGAGGACTTCGACGCGGATGAGGCGTCCGACGCCTGGAACCCGATCGCCGTGACCGGCACGGACCGCGCCGAGGTGCGCCGGCTCTGCGACGACGCCGTCCATGGAATCCGACTCGCCCTGTCCGAAACCGAGTTCGTCGACGGGCAACTGGTACGGATGCTTCTGGGGGACGAGTTGCAGCGTGCCACCGACCGCGTCTTCGACACCCGGCACCGCCACCACCGGCACCGCCACCGGACACCGGGCCCCCGCATGTTGCCCTGGCTCGGACGCCGCACGCCGACGCGCACACCCGCGGACCACGGCACCGACACCGCCTGCGGCACACGGGCGCTGACAGGCGCCGCTCCGGAGGGCGCCTCACTGGCGTCAGGCCGCCCGTCGGAGGGACAGTGCCGACGGTGCGGCCGATGGCGCCGACTCTGCGCCGGCTGTGGGGTGTGCTCCGACTGCTGCCTCTGCGTCGAGGACGAAGAGCCCTGGCAGTTCGGCGACGACAACCACAACGGTGACTCAGGTCGGGACGGTTCCGGTGGTGACGGCTGGTCCGGCGGCCGAGGCGGCGACTCCGGCGGCTCCAGCGGACGTTCGGGCGGCGGCGACCGCGGGTCCGGTAGCTCGGGCGACGGCTGCTGCGGTGACGGGGGCTGCTGCAACTGCTGCGACTGAACCAGGAAGGGGCCGGGGTGGTGCACGAGAGCCGCCGGGCAGGGGATCGCGACGTCTGTCGAGTGGGTGGATGCGCGGGAGAGGCTTCCCCGCCCCGGTTTGCCCGTGGCTGCCGTCGTACATGGCTTCTATCCGTCCCGGAGCACTGACACGCATGTGACAGGACCGGCAGTCCAAACGGCGTTTCGGAAGGCCTGCGGGGAGGTCGACCGACTCGTCGAGCCCGTCCGCGCCGCCCCGGCGACGTGTTCCCGCCGCTCCCTGGAAGGTCCGGGTGTGGTTCCAGCCGCGGACCGTCACCAGGCTGGTGGACGAGGATCCCCTGTCGGCGGCAGCCACGCCCCGGCCGAGTGGTCGACGTCGTCAGGGCTGTCGGGCGTCGGCAGAGCCCGCCGGGACAGCAAGCGCGACGGGCTGCCCCACGACGCCCTGGGCTGAGACCCATGGGACCAACGAGACCCTTGGGACCATGACGAGACCCGTGGGACCAACGAGACCCGGTGGGCCCGCGAGGCCCTACCCACAGGCCACAGCCGAGATTCAACCATTTTGTCTCTTGATTACCTTGACCACTGTAAAGTCGTTCTAGCGTGAATTGCGAAAAACGTAGGTGTTTCGATGACTGTTCCTCCTGACGCGTTGAGCCTGGTCCGGCGCGGGCTGCGCCAGGCGGGCAGCGCATGGGAGATCTCGGCGTCGTTGGTCGGCTCATGCGCATGGCTGGGGGTGACGGGCTGGGCGCTCATGCTGGCTCAGGAAGACGGCAGCCATCTGTTCCCCTGCGGTATCAGCGGGCTGTCGTCGGCCTGGGAGCCGCCACTGCGGCCCCTGGAGCGTTCCGACAGCTGGCCGGCCTGCCTGGCTGCCCTGGGCCGCTCCTGGACCGGCCACGGCTTCCGGCGCCCCTACCCGCTGCCGCTGGCCACGGCCCCGGCAGCCGCCGCGGCTCTGCCCCTGCGGAAGCCCCAGGGCACGCTGGTGGTCCTGCGTCCGGGACCACAACCTTTCACCGCGACGGAGGAGGCCTTCCTGTCCGCCGTCGCCGAGGAGGTCTCCGACGCCCTGGCCGGCCTGCCGGGTCCGCGCCGGGCCGATGTACCCTGCCTGCGCGAGGTCGAGCGCGGTGCATTCACCCTCAACCTCACTGAGCGGTACGTGAGTGGCGATGGTGTCTTCGCCGACCAGCACGGACTGCCCGGGCCGGGTCGGCACCCGCTGTCCGCCGCCCTGGCGGCACTGCCGCAGGCCGACCGGCCGACAGCCGAATACCTCCTGGCGCAGTTGACCGCCGAACCCGGCACCTACGAGATCATGTACCGGGTCCCGAGAACCGACGGAACGCACACGCTGCAAGCCCGCTGCTCCCGCAGCGCAGAGGCCCGCGGCCAAGTGGTGCTGACCGGCCACGTCACCGACATCACGGCCGAGACCGACGACGCGGACCGGCGTGAGTCCCGCATGCACCGCCAGATGCTGCGCGCCGAACAGATCCGGGCTCTCGCCGCCGCGTGTGCGTCGGTGCACAACACGAGCGAGCTGGCCGCAGCCGCCTGTGACGTGCTGGCCGTCTTCGGCGCCGATGCCATCGTCCTGGCCGAAGCCGCCGAGGAACGCCTGCACGTCCTCACCAGTCACGGGCAACAACACCTCGAAGCGCTGCGCGGGGTCGCGCTGAGCACCAGTGCTCCTCTCACCGACGCCCTGCGCGAACACCGCATCGTGTTCGTGGCCTCGCACGAAGAGCTCATCGCGGCCTACCCCCACTACGCGAACACCGCGCACCTCCTGGACCGGCAAGCCTGGGCCGCCCTGCCCATCCCGCTGTCCGACCCCGACGCCCGGCCGGCAGCCTGCATGCTCTCGTTCAAACGGCCCCACGCCTTCACCGCCGAGGACCACGCGCTGTTCATCGCGGCCGCCGGCCTGCTCGGACGCGCACTGGACCGCTGCCGTGTCTGGGACGCGGAACACGCGCGCGCAGTCGAACTGCAAAAGGGCCTGCTTCCCACCGCCCTGCCCTCCTTGCCCGACACCGAACTGACCGCCCTGTACCTGCCGGCGGCCGCAGGCGCCTACGCCGGCGGAGACTGGTACGACGCCTTCATCACCGGCAACGGAGCTCTGCTGCTCGCCATAGGCGACATTGAAGGACACGACACCCAAGCCGCATCCCTCATGGGACGACTGCGCACCGCGATCCGTGCCTACGCCGCGCTCACCGACGACCCTTCCGAGCTGCTGCACCACACCAACCGACTGCTCACGGAGGACAACGACAACGATCCGCGACGTGCCCGCACCGCCACGTGCTGCCTCGTCGTCCTCACACCCGCCACCGGCCAGATGCGCTACGCCACGGCCGGACACCCACCACCCCTGGTCTACAGCCCGCGAAGCGGCCTCGACGAACTCCCCACGGACAGCGGCCCGCCCCTGGGCATCTTCAACGACAGCACCTACCCGTCCATGCTTCACCGGCTTGCCGACGACGCCCAACTGCTCCTGCACACCGACGGCCTGACCGACCGCCCGGGCACGGACCCCGCCCACGCCCGGGTTCTTCTGCACGAGGCGTTCGCTCAGGCCGGCACGCTGCCTGCGGATCCAGCCCTCCACCACATCACCACCCGCTGCCTGTCGGACAGCCGGGCGGAGGACGACTGCGCGCTGCTGCTGGTGCGCCGCCGGCACACCGTGTGAAGACCGGCGCGGGGCGTTCCCGTTCCAGAAGTCCTCGACGGGGGGAGGGTGACACCTGTTCGTGCTCAGGCCTCCAGGAAATCGGCCAGTGCGTCCAGCAGGCGATCGACGTCCTGCGCGTTGTTGTAGGGGGCGAGTCCGATGCGCAGGCCGCCGGTGTCGCCGAGGCCGATGTGGCGGGAGGTCTCGATGGCGTAGAAGTGGCTGGAGGGGGCGTGGATGCCGCGGGTGGCGAGGAAGCGGTAGGCGTCGGCCGTGTCGTGGTGCTCGAGGGTCAGCAGGAGGGTGGGGGTGCGGTCGGCGGCCCGGGAATGGATCGTGACGTCCGGGAGCGCGGCCAGCTGCTTCTCGAGCTGGGTGCGCAGGGTGGTCTCGTGTCCTTCGAGTGCGGCGTAGGAGGCGGTCAGGCGTTCGCGTCGGGTGCCTGTGGCGTTCGGATCGAGGCCGGCCAGGAAGTCGACGGCGGCACGGGTACCGGCGAGTAACTCGTACGGCAGGGTGCCGAGTTCGAAGCGCTCCGGGACCGCGTCACTCGAGGGCAGCAGCTTGTCGGGGCGCAGACCCTCCAGCAGTGCGGGCCGGGCGGCGAGGACGCCGTGGTGAGGGCCGAGGAACTTGTACGGGGAGCACACGAAGAAGTCCGCTCCCAACGCCGGCAGATCGACCAGGGTGTGCGCGGTGTAGTGGACCCCGTCGACATGGGCCAGCGCTCCTGCCTCGTGAACCAGACGGCAGATGTCGGTGATCGGAGGGCGGGTGCCGATCAGGTTGGAGGCGGCGGTGACGGCGACGAGGCGGGTGCGGTCGGACAGGACCGCGCGGATGTCGTCCACCGTCAACTCTCCTGCCCCCGGCTGGAACCCGGCCCAGCGCACGGTGGCGCCCACCCGCTCCGCGGCCTGCACCCAGGGGCGGATGTTGGCGTCGTGGTCGAGGCGGGTGACGACGACCTCGTCGCCCGGCCCCCATGAGGCGGCGAGGGTGCGGGCGAGATCATAGGTGAGCTGGGTGGCGCTGCGCCCGAAGACGATCCCCGCCGGGTCCGCGCCCAGCAGGTCGGCCACGGCCCGGCGCGCCCCGGTGACGATGGCCTCGGCGTTGCGTTCCCCCAGCGAGTACTGGCCCCGGTTGGACAGGGGCTGCGCCAGCGCGTCGGCGATCGCGTCGATGACGGGCTGGGGCGTCTGTGTGCCCCCGGGCCCGTCGAAGTGGACGGTCCCGGCGGCCAGCGCCGGGAACCGGGAGCGCAGGGCGGCGATGTCGTACGTCAATGTGGTAGCTCCTGTCATGGTCCGGGCCAGTGGCACGAGTCAACCTCATCGATCGGGCCGAGGGGAGATCGCCTTCCGGATCACCGAGGGGAGACGGTACGGGCGGGATGCCGCACCGCGCTGGTTGCGGCGGCACGCCCGGTGGGCCGATGCCGCCTCCAGAAGACGCCGACTCCTCTCAGGAAGGCCGTGGGCAGGAAGACGGCGTCGCACGCGATCATGGCCAAGGAGAAGAACGGGATGCCCAGGAGGACGGCGATGGCGAGGTGCTCCAGCATCATGACGGCGATGAGGACGTTCTTCACCTTGCGGTCGGCGAGGGTGAAGGGGAACGCGACTTGCAGCATGACGGTGCCGTAGCTCAGCAGCATCACCAGGACCGCGTTGCCGGCGAGGAGGGCCGAAAGCGAGGGCCAGGGGGCGAAGTACTCGAGGTTGAGCGCGTAGTGCAGGGCGGTGCCCTGCTCCCATCGTGAGCCCTGCACCTTGTACCAGCCCGAGGTGGCGTAGATCAGGCAGACCTGTACGGCGATCGTCAGCACGGCGGCGTTGTGCAGCATCGCCGCGCCCGCGTTCAGCAGCGCGCGGAGTTCGCTGTCCGGCAGCAGGCGGCCGACGGTGTACCACACTCCCTGGACGGCCCACAGGGTCCACAGAACGAGGGGCCAGCCGGTGTCCCAGCCGAACGCCAGCAGCAGGAACAGACCGGTCGCCGTCCACAGCGCGACCCCGGTCCGGTCGCCGTGGCGGGCGTTCTCCCCCCGTCGGACACGGGCGCGCCGTGCGTCCAGTGACCAGACCTGGGCGCAGCGGGTGAAGACGAGGTAGATCACCATGATGCGCAGGACGGTGTCGCCACCGTCGCCCACCAGGGGGTTACGGTTCTCCAGCGACAGCGTCCCGACCATGAGCACCACGGAGGCGGTCCTGGTACGCCAGCCCACCAGGACCGCGAAGGCCGAGGCGATGGTCAGGGTGTAGACGATCTCGAACCAGACCCGGCCGCCGGACCACTGCAGCACGCTGAAGGTGCCGTCCAGGTGGCCGAGATCGAGCGCCATGTCGTAGGACAACGGGCTGCGGTCGCCGTAGAGCACGCGCCTGTGGGGCCATTCCCGGCACAGGAAGGCCGCGATCACGAGCGCCAGTCCGATGCGGAAGACGGCGGCCTGATACGGAGCGCGGGTGGCGCAGAGGGCCTCTCCGAGACGGGTGGCCACCGTCCGTGCACGGCTTCCACGTGCCGGAACGGGTGCCTCGGGCGGGTCGGCGATGGGGGCCACAGTGCTCAACTCACAGTCCCTCGTAGTCCTGATCGGTCACCGGCGACCACGGCAGGACGCGGTAGGTGGTGGTGTCGGGCACCTCCTCGGCCGTCCACGACGGTGGCGCCACCGTCGTGTAGCGGCCCGCGATCTGGACAGCCGTGATCGGCTCACCCCGCCAGCTGCGCCCGACCTTCTGGAGCACGACACGCTTCAGATAGGCGCCCGCGACCTGCCCCCGGATCCCCTTGGGCTTGTCGCCGGGCCCGTGCCATGCCTCGGAGTTGTCCCAGGCGATGCGGAGCATGTTCTGGTGCACATGGCTGGGAGCCGGGGACCCTTTGATCACGGTCACGTCCTGGTCGGTGAGGTTGACCCACTCGGAGACATGCCGGCCCCGGGGCCCCGTCGTCTGCAGACGAACTCCGATGGAGTCGTTGCGCTGCTTGGGGTTGGGCGCGAACAGTTTCCAGTCCTGCCCGAACTCGGGTTGGACGTGCGCGTCGATCAGTGCCTGGCCGCGTGCTTTCAGGACGTTGCCGGGGGCGAGAGTCAAAAAGATCAAGGCCAGGTGAAACAGGAGGGCGGTGGTCAGCACGAGTGCGGTCGCCGTGAGCAGCGCGACCGACCAACCCGACCACGGACGGCTTGAATCGCCTCCACCGGCTGGTCTCTCACCGGAGCACCGGACCCGTACGGCGACGGACTCGGGGAAAGCCGAATCCCTTACCTCGGTGCCCGGTCGCGGAGTCGGCAGACCACGTGTGCCGCTCGCGGCTGTGTCCACCCGATGCGCGGCGGTGGATTCCCTGGGGGTTTTCATCGAGTTCACTTCTCCTCGGCGGCCCGTGTGGCGAGATCGGCACTCACCACACGCGGCGGCCGCCTGGTGGCCCCTCGCGTGGCCGGGCGGGCTTCAAGCAGAGCCGGGGGTTAAGTAGGTGCGG
>NZ_JBHYQH010000087.1:0-824 GCF_042746715.1 Streptomyces sp. NPDC058741 | reverse complement strand
TTGTGTGTGTTTTTTCCTTTTTTTCCGTCGTCGGGGCGGGCGGTTGTGCCCTCCTCCCCACCCCCCCCCCGCCCCCCACGCCTGGTGCCCCATCGCGTGCACGCGCGGGCATCAGTCAGAACCGGGTTTTCCTTCGGACAGGCACTTCAGTGCCCCGACGACTCCTGCCCGCTCAGTTGAGTGGGCAGGTGGCGGTGGCCTTGTCGGTCCACGAGAGACCGGCGGCGGCGCTGAGCACATCGGCGATGTCGTTGAGGACTTCGCCCCGGGGCCGCACGTACCACTGGGCGAAGTTGTTCGCGTTCTGCGGGTTCCAGATGTACGTCAGCAGCGGGTCCTCGGGGGCATTCGCCGCCACGCCTGCGGCCGTCCGCGCGAGGGTGTCGGAGTAGGGAGGGGTGGGCAGGTCGCTCCACGTGGAGGTGGCCGGATCGTAGGGCGCGGGCCAGTTGTCGATCCCTTGGTTGAACCAGTAACCGGGCGAGCACCACTGGTTCGGCGCAGGCGTCGTGGTGCTGGTCGTCGCCGTGGTGGACGTCGTGGACGTGGTCTGACCGTTGGTGCCGCTGGTCAGACCGATCAGGCCAGTGGTGAGTCCGATGTCGCCGAGGATCTTCGGGGCGAAGACCGCGTTCTTCGTGCAGTAGTCGAACTTGCCCTGGCAGCTGTGGACCAGTTTGTACTTAGACGTCGTCTCATTTGGGTTCGTAATCTTGCGGCATGACGATCGTGGAGCGGCTGGTCCCGGACGGGTTGTGGGAGTTGTTCCAGCGGGTGGTGCCGCCCGCGCCGACGCGTCCGCAGGGCGGTGGGCGGCGCCGGTA
>NZ_JBHYQH010000086.1:0-8756 GCF_042746715.1 Streptomyces sp. NPDC058741 | reverse complement strand
CACGGCATCCCCCTCCGCCCCACCCCCACCCCCATCCACCCCGACCTCCCCACCTACCCCTTCCAAGGCACCCACCACTGGCTCACCCCCTCCACGAGCACCGGACGCGGGACGTCCGGGCTGGGGACGGTCGCCGCCTCGCACCCCCTCCTGGGGACGGCAGTGGAACTGCCAGGCACCGAGACCGTGGTCTTCACCGGGCGTCTCTCGGCCGCGACGCACCCGTGGCTGGCGGGCGGGGACCCGGGCGCCGCACGACCGGACCTCGACTGGCTGCTCGCCGAACTGGCCCTCGCGGCCGGTGAGCAGCTCGGCCTCGGCCGGCTGCTCACCCTGACGCCGCAGGCGCCGCTGGTGACGCCGGCGTCCGGCTCCCTGCAGGTCCGCGTCACCGTCGGTGAGGGCACCGGGTCCGGCGCCCGTACGGTGTCCGTGCACGCGCGGCGCTCCGAGGAGGTTCTGGGCCTGCCGTGGATCTGCCACGCGACGGGTGAGCTGGCCGCCGCGGCGGACCGGCCGGACTGGGACCTGGAGGCCTGGCCGCCCGCGGACGCCACCGCGGTGCCCGCATCCGACCTGGTCGTGGGCGGCGCTCCCGTGCACCCCGCCGTGCGCGGGGTGTGGCGCCGCGGGACCGAGCTGTTCGCGGAGATCGCCCTGCCGGACGAGCTGCGCGCGGAGGCCCGCCGGTTCGGGTTGCACCCGGTGCCGGCCGGGGCCCTCCTCGGCCTGATGGGCGTCAAGGGTGTCCTGCCCGAGGCCGCCCGTCACTGGCGGGCGGGAGTGTGGCAGGAGGTCTCGCTGCACGCGTCCGGCGCGTCGGTCCTCCGTGCCCGGCTCTCCCCCCGCCCCGACGGTTCCGTGTCGCTGGTCGCCGCCGACGCGACCGGCGGCCCCGTCCTGTCGACGGCGTGCCTGCGCCCGGATCCCGTCCCGCACGGCGTGCTCAGGGCCACGGACGTGGCGCGGCAGGACAGCCTCTTCGGCATCGAGTGGACCGAGACCGCGACGCGGCACCTCACCGCGGACGCCGCTGCGGCCTGGGCCGTCGTGGGAGAGGATCCCGTGGGTGCGCGGTCGTCGCTGATGTCGGCGGGACGCTACGCGGAGGCGTATCCCGACCTGGCGGCACTGACCGCCGCGGTGGAGGCCGGCCGTGACGTCCCCGACGTCGTCGTGGTGCCCTTCCTGCGGGAGGCGGGTGACCTCTCGGGCCGGGAACTGGTGGACGCCGTGCACGCCACGACGGCCCGGGCCCTGGAGACGGCCCGCGCCTGGGTGACCACGCCCGTGTACGACCGCTCCCGGCTGGTGTTCCTGACCCGTGGGGCCGTTCCTGCGGTGACCGGCCCCGACGAGACGTCGCCGCTGGACCTCGCGGTGGCCGCTGTCTGGGGGCTCGTCCGCAGCGCGCAGTCGGAGTACCCGGGCCGCTTCGTGCTCGTCGACACCGACATCGCCAAGCCCACCTGGCGCACCCTGGACCGGGTGGTGTCCTCCGCGGAACCGCAGTGGGCGCTGCGCGGGCGGACGGCACGGGTGCCGCGGCTGACCCGCCTCGCCCCCGCCGGTGCCCTGCCGGCGCTCACCGTCGGCCCGGACAGCACCGTCCTGGTCACGGGTGGCACGGGGACGCTGGGGTCCGCGGTCGCACGGCACCTGGTGACCGAACACGGGGTGTCCGATCTGTTGCTGACGAGTCGTCAGGGGATGGCCGCCCCGGGTGCGGCGGCCCTGGAGGCGGAGCTGTCCGCGCTGGGCGCCCGGGTCCGGGTGGCGGCCTGCGACGTGACGGACCGCGACGCCCTGGCCGCGCTGCTCGACGGCCGGCGGATCGGCGCCGTGGTCCACACCGCCGGCGCGGTGGACGACGGCATCCTCCCGTCCCTGACGGCCGGGCGGCTGACCGAGGTACTGCGGCCCAAGGTGGACGCGGCGGTGCACCTGTACGAGCTGCTGCGGGAGGCGGAGGTGGAGCAGTTCGTGCTGTACTCCTCCGCCGCCGGCATCATGGGCGGCCCCGGTCAGGCCAACTACGCGGCGGCCAACACGTTCCTGGACGCGTTCGCCCACCACGTGCGCTCCCGGGGCGTGCCGGCGACGTCGATCGCCTGGGGCCTGTGGGCCGAGGCGAGCCGGCTGTCGGGTCCCGCCACGGGGGACCGGCAGCCGACGGCCCTGCGCGGGACGCGTCCGCTCGGCACCGGCGAGGGCCTCACGCTCTTCGACGCCGCGTGGGCGGCCGGGCGCGGTCTCGTCGTCGCGTCCGGCCTGGACTTCGCCGGACTGGCCGACGACGCACGGTCCGGCGCCCTGCCGCCCGTCATGCGGTCCCTCGTGTCGGTCCCCGCGCGCCGCATGGCGCAGGACGTCCCCGAGGAGAAGGACGGCCTCCCGCACCGCCTGGCGGCGATGAGCGCGGAGGAACGGGAGACCGCCGTGACGGGCCTGGTGCGGGAGCGGGCGGGTGCGGTCCTCGGTCACTCCGCGCCGGGCGGCGTGGCCGAGGACGCCCGGCTGAAGGACCTCGGGTTCGACTCGCTCACCGCGCTGCAGTTGCGTACGGCGCTCGTCGACGCGACCGGGCTGCGGCTGCCGGCGGGGGTGGTGTTCGACTTCGAGACGCCGCTGGATCTCGCCCGGCATCTGATCGGGCGGTTGCTCTCCCCGGACGCCTCGCCCCTCGACGACAACGGAAGGTCACAGGATGAGGATTGAGAACGTGTTCATCGACTCGCTCGGGGTGGTGCTGCACGAGTTCGAGCCCGTGGAGAGGGCCGTGTCCCAGGGTCTGATCGGCCAGGACGTGGTGGACGCGAACGGGCTGACCGGGACCCACCTCGCCCACGACATCCCGGCCGTCGAACTCGCGATCTCCGCCGCGCGCACCACCTTGGCCCGGTCGAAGCTCGACCCGGAGTCCGTCACGAGCCACATCCACAGCGCCGTCCACTACCAGGGCCCGCAGGGTTCCTACCCGCCCGGGTACGTCCTGCGTGAACTGGAACTGGAGCCGGCCACCTCGCTGTACCTGCGCCAGGGCTGCAACGGCATGCTGGGCGCCCTGGAGGTGGCCGTCGGCCAGATCACCGGTGCGGCACAGGCGGAGGCCGTGCTGCTCACGTCCGGTGAGAACTTCACCGCGCCGGACGTGAACCGTTACTCGGGGCTCGGGCAGGCCTACTTCCTCTCCGACGGCGGCGCCTCGGCGCTGATCAGTGCGGACGAGGGCTTCGCGCAGGTCAGGTCGCTCAGCTCCGGCATCCTTCCGGAACTCGAGCGGTGGCACCGCGGTGACGGCTCCCTGCTGCCGGGCGGGGAACGGGCCGGCGACGGGGACATGGCCGAGCGGGCGACGCGGTACAGCGAGACCGAGGCGCCGCTCTCGGAGACCCTCGAGAGGCTCACCCTGTTCAACCTGGGGGTCGTCCGCAGGGCGCTCGTGAGTGCCGGCCTGAACGCCGGCGACGTCGCCAAGGTGGTCCCGATCAACATGGACGGCCGCATGGTCGAGTACTCGGTCATGATGCCGCTGGGTCTGCCCATGGACCGGTCCACCTGGGAGTTCGGCAAGGGCATCGGCCACGTGGGCGGCACCGACGTGTTCATCACGCTGGAGCATCTGGTGCGTACGCGTGCCGTTGCGCCCGGCGAGCACGTGCTGCTGGTCTCACAGGGGCCGGGCTGGATGTCCACGGCCTGTGTCGTCACCGTGCTCGACCTTCCCGCCTGGGCGGTCTGACGAGGCGCGCCGAGCTGCCTCGTACACGGCTCGCGGACAAGGGCAAGGGCCCTGCCCCTCGGACGAGGGGCAGGGCCCTTGCCGTGGGCCCGGACCCGGTCAGGCGCCCCGGGAGGTGAGCCAGCCGTCGGTCGCCTCCGCGGTGGAGCGGGCGTGGTCCTCCATCATGGTGAAGTGGTTGCCGGGGACGTCGAGCACGGTGTGCGCCCGCTCCCAGGACGTCTGCCACTCCTCGGGCCGCATCTCCTCGCCGGGTCCGGCGGGCACCGGGGGCTCGGTGGAACGCACCAGGAGGACCGGGCAGTCCAGCGGACCCGGCTCCCACTCACCGATCATCGCCACGTACCAGCTCATCGCCGTGAGCCGGTCGGAGTCCATGTGGGCGAACAGGGACTCCCGCTCGAACATGCCGCCCAGCATCTGCTGGGAGAACCGCAGGAACGGGGAGTCGGCCCGCGGCATGTAGGTGTCGAGCAGGACGACGGCGGCCGGTGCGGCTCCGCGTTCCTGCATCCGGCGGGCCGTGGCCAGGGCCAGGACGCCGCCGGAGGACGAACCGAGCAGGACCGCCGGGGCGTCGCCCACGGTGCGGGCCACGGCGTCGGCGTGCAGGTCGGTGACGGCGTCGAAGGTGGCGGGCAGTGCCTCTCCGGAGCCGAAGCCCTGGGTCGGCAGGGCCCATACGTCGCGCCGGCTGCGGAAGGCGGAGGCGAACCGGGCGTACTGGTGGACACCGGCGAGGGCCACGTAGGAGCTGAAGCAGACCAGCGGGGCCGCGGTGTCGCCGGCCGACAGACGGATCGCTCCCGGGACGGTGGTGAGTTCGTCCGGTGAGGTGAAGGTGGGGCGCAGTTCCGCTGCCGCCTGGAGGAGCGTGAAGCCGTCGTCGACCCGGCCGTCCAGGCAGGCCTGCTTGAACAGGCCTCCGATGGTGTCGCCGGCGCGGGGCTCGACGCCGGTCGCCGCCGCCGCGTGCGGCGGGCCGCTCTCGGAGGCGGGCCCTTCGCCGAGCCTGCCGTGCAGGTGGGTGGCGAGCGCCTCGGGGGTCGCGTGGTCGAACAGCAGGGTCGGGGCGAGGGTCAGGCCGGTGGCGGTGGCGAGGTGGTTGCGCAGTTCGACGACCGTGAGGGAGTCGAAGCCCTGCTCGGTGAAGAGCCGGTCGGGCTCCACCTCGTCCTGGCCGGCGTGTCCGAGGACGGTGGCGGCCAGCTCGCGCACCAGGCCGAGCAGCAGGGCACGGCCTTCCTCGGGGGTGCGTCCGGCGAGCAGGGGTGCCGCGGCGGCCGTGGGGGCGCCTGCCGCGGTCCTGCGGGTGACCGGCGGGGCGGCGGGCCGCAGCATCGCCCGGACGCCGGAGCGGCCGGAGCCGGTGGCGACGGCGATCACCGCGGCGTCGGGCGTGGCCAGCGCGTCGTCCAGCAGGGCGAGGGCGTCCTCGGTGGGCAGGGGCCGCAGACCACCGCGGGCCAGGCGGCCGCGGTCGGCGTGGGACAGGCGGCCGGTGATGCCGCTGTCGTCGTCCCACAGGCCCCAGGCGACGGACGCCGCGGGCAGTCCGGCGGAGTGCCGCAGTGCGGCGAGACCGTCGAGGAAGGCGTTCGCGGCGGCGTAGTTGGCCTGGCCCGGGGCGCCGAAGGTGCCCGCGGCGGAGGAGAACAGCACGAACGCGGCGGGCCGCAGGCGGGCGGTGAGCTCGTGCAGGTGCCAGGCTCCGTCGGCCTTGGGCCGCAGCACGGTGTCGAAGCGCCCGCCGTCGAGAGCGGTGAGGACGGCGTCGTCGGTGACGCCGGCCGCGTGGACCACTCCGGTCAGCGGCAGCCCGCCGGGCAGCCGGTCCAGCAGCCGCTGCACGTCGGCGCGTTCGGCGACGTCGCAGGCCTCCAGGTGGACGCGGGCGCCGAGTTCGGTCAGCTCGGTGACGAGGGTGTCCGCGCCGTCGGCCGCGGGCCCGCGCCGGCCGGCCAGCAGCAGGGAGCGGACGCCGTGCCGGGTGACGAGGTGGCGGGCGACGGCCCGGCCCAGGGTGCCCGTGGCGCCGGTGACGAGCACGGTGCCGTCCGCGAGGGCGGGGGCGTCGCCGGCCGCGGCGGCCGTGGCGTCGGGGTGCAGGACACGGCCGCCGCGGACCGCGCTGTGCGGCCGTGCGGAGGCGACGGCGGCGAGCAGGGCGAGGTCGTCGCCGTCCCCGGCGTCGTGCGCCAGGTCCACCAGCTGGAAGCGGCCGGGGTGTTCGGCCTGGCCGGAGCGGACCATGCCCCACAGTGCGGCTCCGGTCACGTCGGGCACGCCGTCGGCGACGGCGTCCCGGCCCGCGGTGACCGCGGAGCGGGTCAGGAACACCAGCCGGGAAGCGGCGTACCGTTCGTCGGCGAGCCAGCCGCACATCAGCTCGTGGGCGCGGGCCAGCCGGCCGCGTACCCGCTCGGGCGGTGCGGGCTCATCGGAGGCGTGCGCCTCGGGTGCGGCGAGGACCACGTCGGGCATGGTCATACCGGTGTCGACGGCCTTGCCGAGGGCCTCCAGGTCGGCGTACGTCTCCAGGTGGACCCCCGCCGCGTCGAGGGCGGCGGCCGCCCGGTCGTCGCCGTCACCGAGCACGATCCAGCGCACCGTGCGCGGACGCGGCGCCTCGGGAGCGGGACGGGACTCCCGCCAGTCGAGGCGCAGCAGTTCGGGCCGGTCCGGGGCACTGTCGGGGGCGGCGGACACGGTCCGCAGGGTGATCGCGTCCGCGGTGGCGACGGGCCGTCCCGCGGTGTCGGTGACCAGGACCCGGTAGCCGTGGTCGTGGCCCGCCGGGGTGAGGCGCACCCGCAGCGCGGTCGCGCCGGTGGCGTGCAGGGTCAGTCCGGACCAGGCGAACGGCAGCATGGGCGCCGTGGCCCCGTCGTCCGCCGGACCGGGGCGGCGGACCAGCAGGGTCTGCACGGCCGCGTCGAGCAGCGCCGGGTGCAGCGCGTGCCGTGCGGCGTCCTGCCGGTACGCCTCCGGCAGCGCGACCTCGGCGTACACCTCGTCACCGCGCTCCCACACGGTGCCGAGGCCGCGGAAGCTGGGCCCGTAGACGAATCCCGCGGCGGCGAAGGCGGGGTAGGGGTCCTCGCCGGAGACGATGCGGGCGCCCGGCGGGGGCCAGGCGGCCAGGTCGTCGGCCGGGGCGGGCGGTGCCTGCGGGACGAGGACGCCCTGGGCGTGGCGCTGCCAGTCGCCGTCGTCCCCGTCGGGCCGGGACCACACGGTGAAGGCGCGGCGGCCTTCGTCGTCGGCGCCGTCGACGGCGGCCTGGATGCGGACGGCGCCCTCCGCGGGTACGACGAGCGGGCTGAGCAGGGTGAGTTCGCTCAGGTGGCCGCAGCCGGTGCGGTCGCCGATGTGCACGGCGAGGTCGAGGTGGCCGGTGGCGGGCAGGATGACCTGGCCGAGGACGGTGTGGTCGGCGAGCCAGGGGTGGCTGCGCAGCGAAAGACGCCCGGTGAACAGCAGGGAGTCGGAGCCCGCCCGGGTGATTTCGGCGCCGAGGAACGGGTGCTCCGCGGTGCGCAGTCCGGCGGCCTCCGGGTCACCGGCCTGTGCCGCGGTCGGCAGCCAGTAGCGCTGCCGCTGGAAGGCGTAGGTGGGCAGCGGTACGACGCGTGCGCCGGGCAGGAGCGCCGCCCAGTCGGGCGCGGCGCCGTGCGCGAAGAGGGTGCCGACGGCCGTCAGGAGCTGCTCCGGCTCCGGCCTGTTCCGCAGGGTGGCCGCCACGAGCACGGGCTCGTCCGTGGGCGCGGACGACGGCTCCCGCTCGGTGAGCACGGCGTCGGCGAGCGCGGTGAGCGGGCCGTCGGGCCCGACCTCGAGGAAGCGGCGGGCGCCGAGGCCGCGCAGCCGTGCGACGCAGTCGTGGAACCGCACCGGTTCGCGTACGTGCCGCACCCAGTACTCGGGGTCGGTGAGCAGTCCGGGCGCGGCGGTCTCACCGGTCCGGCCGGAGACGAGGGTCAGTGCCGGCTCGGCGTAGGTGACGCCGGCGGCTACCTCGCGGAAGGCGTCGAGCACCGGGTCCATGAGCGGCGAGTGGAAGGCGTGGCTGACCCGCAGCCGTGCGGTGCGCCGCCCGGCCTTGGAGAAGTGCTCGCAGATCTCCGCGACGGCGGCCTCGGTGCCCGAGACGACGGTCGCGAGGGGGCCGTTGACGGCGGCGACGCCGACCTCGTGCTTGCGGCCCGCCAGCAGGGGCAGCACCTCGCCCTCACCGGCCCGGACCGACGCCATCGCGCCGCCGGACGGGAGTGCCTGCATGAGCCGGCCGCGGGCGGCGACCAGGGCGCAGGCGTCGTCGAGGGAGAAGACTCCCGCCACGTGGGCGGCGGCGATCTCGCCGACGGAGTGCCCGGCGACGGCGTCCGGGCGCACGCCCCAGGACTCCAGCAGGCGGTACAGCGCCACCTCGAAGGCGAACAGTGCGGGCTGGGCGTGTTCGGTGCGGTTCAGCAGGTCGGCCTCGTCGCCGTGCACCGCCTCGTGCAGCCCCGGCACCCGCTCGCACACGGCGTCGAAGGCTTCGGCGAACACGGGGAAGGCGACGTGCAGTTCGCGTCCCATGCCGGGCCGCTGGGCGCCCTGCCCGGTGAACAGGAACGCCGTACGGCCGCCCGGGCGGGCGGTGCCGGTGACCGTACCGGGCAGCGGCGTGCCGTCGGCCAGGGCCCTCAGCCGTGCGGTGAGCCCCTCCGGGTCGGCGCCGACGAGGACGGCCCGGTGGGCGAACGGTGTCCGGGTGGTCGCCAGCGCCAGCGCGGTGTCGACGGGCCGCACACCGGGGTGCGTGGTGACGTGGTCGAGGAGTTGGGCCGCCTGGGCGCGCAGGGCGTCGTGGCTGCGGGCGGACAGGACCCACGGCACCGGTCCCGTCCACGCGGCCGGCTCGGACCCCGGCCCGGGCTCGGGCTCGGGCTCGTCCGGTACGGCTTCCAGCACGACGTGGGCGTTGGTGCCGCTGATACCGAAGGACGACACACCCGCACGCCGCGGA
>NZ_JBHYQH010000085.1:0-9369 GCF_042746715.1 Streptomyces sp. NPDC058741 | reverse complement strand
CCGTCCGCCCGGGGGAGTACGGCACGACCGTCAGCGGCTTGCCCGGCGGCGCGCGGTCAGCAGACCGGCGACCGCGACGGCACCGGCGGCGCCCCAGGCGAGCCAGGCGGTGGCGGACTCGTTGCCGGCTGCCATCGCCGCCCTCTCACCGGTGCTTCCTCCGCTCGGTGTGGAGTTCGTGCTGGGGACGGTCTGCGTCTTCAGCGCCAGGTTCTTGTCCGCGGCGCTGCCCCAGGCGTAGACGATCGTGCCGGCGCTCCCGGTGAGATCGAGGTCGGCGGGGCCGATGGCCACGGTGTTCGTCCCGGCCAGGACCACGTCGGCGCTCACCTTGCCGGCGGGCACCACGAGCGACTTCTCGTTCGGGTTGGTCAGGTCCGTGATGATCGTCTTGCCGCCCGCTCGGACGTCCACGGCGGGTGCCGCGGCCACATGACGGACCGTCAGCCGAGCCTGGCCGGACGGCACCTTCGAGGTGTCGTTGACGAACGCGGTGAGGGTGGGGGTGCCCTGGGTGTCGAGGTGGGCGGCGAGCGTGGCGTTCGCCCCGGCCGGGACGTCGACGCTCTTCCGGATGGCGGGGGTACCGTCGGGCCCCTTGCCGTCGGGGAAGATCTCGATGTCGTAGGTGCCCGCGTCCAGGGACTGCGGCTCGGTCAGGGTGCCGGGCTTGAAGTTGGGAACGAACTGCTTGCCGTTGGCGAACACGTCGACGGTGAGACCCGGAACGCCGTGAAAGACGGTGACGGTCGCCTTGCCGTCGCTCCGTGCCGTACCGTCCGCGAAAGCGGGTGCGGCCACGGTGAGGGACAACACGCAGGCGACGGCGGCGACGGTGGCGGTCTTCTTGCTGGGGGAGGTCGTCATCGGGCTTTCCCTTCGTCGGGGGAGGCCGGTCACCGCTGGTGTCCGGCTTCGGGACGAGCGGATCCTCGAAGGCACCACGCGGCGATTTCCGCGGGTGGACGGACGGCCGGCCCCTTGGCCGGTGACCGGCGGCCGCGGACGGGTCCTCACGTCGATCCCGCCGCGGGACGGACAGGCACTCTTCGTCGAGCGGCCTGCTCCTCAACACCTGAACCAGCATGGGACGCCCTGTGCCGGTCCGCCACTTTTGCCATGTTCACGAACAAGAGTGGGCGCGGCAGGCCGGACGCACCCGGCCACCGGGTCAAGGGACCCCGATTAGTCCCGACGGGTGACGCGTCCGCTTCGGGGTCGTCGTCTCTCGTCAGCGCCGCCGCGCACCGGCTTCCGGCACGGGTCGCCGCTCTCCCCGGGAGGGCCTCGACATCTCCCTCGCTCTGCGCGCCGCCGTGCACCGGCCCGCCCGGCGGGCCACCATCGAGGCCGACCGGGGGGTGGGTGAACGTCGGGTTGATCGGGCGTTGATCGAATGTTTTTCGCCGACGGCGACGCTTCTCGCCATGCACATCGACATGATGACGTCGCCCGAACTCGCCTGGCAGCAAGAAGCGTTGTGCGCGCAGACCGGGGCGGACTTCTTCTTCCCCGAACCCGGCAGTTCGGTGCGGGAGGCGAAGCTGATCTGCGGCATGTGCCCGATCCGTGCGGCGTGCCTGGAGTACGCCATGAACCGCGACGAGCGCTTCGGCGTCTGGGGCGGTCTGTCCGAGAAGGAGCGACTGGAGCTGCGCAGGGTGTCGCGCTAGCCCCACGGCGGCGGCCTCCACCGTGACGCCCCGGCGGGAACGGGAGCCGCAATGGCCGGGGTCCGGGCCACGCGTGGGGGCGGGGGCCCCGAGCCGGGTGCGGGGGCGGGGGCCCGGGCCAGGCGTGGGGGCCCGGGCCCCGGGCCGGACTGCCGTCAGGCGCCCGCGCGGGCCGTCATACGGGCCTTGCGCGCGGCCAGCTTCTCGTCGAACTTGGCGGCCTCCGAGTCCAGGCCGCTCATGAACAGGCCGAGCTCCTCCTGCGCCTTGCGGCCCTCGGGGCCGAGGCCGTCGATCTCCAGGACCCTCAGGAAGCGCAGCACGGGCTGCAGCACGTCGTCGTGGTGGATGCGCAGGTTGTAGACCTCGCCGATGGCCATCTGCGCGGCGGCGCGCTCGAAGCCGGGGATGCCGTGCCCGGGCATCCGGAAGTTCACCACGACGTCGCGGACCGCCATCATGGTGGGGTCCGGCGCGAGTTCGAAGGCCGCCTTGAGCAGGTTCCGGTAGAAGACCATGTGCAGGTTCTCGTCCGTCGCGATGCGGGAGAGCATGCGGTCGCAGACCGGGTCGCCGGACTGGTGGCCGGTGTTGCGGTGCGAGATCCGGGTGGCCAGCTCCTGGAAGGCGACGTAGGCGACCGAGTGCAGCATCGAGTGGCGGTTGTCCGACTCGAAGCCCTCGCTCATGTGGGACATGCGGAACTGCTCCAGCTTGTCCGGGTCCACGGCGCGCGAGGTGAGCAGGTAGTCCCGCATCACGATGCCGTGCCGGCCCTCCTCCGCGGTCCAGCGGTGCACCCAGGTGCCCCAGGCGCCGTCACGGCCGAACAGCGAGGCGATCTCGTGGTGGTAGCTGGGCAGGTTGTCCTCGGTGAGGAGATTGACCACGAGCGCGATACGGCCGATCTCGGTGACCTTGGACTGCTCCTTCTCCCAGGCCTCGCCGTCCTCGAAGAGGCCGGGGAAGTTGCGTCCGTCGCTCCACGGCACGTACTCGTGCGGCATCCAGTCCTTGGCGACCTTCAGGTGCCGGTCGAGTTCCTTCTCGACCACTTCCTCCAGCGCGTACAGCAGGTGAGCGTCGGTCCAAGCGCCGGCGGGGCTGCCGAGGTGGGGAGTGGTGATCGTCATGGACTCTCCAGGGGGACGTACGTCTGAGCGGTGAGCGGAAACCTACGGCATCGTAGGATACGTTGCCGTAGGTTACGAGGCCGTAGGTCAGGGGTGCTGTGAAGGCCGCTGATCAGCGGGGTCGCTCTCCCGTGCGCCGGGTCGGCCGGACCCACAGGTCGCGGGCCGGTCGGGTGGTGTGTTCACCCGGTCAGGCGTACAGCTCCCGCATCCGCACCGAGAGGCATGTCACACATCCCTCGAGCTTCTCGAACTCCCCGATGTCCACGACGACCGGTTCGTACCCGAGGTCCGCGAACAGTTCCGCGGTCTTCGGGGCGCTCGCCGCCATGAGAAGTCTGTCGCCGCCGAGCAGGACGACGTGCGACCCGGACTCCTCCGGCACCGGCAGGAAACGGGCGAACAGCGACGGCGTGTGAATCTTCGGGATGTGCCCGACGACCGTCCCGTCCGGCAGCGCCGTCACGGCCGACTTCAGATGCAGCACCTTGCTCACCGGTACGGCGACGACCCGCGCCCCCAGCGGCTCGAACGCGGCGCGCACCTGCTGTACGCCGGCCGCGTTGGTGCGCCCGCCCCGGCCCACGTACACCGTGTCGCCGATCTTCAGTACGTCACCGCCGTCGAGGGTGCCCGGCTCCCAGATCCAGTTCACCGAGCAGCCCAGACCGGCCACGGCCTCCTCCACCCCGGCGGTCTCCGCCCGCCGCGAGTCGGCGCCCGGGCGGGCGATCAGCGCCACGTTCCGGTACATCACCACGGTGTCCTCGACGAACACCGAGTCCGGGCAGTCGTCGGCCGGCTGCACCTCCACGGTCTCCCAGCCGTGGGTGCGCAGCGCCCGCACGTACGCCTCCCACTGCTCGACCGCGAGGTCCGCGTCGATCCCCTCCCGTTCGATGTGCGTCACCAGTCCCTCGGCAAGACGCGGGCTGGGTCGGCGGACGAGGGCCTTCAGACTGGGCACGAGCATGACTCCGTACTCGGGTGGGATGGTGTCGGCACCGCGCCGACCGGGCAACCGGGATCGACCGGAACACATCGGGCGTCGGCCGACCATCATGCAGGGCGAGACCGGCACAAGTCAGCCCCCGGGCCGGGGACCGCCGGGGTTCGGACGCCGGGAGCACCGACTCGGCGGAACAACAGATTCCACCG
The DNA here is from genome assembly GCF_042746715.1 of Streptomyces sp. NPDC058741. Classification (NCBI taxonomy): domain Bacteria; kingdom Bacillati; phylum Actinomycetota; class Actinomycetes; order Kitasatosporales; family Streptomycetaceae; genus Streptomyces; species Streptomyces sp. NPDC058741. The sequence continues at coordinate 5,405 of NZ_JBHYQH010000085.1, read as the reverse complement.
CCCTCGGCAGCACTCCGAGCCGACCGCGACCTCACCGGGGGCAGCATCGCCCTGCCGTCACGGGCGCGGGGAACTGCGCGAGCACCCCCGCGCGGCCGCACCCGGCGACCCGCCCCGGGCCGGCCCTGCCCAGCCGGGAGCGCCCCGGGCCGGCCCTGGCCTCGCCCCTGCCGTCAGGGGCGCGGGGAAGTGCGCGAGCACCCCCCGCGCGGCCGCACCCGGCGACGGAGCCGACGGACCGCTTCCCGCTCCGGTCCCTCCCGAGGGCACACGCCGGCAGCCGGGCCCGGCGCACCGCTCACCGCCCGGCCGACCACCTCGTCCCCCCAACGGCCCGCCGCAGGTGCTCCCCGGTGAACGACCCCCGCGCCGCCAGCAGCTGCCGGGGCGTCCCCTCGAAGACGACCTCGCCGCCGGCCCGGCCGCCGTCCGGGCCGAGGTCGATCACCCAGTCGGCCCGGGCGACCACGTCCAGGTTGTGCTCGACGACCACGACCGTGTTGCCCGCGTCGACCAGCCGGTCCAGCAGGCCGACCAGCCCCTCCACGTCCGCCATGTGCAGCCCGGTCGTCGGTTCGTCGAGGACGTAGACCGCGCCCGTGCGGTGCAGCCGTGTCGCCAGTTTGATGCGCTGGCGCTCTCCGCCGGAGAGGGTGGACAGGGGCTGGCCGAGCGTCAGATAGGTCAGCCCGACGTCCCGCAGGGCGCGCAGCCGGCGCCGTACGCCCTGATCCTCGAAGAAGTCCTGCGCCTGCTCGGCCGTCATCCCCAGGACGTCGGCGATGGAGCGGCCCCGCACGGTCAGCCGCAGCACCTCCTCCCTGAAGCGCCGCCCCTCGCAGTCGTGGCAGGTCGTGGTCACCGGGTCCATGAAGGCGAGGTCGGTGTGGATGAGACCCCGGCCCTCGCAGGTGGGACAGGCGCCGCCGGAGTTGAAGCTGAACAGGCCCGCCTCCGCGCCCGTCTCGCGGGCGAAGATCCTGCGGACCGTGTCCATGATCCCCACGTAGGTCGCCGGGGTGGAGCGGCCCGAGATGCCGATGGACGACTGGTCGACGACCACGGCCTCTTCGTGGGCGGCGGCGAACTCCGCGACCAGGGTGCTCTTGCCCGACCCCGCGACCCCGGTGACCGCCGTGAGCACACCGGCCGGGAACCGCACGGTCACGTCCCGCAGGTTGTGCCGGTCGGCGCCCTTGACCCACAGCTCGCCGGAGGGCCGCCGCACCTCCTCCTCGACCGCCGTCCGCCGCCGCAGGCAGCGCCCGGTGAGCGTGCCGGACGCGGCCAGCCCGCCCGGCGTGCCCTCGAACACCACCGTGCCGCCCCCGGCCCCGGCCGAGGGCCCCATGTCCACCACGTGGTCGGCCAGCGCGATGACGTCCGGGTCGTGCTCGACGACCAGCACGGTGTTGCCCTTGTCGCGCAGCCGCAGCAGCAGATCGCCGAGGCGGCCGACGTCGCGCGGGTGCAGTCCGACGCTCGGCTCGTCGAAGATGTACGTCATCCCGGTCAGGCTGGAGCCGAGGTGCCGCACCGTCTTCAGCCGCTGCCCCTCCCCGCCGCTGAGCGTCGCCGTCTCCCGGTCGAGGCTCAGATAACCGAGGCCGATCGCCTCGATCCGCTCCAGGGCCGCCACCGCCGCCCCCGCGACGGGACCGGCGACCGGGTCGTCGATCTCCTTCAGCGCGGCGATCAGGTCCGTGACCTGCATCCGGGTGCAGTCGGCGATGGAGCGCCCGTTGATCCGGGTCGCGAGCGCCGCCGCGTTGAGCCGTGCTCCCCGGCACGCCGGGCAGGTGCCCTCCACCAGGAAGGCGCGGACCAGGTCGCGGGTCTTCTGGCTCATGCCCGACAGGTCCCGCTTCAGGTACAGCCGTTCGAAGCGGTCGGCCAGCCCTTCGTACTCGGTGGTCCAGGTGCCGCCGCTGCCGTTGACGGTGACCGTGGCACCGGCCCGGCCGCGCATCAGGAACTCCCGCTCGGCGGCGGTGAACCGGCCCACCGGCTTGTCCGGGTCGAGCTCGGTGCTGTTGGTGTACGCCTGGCCCTGCCAGGTCCCGGCCGCGAACGGCGGGAAGCGGACCGCCCCGCCGGCCAGGGAGAGCTCCGGGTCGAGGATGCGGTCCCAGTCCGGCCGCACCGTACGGCCCAGGCCGTCGCAGGCGGGGCACATGCCCGACGGGTCGTTGAAGGAGTACGCCGTGGCCGGGCCGGCGCTGGGGGTGCCGTGCCGGGAGAACAGCACGCGGATCACCGAGTAGACGTCCGTCATCGTGCCGACCGTCGACCGCGAGTGGCCGCCGACCGGCCGCTGGTCGACGACGATCGCGGGAGTGAGGTCCTCCAGGCCGTCCGCGTGCGGCCGCTCGAACTTGGGCAGCCGGTTGCGGACGAACCACGGATACGTCTCGTTCAGCTGGCGCTGCGACTCCACCGCGATGGTGTCGAAGACGACGGACGACTTCCCCGACCCCGAGACGCCGGTGAACACGGTCAGCCGGCCTTTCGGGATGCGGAGGGTGACGTCCTTGAGGTTGTTCTCCCTGGCACCGGTGAGAGTGATGAAATCGGGCATGCAGCCGAAGCTAGGCGGTATACCCGACAGCTTCCGGCGTGATTTCCCTCAGTTCTCCCTCCTCCAGCAGCAGCCAGCGCGTGATGCCGACCGACTCCAGGAACGGCAGGTCGTGGCTGGCCACGATCAGCGACCCCTCGTACGACTCCAGGGCCGTGGTCAGCTGCCGCACGCTGGCCATGTCGAGGTTGTTGGTCGGCTCGTCCAGCAGGAGCAGCTGCGGCGCGGGCTCCGCCAGCATCAGCGCGGCCAGCGCCGCCCGGAAGCGTTCGCCGCCCGACAGCGTCGCCGCCTTCTGGTCGGCCCGCGCGCCCCGGAACAGGAAGCGGGCCAGACGCGCCCGGATCCGGTTGTTGGTGGCGCGCGGCGCGAACCGGGCCACGTTCTCCGCGACCGTCAGCCCGTCGTCGAGGACGTCCAGCCGCTGCGGCAGGAACCGCAGCGGGACGTGCGCCGTCACCTCGCCCGACTCCGGCGCGAGGTCCCCGGTGATCGTGCGCAGCAGCGTGGTCTTGCCCGCGCCGTTGCGCCCGATCAGCGCGACCCGCTCGGGGCCGTGCAGGTCGAGACAGCCCGTCACCCGGGCGCCGTAGCGCAGCCCGAGGTCCCGCAGGGTCAGCACGCCGCGCCCCGGCGGCACGGCCGTGTACGGCAGTTCGACGCGGATCTCGTCGTCGTCCCGTACGGCCTCCGCCGCCTCGTCGAGCCGCTCCCGCGCCTCGGTGAGCTTCTCCTCGTGCAGGATCCGGTGCTTGCCCGCGGACTCCTGCGCCGCGCGCTTGCGCGCCCCCATGACGATCTTCGGTTCGCGCTTCTGGTCCCACATCTTCTGCCCGTACCGCTTGCGGCGGGCCAGTTTGACCTGGGCGTCGGCCAGTTCGCGCTTCTGTTTGCGCAAGTCGGCCTCGGCGACGCGCACCATGCGCTCGGCCGCCTCCTGTTCGATCTCCAGTGCCTCCTCGTAGTCGGTGAAGTTGCCGCCGTAGCAGGTGATACGGCCGGAGCGCAGATCGGCGATCTGATCGACCAGGTCCAGCAGTTCCCGGTCGTGGCTGACGACGACCATCACGCCCGGCCAGGACCGGACGGCCGCGTACAGCCGGCGGCGGGCGTACAGGTCGAGGTTGTTGGTCGGCTCGTCCAGCAGCAGCACGTCGGGCCGGCGCAGCAGCAGGGCGGCCAGCCGCAGCAGCACCGACTCGCCGCCGGAGACCTCGCCCACGGTGCGGTCCAGGCCGATGTGGCCGAGGCCGAGTTCACCGAGCGTGGCCAGGGCGCGCTCCTCGACGTCCCAGTCGTCGCCGACGGTCTCGAAGTGCCGCTCGGCCGCGTCACCGGCCTCGATGGCGTGCAGCGCGGCCCGCCGGGCGGCGATGCCGAGCGCCTCGTCGACCCGCAGGGCGGTGTCGAGCGTGACGTTCTGCGGCAGGTGGCCGACCTCGCCGGACACGCGGACGGTGCCGTCGGCCGGGTCGAGCTCACCGGCGATGAGCTTCAGAAGGGTGGATTTCCCCGATCCGTTGGCGCCGACCAGGCCGGTCCGGCCGGGGCCGAACGCGGCGTCCAGGTCCTCGAGGACGGGAGTGCCGTCGGGCCAGGTGAACGACAGGGAGGTGACGGTGGCGGAAGGGGACATGGGGCCTCTCTCGCGGTTGCTCGGAGCAGTCAGGGGCAAACGCGTGTCGAGACACCTGCGACCAGGGAGGAGGCTCCACGGGTGTGAGAAGAGCCCTGCACCGGAGGACGGCTCGGACGCCGAGGTCGCACGCAGCGCACCCAGCACATGTGGGTGACGCGGTGTCTCAGGACCTCAGACGAGCAACGTCCTTCTCCAATCGACGGCAACAGAACCGTTGTACACCGTACGAGGGGGCCCGGGGCCTGTCAACGGATTAGCACCGCTTCGCTCTCGCGCCCTGGGAGGCACCGTGCTCCACGGCCCGCTCTCGCTGCCGGCCCGGCTCTGTCTGCTGGCCTGGGACACCGCGCGGCCGGCGGTCGACGACACCGCCCAGCTGCCCGGTCTGGTGCGGGCCGGTGCCCTCGTCGACCTGGCGCGGCGCGGGCTGCTCATCGACGAGGACGGCATCGCCACCCCGGTCGACATGGACTCCCGTACCGGTGACGCGGTCCTGGACGGGCTGCTGGAGCTGATCCACGAGTCGCGTCCGCACTTCTGGCGGAGGTGGGTGACGCTGCGGGCACGGGTGACTCTGGACGCGGTGCGGGAACAGATGGTGGCCGAGGGCTGGCTGCGGGCGGAGAAGATTCGGGTCCTCGGCGTGTTCCCGTCCGTGGAGTACGCGCTGGAGCGAACCGCCGCCGCTCAGGTGCTGCGGCGGGAGGTGAGGCAGGTCCTCACGGGGACCGTTCCGGTCACCGAGCTCTCCGAGCGGGACGCGGCCGTCGCCGCCCTGGCCGCCGCGGCGGAGCTGTTCGGCGCAGCCGTCGCCCCGGAGCGGCGCGTCGAGGAGCTGACCGGGCACGCCGGGGCGGCGTCCCCCGCGCTGCGGGGGATCGTCTCGGAGGTGCGGAGGGCGGTGGTCGCCGGGACCCCGGCACCGGTCTCGTCCTGACCGCGTCGACGTCCCGTCCGGGAGCGTCGGACGGGGAACGGGCGGTGCGCGGGCGGGGCGCGACGCGGCCCTCGCCCGCCGGGGCCCGCGATGTCTGCGCCGGGGTCCGCATGGTCGCCGCCGGGCCCGCGTCGTCTGCGTCGTGACCGTCGCCGTGGGCGCGGACGTCGAGAGCGGCTGGGGGCGGCAGCCGAGCCCGGCGACGCGTCCTCACCCGCCCGGTCGGCCACGTCGCCGCCGCGCCCGCGTCG
>NZ_JBHYQH010000084.1:0-10773 GCF_042746715.1 Streptomyces sp. NPDC058741 | reverse complement strand
GGAGTACCTGGTCCGGGTCGGCCGGCCGCGGTGCTGTCGGCACTGGGCCTGGAGTGAGACCCGGGCCGCCGTCCGCGGGATGACCGACGGCGACCCGACCGCGCCGACCCGTGGGGACGGGGGCGGCGCGCACGCCGGGTGAGGTGCCCCTGTGAGCGGCGGGGGCACCCCACCCGGCCGACCGCTGTGCGGGGCGCCGTGTCAGACGTCCTGGCCGTTGCCGCCGCCGGTCGACGCCTCGATGCCCTGGGCGATGGTGTCGAGCACGGACTCCTGCCGTCCGGCGTCGACCCCGAAGCGGACGACGACCATCTGCCGGGAGTTCGCGGGGGAGGGGAACACCAGTGACTCCACGATGCCGTCGGCGCCCTTCCTCGTGACGGCCTTCCAGCGGACCAGGAAGCCCTTCTGCCCGGCGACGGTCACGGCCCGGGAGGCCAGCACGTCGTGCGAGGTGATCCCGCCGTAGGACTTCCCGCCGTAGGACTCCTCGGCGTTGTCCGCGATGTCCGCCTTCGCGATCTCCTCGGGCGTGTCGCCCCGGGTGCCGAGGGCGAGGGCGGGGGCGGAGTAGGCGCCGCCCTCGGTGCAGGTCGCGGAGGTGTCGCCCGGGCACTTGTAGGACTCGTCCGACATCACCTGAGCGCCGGCGTTGAGCTGCAGGCCGTACCAGCCCTTCGGGATGGGCAGGCTGATGCCGCTGACCCTGTCGGTCACGGACCCGCCGCGTATCTTCGGGGGCTCGGACCGGTCGGGCTTCGGACTCCGCCCGCCGTCGCCGCCTCCTCCCCCCGACCCGCCGAACGGCCCGCCCCGGCCCCCGGGCGCGTCCGGCCCGCCCGGTCCCTGCGACGTGGCCGCACCGCCTCCGCCGTCGTCCGTCAGCGCCTGGACCCCGACACCGATGCTCGCGAGGACGACGACGGCCACGCCCACGGCGATACCGGTGCGAAGCCGCCGGCCCCGGCCGGACGGCGGGGCGGAGGGGTAGGCGGGATAGGCCGGATGAGCGGCCGGGTGGGCGGCACCGCCGGGGTGGCCGGGGCCTGGTGGAAAGCCGGGAGCCGCCGGACTGGCGGCCGGGCCGAACGCGGAGGCCGCGTGCTCCGCACCGGCCGAGCCCGTCTCCTGCGCCGGGTCGCGCGGCAGGGCCGCCGTGCCGTCCGCCGGGTCGCGCGGCAGGGCCGCCGTGCCGTCCGCCGGGTCGCGCGGGAGGGCCGCCGTGTCGTCCCCCCGGGCCCCCTCCGCCCCGGGCGCGGTGCCCTCTCCCCGGGCCTCCTCCGGGCCCGGCTGCGCCGCCGTCGGAGGGAGGCCGGCCGTCGGCGGCCGTCCGGGGCGGACACGGTCCGTCCAGGTCCTGCCGTCCCACCAGCGTTCCGTGGCGGGCCCGTCGCTCTTCTGTCCGGGGTCCGGGTACCACCCGGGAGGCGTCTCCTGCGTCATGCCCCCACCGTATGAGGCGTCGGTGAAAGAGACATGAGAGGGCCTCGGGCCGTCCGTTCGGGCGGCGGCCCGGGCGCTCGGAAGGCCGAAAACCACCGCTGCGGCCGGACGGAAGAACAGCGCCGGGGCGAACGTCGCGTACGCCCCCGCGAGGGCCTCGGCGGTCTGCGTGCGGTACGCACCGCCCCTTCGCGGACGCGGCGGCCGCCGGGCACGGATCGCGGGGGCGGCGGCCCTCTCGTCGAGATGTGCTCACGCTCCGGTGAGTGAGCGTCATGTCCGGTTGTTCTGAACGTCGTTGACGAGAAGAGGGCTGGTGGAGGGCCAGTGCGTCGTCCTGCCGTACCCCGTGTCACCCGTCACGGCAAGAGGTGCCGCGAGCATCCTCCACTGAGGCGACCGGAGGACTACGCTCGACGTCATGTACGTCGTTCGGGCGACTTGGGGAGGTAGCGGGATGACGGAGGTACGGCCCACGGCCGCCGCCTCGGCTTCCCTGTGGGAGCGCGACGACGAAGTCGCCGCCGTCACAAGGGCGGTCGACGGTCTGTGCGCGGACCAGCCCTCGTCCGGGGGGCTGCTCGTCTTCTCCGGCGAGGCCGGGCTCGGCAAGACCGCGTTGCTGGCCGAAACCCGCCGCATCGCCGAGGCGCACGGCTGCACGGTCTGGTCGGCCCGCGGCGGCGAGACCCTCAGGTCCGTCCCCTTCAACGTGGTGCGGCAGCTGCTGCAACCGGCCCTGGTGTCGATGCTGCCCGAGGAGGCCCGCGACTACCTCGGCGACTGGTACGACATCGCCGGCCCCGCCCTCGGCATAGCCGACCCCGGCGACCGGCAGGCCGACCCGCAGGGCGTGTGCGACGGCCTGGTCGCGGCCGTGCGGCGCCTCTCCCGCCGCGACTGGCCGCTGGTCCTCCTCATCGACGACGCCCACTGGGCCGACCAGGAGACGCTGCACTGGCTCGCCGGACTCGCCGAGCGGATCGAGGAGACGTCCGTCCTGGTCGTGGTCACACGCCGCCCGGGCGACGTCCCCGGCGCCCGCCACCTCGACGCCGTCGCCGCGGCCGCCGACGCCCCCGTCGCCACCCTGAGCTCCCTCACCCCGGACGCCACGGCCGGACTCACCCGCGCCACCCTCGGCCGGTACGCCGACGCCGCGTTCTGCCGCGAGGTCTGGGCCGTCACCGCCGGCAACCCCTACGAGACCGTCGAACTGCTCGCCAGGGTCCAGGACAGCGAGATCGAACCGGTCGAGGCCCGGGCCGGGGAACTGCGCGCACTGAACCGCTCGGCCCGCGGCGGCGGCCTCGTCGCCCGCCTGGAGGAACTCGGCATCGACGCCACCCGGTTCGCCTGGGCGGCCGCCATCCTCGGCACCGGCATATCCACCGACCTGGTCGCCAAGCTCGCCGCCCTCAGACCCGAGGACGCCCGCCGCTGCGCCGCACTGCTGTGCACCGCCCGCATCCTCACCGCGCCCGACCCCACGACCGGCCGCACCGCCGACGGCGACCTGGAGTTCGTCCACCCGCTGATCGCCACCGCCGTCTACAACTCCATCCCCGATGCCCTGCGCACCGCCATGCACGGCATCGCCGCCCGCATCGTCGCCGACGAGGGGCACGGCGCCGCTGCCGCCGCCCGCCACCTGATCGAGGTCCACCCGGACGACGACGAGGAACTCGTCGGGCAACTGCGCGAGGCCGCCCGCGAGCACCTCGCCGTCGGCGCCCCGGACGCAGCCCGGCGCTGCCTGGAGCGCGCCCTGGCCGAGCCGCCCCGGCCCGACTCCCACCCGCAGGTGCTCTTCGAACTGGCCGAGGCCACCTTCCTCACCGCGCCCGCCCGCACCATCGGCCATCTGCGCACCGCGCTCGCCGTGCCCGGCCTCGACGGCGACCAGCGGGTGAACGCCGTCTTCCGGCTCTCCCAGGCGCTGCTGCACAACGACCAGCTGGACGAGGCCGTCCGCACGGTCGAGGCGGAGGCCGCCCGCCTCCGGCCCGGGCCCGCCCGGATGCGGTTGCAGGCCGTGCGCTTCATGTGGGAGGGCCTGCACGCCGGCGAGACCACCTCGCCGGACCGCTCCCGGCGGCTCGCCGAACTCGCGAGCACCTGCACCGGCCGCGACAACTCCGAACGCGCCCTGCTCATCCTGCGCGGCTTCGACGCCGTGATGAACGGCGAGAACGCCGAGGAGGTCGCCGAGGTGTGCGACCGCGCCCTCGTCAACGGCCGCCTGGCCCCCGGTCTCGGCTGGACCGACACCGAGTGGGGCATCGAACTGCTGCTGATGCTCGCCAACGCGTACGCCTTCACCGACCGGCTCGACCGCGCCGAGACCCTCTACAACGAGGCCCTGCGCGCCTACGAGACGGCCGGCTGGAGCGGCGGCCACCTCGCCCTGGCCCACGCCTACGTCGGCCTCGGCCACCGCAGGCGCGGCCGGCTGAAGGAGGCGGAGGCCACGCTGCGCGAGTCGCTGCGCCTCGCCGAGCGCGTCGGCCGCGGCCTGCCCCTGTACTGGTCCGCGACCTGCAACCTCGTGGACACGCTGCTCGCCCGCGGCCGCGTCGACGAGGCCTGGGACGTGGCCGAGCGCTACGACTTCGTCCCGCCCTACCCCTCCACCATCGTCCTGCCCGATCCGCGGTCGGTGCGCGGCCGGCTGCTGCTGGCCGTCGGCCGGACCAAGGACGGCATCAACGAACTGGAGGCCGCCGAGAAGGCGGCGGCAGCGCGCGGCCACCACAACCCGGTGCTCGTGCCGTGGGCGATCGACCTGTCCCGCGCCCTCAGCGCGGAGGACCCGGCCCGGGCCGCCCGGCTCGCCGTCGACGTCCGCGTCCAGGCCGAGCGCTTCGGCACGGACACCGCCATCGGCGAGGCCCTGCGCTGCGCCGCGGCCCTGGAGACCGGCCAGCGCGCGGTCCGGCTGTACGCCCAGGCCGTGACCTACCTGGGGGCCTCGCCCTGCCAGTACGAGCACGCGGCGGCCCGCATCGAGTACGGCATCGCCGCCCGCTCGGCGACGGACCTCGAACGCGGCCTGGACCTTGCCCTTTCCTGCGGCGCCGACGGACTGGCCGAGCGGGCTCGGAGCGCGCTCGGGACCGGGGCCGGACCGGCGTAGCCGCAGAGCGCGCGCGGCCGGCCCGTCGGCTCACACCCGGCCGGCACGGGCTCACCCCCCGGCGGTGTCCTCCGCGGCCAGCGCCGGCCGGGCCGTCGCGAACGCCGCGTTCGCCGCGGGCACCCCGCAGTGCACCGCCGTCTGCAGAAGTACCGCGCCGATCTCCTCCGCGGTGAGCCCGCTACGGCGGCCCGCCCTGACGCGCAGGGCCGGCTCGTCGTGGTGGCCGTGCGCGACCAGCGCGGTCAGCGTGATCATGCTGCGCTCGCGGCGCGACAGGGTCGGTCGGTCCAGATCTCGCCCACGCGTAACGCGGGACGAAGTCCTGGAAGCGGGCGGTGAAGGGCGTCTGCCGGGCCTGTGCCCGGTCGCCGTGCGCGTCGCCGTGCGCGTCGCCGAGCACCTCGCGGCGCCACCGCCGCCCCTCGGCCGGCCGGTGCGCCGAAGTGGGCGCGCAGCGCCGTCAGGACCGCCTCAGGGCCCCGTTCGGGCGCCAGGTGCGAGGCCCCCGGCACCTCGACGAGGGCCGCGCCCGGCACGGCGTCGGCGATCTCCCGCAGATGCGCGGGCGGCGTCGCCGGATCCTCACGCGAAGGGCCGGCTCACCACGTCAGGGGTGAACCGGCCCTTTGCGTGCGGTGCCGGATCCTCACGCCCGGCGACCAGCAGCGCCGGCACGCCGGTCTCCGGCATTTCAACACCCTCGTCGCCGGGCCGGGCCTGGACCAGCGCACGGTGGGGGAGGGGGCGGGGCTCGACCGCTCCACGATCGCCGAGGTGGTCACCCGGCTCGGCCGCCGCGGGCCGCTGGACACGGTCCGTGACCCGCAGGACGACCGCCGCATTCTGCCGTGCCTCACGGACGAGGGCGTGCGCACGCACCGCAGGCTGACCGTGCGCACCGCTCGGATGAACCAGGTCTTCCTCGCCCCGCTGCCCCCGGCGAACGGACGGTCCTCTTCGACCTGAACCGGCGGGTGGCGGACGCGGCACAGGGGCTGCGCCATCCCGGGGAGCCCTTGGCGGCGCCCCGCTGACCGCAGCCCTCCCCGGCGCGCGCGAGCACACGGCCGTGCCGCACGCTCAGGACGCCTTCGCGTACACCACCCACACCTGGCCCTCGGCGAAGTTCACCGGCGTGCCGTCACCCGTGGTGAACGCGGTGCCGCCCTCGGCGCTCTCCCGCTTCCAGTTCACGTCCCAGGCCCGCCCGTCGCGCAGCACCTTGGCCTTCCCCGAACCGACCGTCTCGGTGTACGGCGTGTTGTTGCCGAGGAAGTCGCGGAAGGCGGACTCGCGCACCGTCACGTACTGCACGACGACGGTCGCGGGCGCCATCAGCCTCCCGTCGGACGTGGCGTCGGCGCCGTCCATGCCGACCAGCCAGCCGTCGCGGGAGTCCGACCAGGTGAAGGTGAAACGGGCCGCCGGGTAGCGCACGGTCTGCGAGGCCGTCGCCGTGCCGCCGTCCGGGGCGGGGCCGTAGCGGAAGCCGGTGGTCAGGGCCGCCTGGCCGGGGGGCTGCGAAAGGACCTGCCGGGGCCGCAGGTACAGGTTGTGCGGGGCGGGCCTGCCGCTGTCGCGGACGAAGGCGTCCGGGTCGTTGGCCGGTGTCGTCGCCCGCAGCGGCGCCTTGTCGATCACCGGAAGCAGCTTCTGCTGCGCGCCGGAGAAGGCGAGCGTGGGCCGGTCGAACTGGCGCAGCAGCTCCAGATCCGACTCGCGTGCGCTGCGCACCGGACCGACCGTCTCCGGCAGTCGCGTCGCGTACACCGCCATCAGCCGGCTCAGCCCGCCCTCGACCTGCTCCGCGTACACCACGTCCGCGTCCTCGACCCCCGTGTGCGGGCGGGCCGGAGCCGCGTTGTCGATCTTGACGGCCAGGACGGGCGGTCCGGTGGCGGACGGGGAAGCCCCGCGCTCCGACTCCCGCGGAGAGCCGCGGCCGTCATCGGGCGTGCCGCCGCCGTTCGTGCAGCCCGCCAGGGCGGCCGTCGCCGCGGCGGCCAGCAGTACCGCCGTCGTCGCGGCGCGCCGTCCGTGCGCTCCTCGTGCCATGTCCACTGTCGCCACCGCACCTCTGCCGTCTATTTTTCCAGATTGTGCTCTTATCTGAGCATCGGTGGCTCTCCGTGGCCCATTTTGACGAGATCGTGTCCCGCCCGTGTCCGTCGATCGGTGCACACGGTTCAGCGCGGGAGGCTCGGGTACCCGGGCCCTCGCCGACCGGCCGACGCGCACGCCGACGGAGGGAGCGCTGGGCGATGAGGGCAGTGACCTGGCAGGGCAAGAGGGACGTACGAGTGGAGGACGTTCCCGATCCGAGGATTCAGGAACCGACGGACGCGATCATCCGCGTCACCTCCACCGGACTGTGCGGATCCGACCTGCACCTCTACGAGGTGCTCACACCGTTCATGACACCGGGGGACATCCTCGGCCACGAGCCCATGGGCATCGTGGAGGAGGTCGGCGCGGGGGTCCCGGACCTCCAGGTCGGGGACCGGGTGGTGGTGCCGTTCCAGATCGCGTGCGGCAACTGCTGGATGTGCCTGACGGGCCTGCCCACCCAGTGTGAGACCACCCAGGTCCACGGCGAGGGCATGGGGGCGGCGCTGTTCGGCTACACCCGCCTGTACGGCTCGGTGCCGGGCGCCCAGGCCGAGTACCTGCGGGTGCCGCAGGCGCAGTTCGGCCCCATCAAGGTCCCCGAGGGCCCGTCCGACGACCGTTTCGTCTACCTCTCGGACGTGCTGCCCACCGCTTGGCAGGCGGTCGCCTACGCCGGCATCCCACAGGGCGGCAGCGTCGCCGTGCTCGGACTCGGCCCCATCGGCGACATGGCCTGCCGCGTCGCCCAGGTGCAGGGCGCCGGGCGGGTGTTCGGCGTCGACCTGGTCCCGGAGCGGCTGCGCCGGGCGAAGGCGCGGGGCGTGGAGACCTACGACCTGCGATCCTTCGACAGCGAGAAGGAACTGGTCGCGGCGATCCAGGACCAGACCGACGGCCGGGGCCCCGACGCCGTGATCGACGCGGTCGGCACCGAGGCCCACGGCAGTGCCGCCGCGCGCCTGGTGCAGAACGCCTCGGCGCTGCTGCCCCGCAAGATCAGCGGCCCGATCGCCGAACGCTTCAGCGTCGACCGGCTCGCCGCCCTGTACACCGCCATCGACCTGGTCCGCCGCGGCGGCACCATCTCGCTCTCCGGCGTCTACGGCGGCATGGCCGACCCGATCCCGCTGCTCACCCTGTTCGACAAGCAGATCCAGCTGCGGATGGGCCAGGCGAACGTGCGCCGCTGGAGCGACGAGATCATCCCGTACCTGACCGACGAGGACCCGCTCGGCGTCGACGACTTCGCCACCCACCGGGTGCCGCTCTCGGAGGCCCCGCACGCCTACGGGATGTTCCAGCGCAAGGAGGACGGCGCGGTCAAGGTGCTGATGCGGCCCTGAGCGGGCCTCAGGCGCCGAGGATCTCGGCGAGGTCGTAGCGGACCGGTTCCTCCAGCTGCGCGTAGGTGCAGCTCTCGGGGGTCCGGTCCGGCCGCCAGCGCCGGAAACGGGCGGTGTGCCGGAAGCGCTGCCCGTTCTCCATGTGGTCGTACGCCACTTCGGCCACCCGCTCCGGCCGCAGCGGCACCCACGACAGGTCCTTGCGGCCCGACCAGCGGCTCGGCGCCCCCGGCAGCCTGGCCTTCTCGTGGGCGGCCTCGTCCGACCAGGCCGCCCACGGATGCCCCCGCACGTCGTCCATGCGCAGCGGCTCCAGCTCCTGGACGAGTTCGGCGCGCCGCTTCATCGCGAACGCGGCCGACACCCCGACGTGCTGCAGCGTGCCCCCGTCGTCGTACAGACCCAGCAGCAGCGAGCCCACGACCGGGCCGCTCTTGTGCAGCCGGTACCCGGCGACCACCACGTCGGCGGTCCGCTCGTGCTTGATCTTGAACATGGCGCGCTCGTCCGGCCGGTAGCGCACCGTCAGCGGCTTGGCGACGACCCCGTCCAGACCCGCCCCCTCGTACTCGTCGAACCACTGCCGCGCCACCTCGATGTCGGTGGTCGCCGGGGCCAGGTGCACCGGGGGCGTCACCCCGGACAGCTCCCGGACCAGCACCTCCCGGCGTTCGGTCAGCGGGGCGTCCATCAGCGACGCGTCCCCGAGCGCCAGCAGGTCGAAGGCCACGAACGAGGCCGGCGTCCGCTCCGCCAGCATCCGCACCCGCGAGTCCGCCGGATGGATCCGCTCCGTCAGCGCGTCGAAGTCCAGGTGCCCCTCCCGCGCGATCACGATCTCCCCGTCCACCACGCACCGCCGTGGCAACCGCTCCCGCGCCGCCGTCACCAGCTCCGGGAAGTACCGGGTCAGCGGCTTCCCCGTGCGGCTGCCGAGCTCGACCTCGTCCCCGTCGCGGAACACGATCGCCCGGAACCCGTCCCACTTCGCCTCGTACTGCATGCCCGCCGGGATCGCCGCCACGGACTTGGCGAGCATCGGCAGGACAGGGGGCATCACCGGCAGATCCATGCGTCGATTCTGCGCCTCCATGTCCGGGTACGCCTGATATGCGAGGTGCGCGGGGTGCGCCTACCGTGTCTCGCATGGGTGACGCGGTGGAACTGCAGGCGGGCGGCCGGACCGTACGGCTGTCCAGCCCGGACAAGCTGTTCTTCCCCGAGCGCGGTTTCACCAAGCTTGACCTCGCCCGCTACTACCTGGCCGTCGGCCCCGGCATCCTGCGGGCCCTGCGCGACCGGCCCACCACCCTGGAGCGCTACCCCGACGGCGTGAGCGGCGAGAACTTCTTCCAGAAGCGGGCTCCGAAGAACATGCCCGACTGGATCCCGACCGCGCACATCACCTTCCCCAGCGGGCGCAGCGCCGACGAGATGTGCCCCACCGAGGTCGGAGCGGTCGTGTGGGCCGCCCAGTTCGGCACCCTCACCTTCCACCCCTGGCCGGTCCGCCGCGACGACGTCGACCGCCCCGACGAACTGCGCATCGACCTCGACCCGCAGCCCGGCACCGACTACCACGACGCCGCCCGGGCCGCTCACGAACTGCGGTCCGTCCTCGACGAGTTCGGGGGACTGCGCGGCTTCCCCAAGACCTCCGGCGGCCGGGGCCTGCACGTCTTCGTGCCGATCGAGCCGCGCTGGACCTTCAGCCAGGTCCGGCGCGCCGCGATCGCCGTCGGCCGGGAGATGGAACGGCGGATGCCGGACCTGGTGACCATCAAGTGGTGGAAGGAGGAGCGGGGCGAGCGCGTCTTCCTGGACTACAACCAGACGGCACGCGACCGCACGATCGCCTCCGCCTACTCCGTGCGCCCCAGCCCGCACGCCCCCGTCTCCGCGCCCCTGCGCTGGGACGAGGTCGGGGTCGCGCACCCCCAGGACTTCGACCTCGCGACGATGCCCGCGCGCTACGCCGAACTCGGCGACGTGCACGCGGACATGGACGACCACCGGTACTCCCTGGAGGCCCTGCTCGACCTCGCCCGCCGTGACGAGCACGACCACGGGCTCGGGGACCTGCCGTACCCGCCCGAGTATCCGAAGATGCCGGGGGAACCCAGACGGGTACAGCCGAGCAGGGCCCGGAAACAGGCGCCTCCTACAACTCCTTGATCCGGATGTCGCGGTACGGGACCACGTCCGTCGTGCCGTGCACCTGGAGCCCGATGCAGCCGGAGGCGAAGCGTCGCCCCTCCGTGCCCGGGTCGTCCGCGCGGGGCGGGGTGACAACCGCACCGGCATGCTGACCGGCCCCGACGACCCCAGCCCGGTCATCGACAACAAGATCACCGGCCCGGCCGACTCGTTCGGCTTCCAGGTGATCGCGGGGGAGGGGGTCGGCGCCGGCGCCTGGATGTACCACTGCCACGTGCAGAGCCACTCCGACATGGGGATGGTGGGCCTTTTCCTGGTGAGGAAGCCGGACGGGACCATCCCCGGTTACGACCCGCACGACCACGGCCGGCACCCTGCCGGGAAGCACGAGGAGGGACGCGAGGAGGGGCACGAGGAGGGGCACGAGGAGGGAGGCGAGGAGGGACGCGAGGAGGGAGGCGAAGAGGGGCGCGAGGAGGGACGCGAGGAGGGAGGCGAGGAGGGACGCGAGGAGGGAGGCGAGGAGGGACGCGAGGAGGGAGGCGAAGAGGCGGTCGAGGAGGGCGGGTAGGTGGGGGGCGT
>NZ_JBHYQH010000083.1:0-11493 GCF_042746715.1 Streptomyces sp. NPDC058741 | reverse complement strand
CGTCCGCTTCGCCGACGGCGTCGACACCCTCACCGCGCAGGGGGTGACCCGGTTCCTGGAGATCGGCCCCGACGGCACCCTCACCGCCCTCACCCGCACGGCGCTCGGTGACGCCGAGGGTGCGGTCTGCCGCCCCGTCCAGCGCAAGGACCGGGCCGAGGCCGACGCGCTGTACGCGGCCGTGGCCGCGCTGCACGCGGCCGGGGTCCCCGTCGGGTGGGACACGGTGTTCGCGGGGGTGCGTCCCGCGCCCCTGCCGACGTACGCCTTCCAGCGCTCCTGGTACTGGCCCGAGCCGCGCCGTGGTGCGGACGCCGCGACCGGTTCGGGATCGGTGACGACGGCCGGGGAGGACGCGTTCTGGAACGCCGTGGACCAGGGCGACACCCAGCGACTCGCCGGTGTGCTGGGCCTCGACGACGATGTGCTGGACGGTGTCGTACCCGCACTGTCCGCGTGGCGTCGCGACCAGGTCGAGCGCACCACCGTTGACTCCTGGCGTTACCGCGTGCGGTGGGACCGGCTGGAGCCGGTCAACGGCCGTACGGTGCCCGGGCGGTGGCTGCTGCTCCAGTCCGGCCACCGAGCGGCGCTGCCCGGTGTCGAGGAGTTCGTGCCGGGGATCGAGCGCGTGGAGTGCGCTGCCGGCACGGAGCGTGAGGCGCTCACCGAACTGTTGCGGGGAGCGGGCGCCGGACCGGAGCCGCTGGCCGGTGTGCTGTCCTGTCTGCCGGGCGTGGACGCCGCACTCGCCCTCGTGCAGGCCCACGCGGACGCGGGGCTCACGGCCCCGCTGTGGCTGGTGACCAGCGGTGCCGTCGCCGTGGGCGGTGGTACCGAGGCGGTCGTCGAGCCGGAGCGGGCCGCCGTGTGGGGCCTCGGGCGGGTCGCGGCGCTGGAACGCCCGGACGCGTGGGGCGGCCTTGTCGACCTGCCCGCACGGCCCGACCGGCGCTCGCTCGCCCGGGCCGCCGCGGTACTCGCCGCCTCCGGCGAGGACCAGGTCGCCGTACGCGGCGGCGACGCCTACGCCCGCCGTCTCGTGGCCACGCCCGGGCCCGTCGCCACGGCGGAGTGGACGGCGCCGGAGCGTGTCCTGATCACCGGTGGCACCGGTGCCCTCGGGGCGCGAGTCGCCCGTTGGATGGTCGAACACGGCGCCCGCGAACTGCTGTTGACCAGCCGCCGTGGTCCTGACGCGCCGGCCGCCGGCGACCTGCGGGACGAACTGCTGTCCCGCGGGGCGCGGGTGACCGTGGCCGCCTGCGACATGGGCGACCGGGAGGCCGTCGCACGGCTGCTCGCCGAGCACCCCGTCGACGCGGTGGTGCACTGCGCGGGCGTCCTCGACGACGACGTCATCGCCTCGTACACCCCCGACCGGCTCGCGGCCGTCCTGGCCGCGAAGGCGGAGGCCGCCGGCCACCTCGACGAACTGACCCGCGACAGCGGCCTGTCGGCCTTCGTGACGTTCTCGTCCATCGCGGGCGTGTGGGGCAGCGGCGGGCAGGCCGCCTACGCCGCCGCCAACGCGTACCTGGACGCGCTCGTCGAGCGCCGCCGTGCCCGTGGCCTGGCCGGGACGTCCGTGGCCTGGGGACCGTGGGGCGGCACCGGCATGGCGGCCGACGAGGCGGCGGAAACGCTGCTGCTGCGGCGCGGCCTGCGTCCCCTCGACCCGGACGCCGCGCTGACCGCGCTCGGCCGAGCCCTGGCTGCCCGGGACGCCACCGTGGTCGTGGCCGACGTGGACTGGGAGCGGTTCGTGCCCGCGTTCACCACCGGCAGGCCCAGCCCGCTGCTCGCCGCCCTGACCCCGGGCGCCCCCACCGCCCCCGTGTCCCCGGCGTCCGTCGCCGGGGAGGGCGGTGCGCTGCGCGAACGGCTCGCACCGCTCACCGCGGAGGAGCGGGACGCCGCCCTGCTCGACCTGGTGTGCCGCCGGGCCGCGGCAGCGCTCGGCCACGCGGACCCGGGCGCCGTCACCGTCGGACGTGCCTTCCGCGAGATGGGCTTCGACTCGCTGACCGCCGTCGAACTGCGCAACGACCTGACCGCCGAGACGGGCGTGGCCCTGCCGAGCACCCTGGTCTTCGACCACCCCACTCCGCTCGCCGTGGCCGCCCACCTGAGGGACGCGCTGTTCGGTGCGGAGGAGGAGCGGCACGAGGTGCCGGTGCGGGACACCGGCGCCGACCCGGTCGTGATCGTCGGCATGGGCTGCCGGCTGCCGGGCGGCATCGACGGTCCCGAGCGGTTCTGGGAGCTGCTGGCCGCCGGCGGCGACACCGTCGGCGGGTTCCCCGAGGACCGGGGCTGGGACCTGGAGGCGTTGCGGGAGGCGAGCGACACGGTGGCCGGGGGCTTCCTGGCGCAGGCCTCCGCGTTCGACGCCGCCTTCTTCGGCATCAGCCCGCGGGAGGCCCAGGCCCTCGACCCGCAGCAGCGGCTCGTCCTGGAAACCTCGTGGGAGGCCCTGGAGCGTTCCGGGATCGCCCCGACCACGCTGAAGGGCTCGCGCACCGGTGTCTTCGTCGGCGCCGGGAGCTCCGGCTACGCCACCGGTCTGACCGAGGTGCCCGAAGGCCTCGGAGGTCATCTGCTGACGGGCCAGGCGGGCAGCGTGGTCTCGGGCCGCGTCTCCTACGCGCTCGGTCTGGAGGGCCCGGCCGTCACCGTCGACACCGCCTGCTCCTCGTCGCTGGTCGCCCTGCACCTCGCCGTGCAGTCGCTGCGTTCCGGCGAGTGCGACCTCGCCCTCGCGGGCGGAGTGACCGTGATGGCCGACCCGGGGGCCTTCGTCGAGTTCAGCGTCCAGGGCGGCCTGGCGCCCGACGGGCGCTGCAAGGCGTTCTCCGAGGACGCCGACGGCACGGGCTGGGCGGAGGGCGTGGGCGTCCTCGTCGTCGAGCGGCTGTCCGACGCGCGCCGCAACGGCCACCGGGTGCTGGCGGTGGTCGAGGGGTCCGCCGTCAACCAGGACGGTGCCTCCAACGGGCTGACCGCGCCCAACGGACCCTCGCAGCAGCGGGTCATCCGGCAGGCCCTCGCCTCCGCCGGACTGTCCCCGCGGGACGTGGACGCCGTCGAGGCGCACGGCACCGGCACCACCCTCGGCGACCCGATCGAGGCCCAGGCCCTGCTCGCCGCCTACGGCCAGGACCGTCCCGAGGAGCGGCCGCTGTGGCTCGGCTCGGTCAAGTCCAACCTGGGGCACACGCAGGCCGCCGCCGGCGCGGTCGGTGTCATCAAGATGATCCTGGCCCTGCGCCACGGCACCCTTCCGCGCACCCTCCACGCGGGGCAGCCGTCCTCACGTGTCGACTGGGGCAGCGGACGGGTACGGCTGCTCGACGACGACGTCGCGTGGCCCGCGGGCGACCGCGCCCGCCGGGCCGGCGTCTCCGCGTTCGGCCTGTCGGGCACGAACGCCCACGTCATCCTCGCCGAACCGGCCCCGGCGGCCGACGCGCCCCCCGCGCAGGTCCGCACCGGTGAGAGCACCGCAGGGGCCGCCCTGCCGTGGCTGCTGGGCGCCCGCAGCGCGCCCGCCCTGCGCGACCAGGCCGTCCGGCTCCTCGCCCACGTCGAGCAGCGGCCCGCCACGCACCCCGCCGACGTCGCCCACGCCCTCGCGTTCACGCGTGCCCCGCTGGAGCACCGGGCGGTCGTCACCGGCGGGGACAGGGAAGCGCTGCTGGCCGGGCTCCGCGCGCTCGCCGGCGGCACCACGCATCCGGCCGTCGTCACCGGGGACACCCTCGCCACGGGCGGCACCGCGTTCCTCTTCGCCGGCCAGGGCACCCAGCGGCCCGGCATGGGCCGCGGCCTCCACGAGGCCTTCCCGGTCTACGCCGACGCCTTCGACGCCGTCTGCGGCCACTTCGACGGCCTGCTGCCACGCCCGCTGGCCGAGGTCGTGTACGGCGGCGACGCCGAGCTGCTGAACCGTACCGAGTACGCCCAGCCCGCGCTGTTCGCCGTCGAGGTCGCCCTCTACCGGCTGCTGGAGTCCTTCGGGGTGCGGCCCGCCCACCTGCTCGGCCACTCCGTCGGCGAGATCGCGGCCGCCCACGTGGCCGGGGTGCTCTCCCTGCCCGACGCCTGCCGGCTCGTCGCCGCACGGGGCCGGCTGATGCAGGCGCTGCCCGGGGGAGGGGCGATGATCGCCCTCCAGGCCGCCGAGGAGGAGGTGCTGCCGCTGCTCGACGGGCGGGAGGACGTCCTCGGCCTGGCCGCCGTCAACGGCCCGCGCTCCGTGGTCGTCTCGGGCGACGAGGCGGCAGTCCTCGACGTCGCGGCCCACTTCGCGGCGCGGGGCCGCAAGACGACCCGGCTCCGGGTCGGCCACGCCTTCCACTCGCCGCGCATGGAGCCGATGCTCGAGGAGTTCCGCGCCGTGGCGGCCTCCGTGACCTACGCGGAGCCCCGCGTCCCCGTCGTCTCCGACCTCACCGGCCGCCTCGCCGGGCCCGGCGAACTGACCGACCCCGCATACTGGGTGCGGCACGTGCGGCAGGCCGTGCGGTTCGCCGACGGCGTCACCACCCTGGAGGAACGGGGCACCGTCCGGCTGCTCGAACTGGGGCCCGACACCACCCTGACCGCCCTCGCCCAGAGCGCCTGGCGGGGCACGGCCCCCGTCGCCGCACCCACGCTGCGCGACGACCGCGACGAGGCGGAGACGCTGCTGACCGGCGTCGGCGCCCTGCACGCGCACGGCACCGAGGTCGACTGGCGGGCCGTCCTCGACGCCGTCGCCCCCGGCGCCCGCTCCGTCGACCTGCCCACCTACGCCTTCCAGCACCGGCCCTTCTGGATCGAGCCCACCGCCTCCGGCGACCCGGCCGCCGCCGGACTCGTGCCCGCCGGACACCCGCTGCTCGGCGCGGTCGTGCCGTCCGCGGCCGACGACACCCTGCTCCTCACCGGCCGCCTCACCGCACGCGGCGGCACGGCCTGGCTCGCCGCGCACCGCGTCGGCGGAGCCGTCGTCGTACCGAGCACCGCGCTGCTCGAACTCACCCTGGCCGCGGGCGTCCACGCCGGCCGCCCGCAGGTCGGCGAACTCGTCCTGGAACGCCCGCTGACGCTGCCCGAGCACGACGGTGCCGCCCTGCAGATCCGTGTCGAGGCGCCCGACGCCCGCGGTGACCGCGCCTTCGCCGTGCACGCACGGCGCGCCGGTGACACCACCGCGGAGTGGACCCGGCACGCCACCGGGGTCCTCACCGCCGAGACCGCACCCGTACCGGACCACGACCTCACCGCGTGGCCGCCGCCCGGCGCGCGGGAACTGTCCACCGACGGCCTGTACGCCAGGCTGCGGGCGGCCGGGCTCGACTACGGGCCCGTCTTCCAGGGCCTGCTGGCCGCCTGGCAGGACGACGACGCCGTGTACGCGGAGGTCGCGCTGCCCGAGTCGGCGGCCGCCGACGCCGCCCGCCACGACCTGCACCCGGCGCTCCTGGACGCGGCCCTGCACCCGCTGGGCCTCGGCGCGTTCGACGGCCTCGGCGACGGCCGCGTGCTGTTCTCCGCGGGCACGGTCCGGTTGTTCGCCACCGGCGCCACCACCCTGCGCGTCCGCCTGGAACGCACCGGCCCGGACACCCTCGCGCTCACCGCCGCCGACGCGGTCGGCGCTCCGGTCCTCACCGTCGGCTCCCTGCTGCTGCGCCCCGCCCCGGACACCGCGGCGACCCCGGTCACCCGCCAGGAGACGGCTGAGACCGCCGGGCGCCGGGGGACGGACCCGGCCGGCGAGCCCGCGCGCCGCCGCGCGGCCGCCCGCACCCAGCCCCCCGGCGGCGTCCTGGAACGCCTCGCCGCCCGGCCCGCCGCGGAACGTGAACGCACCCTCCTGACCACCGTCCGCGACCGCGTCGCCGCCGTCCTCGGCCACGCCGGACCCGACGAGGTGGAACCGGCACGCCCGTTCACCGACCTCGGCCTCACCTCGCTGACCGCCGTCGAACTGCGCAACGGCCTCAGCGCCGCCCTCGGTGTCACCCTGCCCGCCACCCTCGTCTTCGACCACCCCACCCCTGCGGCGCTCGCCCGGCACCTCGCCGGCGACCTGTTCGGCACCGCGGGCGCCGACGCCCCCGCCACCGTGCGGCGCGCCGTCGACGACGACCCGATCGCCGTCGTCGGCATGGCCTGCCGCTACCCGGGCGGCGTCGCGGGACCCGAGGACCTGTGGAACCTGGTGCGCGCCGGGGCCGACGGCATCTCGCCGCTGCCCACCGACCGCAACTGGAACCCCGAACGGCTCTACCACCCCGACCCCGACCACCCGGGCACCGTCTACACCCGCGAGGGCGGCTTCCTGCACGACGCCAGCCGCTTCGACCCGGCGTTCTTCTCCATCAGCCCCCGCGAGGCCCTCGCCATGGACCCGCAGCAGCGGCTGCTCCTGGAGGTGACCTGGGAGGCGCTGGAGCGCGCGGGAGTCGACCCGCACGCGGCGCGCGGCTCCGCCACGGGCGTGTTCGCCGGCGTCACCTACCAGGACTACGTGAGCATCCTGGCGGCCTCCGACGACAACTTCGAGGGCTACGTCGGCACCGGCAACTCGCCGAGCGTGCTGTCCGGCCGCATCTCCTACGCGCTCGGCCTGGAGGGGCCGGCGGTCACCGTCGACACCGCCTGCTCCTCCTCGCTCGTCGCCCTGCACCTCGCCGCGCAGTCCCTGCGCCAGGGGGAGTGCGAACTCGCCCTGGCCGGCGGCGTCACCGTCATGTCGACACCGGGCTCCCTCATCGAGTTCAGCCGGCAGCGCGCCCTCGCCGAGGACGGCCGCTGCAAGCCGTTCTCCGCGGACGCCGACGGCGCGAGCTGGGCCGAGGGCGTCGGCATGGTCGTCCTCGAACGGCTCTCCGACGCGCGCCGCAACGGCCACCAGGTCCTCGCCGTCGTCCGTGGCTCCGCCCTCAACCAGGACGGCGCCTCCAACGGCCTGACCGCGCCCAACGGCCCCTCGCAGCAGCGCGTCATCCGTCAGGCGCTCGCCTCCGCCGGACTCGCCCCGCAGGACGTCGACGCCGTCGAGGCGCACGGCACCGGCACCACCCTCGGCGACCCGATCGAGGCCCAGGCCCTGCTCGCCGCCTACGGCCAGGACCGTCCCGAGGACCGGCCGCTGTGGCTCGGGTCCCTCAAGTCGAACATCGGGCACAGCCAGGCCGCGGCCGGTGTCGGCGGCGTCATCAAGATGGTCATGGCGCTGCGCGAAGGCGTCCTGCCGCGCACCCTGTACGCCGACAACCCGACCCCGCACGTCGACTGGAGCGCCGGACACGTCCGCCTGCTCACCGACGAAGAGCCCTGGCCCGACACCGGCCGCGCCCGCCGCGCCGGCGTGTCCTCCTTCGGCATGAGCGGCACCAACGCCCACGTCATCGTCGAGCAGGCCCCCCACGTCCCCGAACGCCCCGCGGCGCAAACCGTGCTGCCCGCCGTGCCCGTCCTGCTGTCCGCCCGCACGCCCGCCGCGCTGCGCGCCCAGGCCGCCCGCCTGCGCACCCACCTGCGCACCCGGCCCGGAACCCCGCTCACCGACGTCGCCTACACCCTCGCCGTCGGACGCGCCGCCCTCACCCACCGCGCCGCCGTCCTCGCCGACGACGGCGAGCGGCTCGACGAGACACTGTCCGCGCTCGCCGCGGACACGCCGCTCACCACGCCCGTCCCGGTCGGCAGCGCGGTGCCCGGCGGCGCCGAACCCGTCCTGGTCTTCCCCGGACAGGGTGCCCAGTGGGCCGGCATGGCCCGTGCACTCCTCGACGAGTCGGCCGTGTTCGCCGACTGGATCGACCGCTGCGAGCAGGCGCTCGACCCGCACGTCGACTGGTCGCTGACCGCCGTGCTGCGCGGCGGCAAGGACGCCGCCGATCTCGGCCGCGTCGACGTCGTCCAGCCCGCCCTGTGGGCCGTGATGGTCGCCACCGCCGCCCTGTGGCGCGCCCACGGCGTCCGCCCGGCCGCCGTCGTCGGCCACTCCCAGGGCGAGATCGCCGCGGCCTGCGCGGCCGGGGCGCTCACCCTGGAGGACGGGGCCCGCGTCGTCGCCCTGCGCAGCCGCGCCCTCACCCGCATCGCCGGCACCGGCGGCATGATGTCCGTACCGCTGTCCGCCGACGACACCCGCGCACGCATGGAGCCGTGGGCCGGCCGCCTCGCCGTCGCCGCCGTCAACGGACCCGCCTCCGTCGTCGTCTCCGGCGAGGCGGCGGCCCTGGACGAACTGCACGCCGTCCTCACCGCGGACGGCGTCCGCGCCCGCAAGGTCAACGTCGACTACGGCTCGCACTCCGCGCAGGTCGAGGCGATCCGCGACACCGTCCTCGACGCCCTCGACGGCATCACCCCGCGCGAGGCGGAGATCCCCTTCCGCTCCTCGCTCACCGGTGACTGGCAGGACACCACCGGACTCGACGCCGCCTACTGGTACACCAACCTGCGCGAGACCGTCCGCTTCGAGGACGCCGTGCGCGGCCTGATCGCCGCGGGACACCGCACCTTCATCGAGGTGGGCCCGCACCCCGTGCTCGCCGTCGGGCTGCGCGACACCCTGGACGCGGCCGGCGTGGACGGCGCCGTCCTCGGCTCACTGCGACGCGACCAGGGCGGCCTGCGGCAGTTCCTCGCCGCCCTCGCCGAGGCGCACGTGCACGGCGTGGACGTCGACTTCGAGACCGTCTTCGACGGGACCGGAGCCACCCGCACCGACCTGCCCACCTACCCCTTCGAGCACCGGCGCTACTGGCCCGCCGTCCGCGAACAGGCCGCCGCCGGCCTCACCGCGGGCGGCGCCCTCACCGCCGACTCCGTGGAGGCACGTTTCTGGGAGACCGTCGAGCAGGAGGACCTGGAGAGCCTCGCCGGCACCCTCGAACTGCCCGCCGACGCCCCCCTCAGCAGCGTCCTGCCCGCCCTGTCCCAGTGGCGGCGCACCCGCAGGGAACGCGCCACCACCGACGCCTGGCGCTACCGCGTCGCCTTCAGCCCCCTCGACACCTCCGCGGCCACCCTCGACGGCACCTGGCTGCTCGTCACCCCCGCCGCCCCGGCCGGGCACGGCGCCCTCGCCGACAGCGTCGCCGACGCCCTCACCGCGGGCGGCGCCCGCACCGTCCGGCGGATCACCCTGCCCGACACAGCGCCCGACCGCGCCGCCCTCGCCGGTCTCCTCACCGCCGCCGCGGACGCCGGACGACCCGCCGGCGTGCTGTCCCTGCTCGCCCTCGACACCCGCGACCACCCCGTACACACCGCCGTCCCCGTGGGACTCGCCACCACCCTCGCCCTCGTCCAGGCCCTCGGCGACCTCGGCGTCGAGGCACCCCTGTGGTGCGCCACGCGCGGAGCCGTCGCCGTCTCCGGGTCCGACCCGGCGCCGGACGCCCGCCAGGCCCTCGTCTGGGGCCTCGGCCGGGTCGCCGCCCTGGAGCACACCGACCGCTGGGGCGGCCTGATCGACCTGCCCGCCGACCTCGACACCCGCTCCGGCACCCGCCTCGCCGCCGTCCTCGCGGACCCCGGAGAGGAGGACCAGATCGCCCTGCGTGCCACCGGCGCCCACGGCCGCCGCCTGGTCCACGCCCCCGGCGCGGACGTCCCCGCCGAGACCTGGCAGCCCCGCGGCACCGTCCTGATCACCGGCGGCACCGGCGCCCTCGGCGGCCACGTCGCCCGCTGGCTCGCCGACCGCGGCGCCACCCACCTCGTGCTGGCCGGCCGCCGCGGCGCCGAAGCACCCGGCGCCACCGAGCTGCGCGACGAACTCGCCGGCCGCGGCGTCGAGGTCACCCTCGCCGCCTGCGACGTGTCCGACCGCACCGCCCTCGCCGGCCTGCTCGCCGAGCTGCCCGCCGACCGGCCCCTGGACGCCGTCTTCCACGCGGCCGGATCCCTCGACGACGGCGTGCTCGACTCGCTCACGCCCGACCGCATGGGCCCCGTCCTGCGCGGCAAGGCCCTTGCCGCCCGCGCCCTGCACGACCTCACCCGCGACCTGGACCTCTCCGCGTTCGTCCTGTTCTCCTCCACCGCCGGCGTCCTCGGCGGCGCGGGACTCGGCAACTACGCCCCCGGCAACGCCTACCTCGACGCCCTCGCCGCCGAACGCCGCGCCGCCGGACTGCCCGCCACCTCCGTCTCCTGGGGACTGTGGGCCGACGGCGGCATGGTCGGCGACAGCGCCGGGGACCGCATGCGCCGCCACGGAGTCCACCCCATGGACACCGCCGCCGCCTGCGAGGCCCTCGGACACGCCCTCGACCTCGGCGACACCCATGTGGTCGTCACCGACCTGCGCTGGGACACCTACGCCCCGTCCTTCACGGCGCCCCGCCCCAGCCGCCTGCTCGACGAACTGCCCGCCGCCCGTGCGGCCCTGGACACCGCACGGCCGACGACCGGCCCCGACGACGACACCTCCTCGCTCCACGCCCACCTGGCCGCCCTGCCCGAGTACGAACGGGCCGACGCCGTCCTGCGGATCGTGCGCGGCCACGTGGCCGGCGTCCTCGGCTACCCCGCCGCGGACGCCGTGGAGCCCGAACGCCCCTTCACCGACCTGGGCATCGACTCGCTCAGCGCCGTCGAACTGCGCAACGGCATGAACCGCATCACCGGCCTGCGGCTGCCCAGCACCCTCGTCTTCGACCACCCCACCTGCCGCGCCCTCGCGGACTTCCTGCTCGCGGAGGTCGCCGACGTCGCCGAAGCCACCGCACCCGCCGCCGGCATCGCCCCGCGCCGGTCCGCCGACGACGACGACCCGATCGCCGTCGTCGCCATGGGCTGCCGCTTCCCCGGCGACGTCCGCACCCCCGAACAGCTGTGGCGGATGCTCCTCAACGGCGAGGAGGGCCTGGTTCCCTTCCCGGACGACCGCGGCTGGGACCTCGACGCCCTCTACGACCCCGAGCCCGGCAAGGCGGGCACCGTCTCCACCCGCACCGGCGGCTTCCTCACCGACGCGGGCGGCTTCGACCCGGCCTTCTTCGGCATCTCGCCGCGTGAGGCGGTGGCGATGGATCCGCAGCAGCGTCTGCTGCTGGAGATGGCCTGGGAGACGTTCGAGCGGGCCGGCATCGACCCGCGCACCCTGCGCGGCAGCCGCACGGGCGTCTTCGCCGGCACCAACGGCCAGGACTACACCGGCATGCTCGCCGCCTCCGGCGAGGACTTCGAGGGCTACATGCTGACCGGCAACGCCGCCAGCGTCGTCTCCGGCCGGCTCTCCTACACGTTCGGCCTCGAAGGCCCCGCGGTCACCGTCGACACCGCCTGCTCCGCCTCCCTGGTCGCCCTGCACCTCGCCGTGCGGTCCCTGCGCGCGGGGGAGTGCGACCTCGCCCTCGCCGGGGGTGTCACCGTCATGGCCTCGCCCGGTCTGTTCGTGGACTTCAGTCGTCAGCAGGGGCTGGCGGCGGACGGCCGGTGCAAGGCGTTCGCGGACGCGGCGGACGGTACGGGGTTCTC
>NZ_JBHYQH010000082.1:0-11888 GCF_042746715.1 Streptomyces sp. NPDC058741 | reverse complement strand
GTCGGTGCCGTCGGTGCCGTTCTGGTCGACGGTGACGGGTCGGTGGGTGGAGTCCGCGCAGACGGATGGCGGGTACTGGTACCGCAACCTGCGTCAGACGGTGCAGCTGGAACCGGCCGTCACCGCGTTGCTCGGTGAGGGGCTTGGTGCGTTCGTGGAGATGAGCCCGCATCCGGTGCTGACGGTTCCGGTCGCCGAGACCGTTGAGGCGGCCGGGTCGGACGCGCCGGTGATCGGGTCGCTGCGCCGGGGTGAGGGCGGCCTGGACCGTTTCTACCTCTCCCTGGGAGAAGCGTGGGCGGGGGGTCTGCGTGTCGACTGGACGCCTGCCTTCGCGGGGCTGTCGCCGCGCCGGGTCGACCTGCCCACCTACGCCTTCCAGCGCAGCCGTTACTGGCTGGAACCGGTGGTCGCGCACCAGGGTGCCGACGACGTGGGCTTCGGAGGCGTCGACCTGGTCGACGACGGGTTCTGGGCGAGCGTGGAGAACCACGACGTGGACACCCTGGCCGAGAGCCTCGGGATCGAGGACGTGCGGTCGCTCGCCGAGGTCGTCCCCGCGCTGTCCTCGTGGCGGCGTGACCGGCTCAACCGTTCCACGCTCGACGGCTGGCGCTACCGGGTCGCTTGGCGGCCGCGTGTCGAGCAGTCCGCGCGCGTCGAGGAACTGCCCGGCACCTGGCTGATCGTCGTGCCCGCCGGACACGAGAGCGACCCGGTGGTGCGGCAGGTGCAAGAAGCGGTCGAAGCGCGGTCGGCCGGGGCGCTGCTGCTGGTCACCGGGCCGGACGCCGCTGAACGCGACCACATGGCCGAACTCGTGCGCGGGCGCGTCGACGGCGTCGCGGTCGGCGGTGTGCTCTCGCTGCTGGCCCTGGACGAGTCGCCCTGGTCCGCGGAGGGTGTGCTGCCCACCGGTCTGGTTCTGACCACCGCGCTGCTCCAGGCGGTCGGTGACGCCAAGGTCGACGTGCCCGTGTGGTGCGCGACCCGCGGTGCCGTCTCCGTGCACCGCGGCGACGTGCTGCGCACCCCGCTGCAGGCCATGTGCTGGGGGCTGGGCCGGATCGCGGCCATGGAGTACCCGCAGCGCTGGGGCGGCCTCCTCGACCTGCCCGAGACGCTGGACACCCGAGCGGCGCGCCGGCTGGTCGTCGCGCTGTCAGGATCGCTGGAAGAGGACCATCTGGCGGTACGGCCCTCGGGGCTCTTCGCCCGTCGCCTGATCAGGGCCGGCGACGGCCCCCGGCCCGAAGGTGCCTGGCGGCCGTCCGGTACGGTCCTGGTCACCGGTGGTACCGGTGGACTCGGCCGGCACGTCGCCCGCTGGCTCGCCCGCGCCGGCGCGGAGCACCTGGTGCTCGCCTCCCGGCGCGGCCCTGACGCCCCCGGGGCCGATGAACTCGTCGCCGAGCTCGCCGCGTCGGGTACCCCGGCGACCGTCGTCGCCTGCGACGTCGCCGACGCCGACGCGGTGCGGCGCCTCGTCGACGACCTCCCGGGCGGGGGCACGCTGACCGCCGTCGTGCACACCGCGGGCATCATCGACGACGGACTCATCGACGCGCTGACCCCGCAGCGGGCCCACGGCGTCCTGCGGCCCAAGGCGGACGCGGCGCTCGCGCTCGACGCCGCCACCCGGCATCTCGACCTCGACGCGTTCGTCCTGTTCTCGTCCATGGCCGGCACCCTCGGCGGCCCCGGTCAGGGGAGCTACGCCGCGGCCAACGCCTTCCTGGACGCCCTGGCCGCGCGCCGCCGGGCCGAGGGCCTGCCCGCCACGTCCATCGGCTGGGGCACCTGGGCCGGCGGTGGCATGGTCGGCGAGGAGGTCGCGGAGCGGCTGCGCCGCGACGGTGTGCCGCCGATGGACCCCGAGCTGGCCATCGCCGCGCTGCAGAAGGCGCTCGACCAGGACGAGGAGTTCCTGATCGTCGCCGACGTCGACTGGAAGCTCATCACCGCCCGCGCGTTCGCCGCGCTGCGGGAGTTCCCCGAGGCCCGCGCGGCCGTCGTGACCGACAGCGTGGAGCGGAAGGAGACCGACGCCGTCGACGGGCCGCCGCTGGCCCGGCGGCTGGCTGCCCTGTCTCCCGCCGAGCGCCGTTCGGCCCTGCTGGCCGAGGTCCGTACCCAGGCCTCCGCGGTGCTCGGCCACGCCGACGCCGACGCCGTGCCCGACGGACGCGCCTTCCGCGACCTGGGCTTCGACTCGCTGACCGCGGTCGAACTGCGCAACCGGCTCGCCGAGGCCACCGGGCTGCGCCTGCCCGTCACGCTCGCCTTCGACCACCCCTCCGCGAGCGCCCTCGCCGCCCACCTGGACGGTGAGCTGTTCGGCACGGGCACGACCGCCGACGACCTGCCCCGGCTGCCCACGGCCGCCGTGGACGACGATCCGGTGGTCATCGTCGGCATGGGCTGCCGCTTCCCCGGCGGGGTCACCTCCCCGGAGGAACTGTGGCGGCTGGTCGCCGACGGCACCGACGCCATCACGTCCTTCCCCGCCGACCGCGGCTGGGACGTCGAAGGGCTCTACGACCCCGACCCCGAGCGCATCGGCCACTCCTACACCCGGCACGGCGGGTTCCTGCACGACGCCGACCGGTTCGACCCGGCGTTCTTCGGCATCGCGCCCCGGGAGGCCGTCGCGATCGACCCGCAGCACCGGCTGCTGTTGGAGACGTCCTGGGAGGCGTTCGAACGCGCCGGGATCGATCCGGACCGGCTGCGGGGCGCACGCGCGGGCGTCTTCGTCGGCTCGAACTACAACGACTACGGCAGCCGCGTCCGGCAGGCCCCGGAGGAACTGGAGGGCTATCTCGCCACGGGCAGCGCGAGCAGTGTCGCCTCCGGTCGCATCGCCTACACCTTCGGCCTGGAGGGCCCGGCGGTCACCGTCGACACCGCCTGCTCCTCCTCGCTGGTCGCCCTGCACCTCGCCGTGCAGGCCCTGCGGTCCGGGGAATGCGAACTCGCCCTGGCCGGCGGGGTGACCGTGATCTCCACCCCCGACACCTTCGTCGAGTTCAGCCGGCAGCGCGCCCTGTCGCCCGACGGCCGCTGCAAGGCGTTCGGCGCGGACGCCGACGGAGCGGGCTGGGCCGAAGGCGTCGGCCTGCTCCTGCTGGAGCGGCTCTCCGACGCCCGCCGCAACGGCCACCCCGTGCTCGCCACGGTGGCCGGGTCGGCCGTCAACCAGGACGGCGCCTCCAACGGGCTGACCGCGCCCAGCGGACCCGCGCAGCAGCGGGTCATCCGGCAGGCCCTCGCCTCCGCCGGACTGTCCCCGCGGGACGTGGACGCCGTCGAGGCGCACGGCACCGGCACCACCCTCGGCGACCCGATCGAGGCGCAGGCCCTGCTCGCCGTCTACGGAACGGACCGGCCCGCCGAACGGCCGCTGTGGCTGGGCGCGCTGAAGTCCAACATCGGACACACGCAGGCCGCTTCGGGTGTCGCGGGCGTCATCAAGATGGTGATGGCCATGCGGCACGGCGTCCTGCCGCGCACCCTCCACGCGGAGCAGCCCTCCCCCCACATCGACTGGTCCTCCGGGGCCGTCCGGCTGCTGCACGAGGAGCGGGACTGGGCCGCCGGCGGCACCCCGCGCCGCGCGGGCGTCTCCTCCTTCGGCGTCTCCGGCACCAACGTGCACGTCATCCTGCAGGAGCCGGACACCCCCGAGCCCGCGGAGCCGGCCGCCCCGGCCGGCCTGACCCCCGGCGTGCTGCCCTGGCTGCTGTCCGCGCGCGGCACCGCCGCCCTGCGCGCCCAGGCCCGACGGCTGCTCGGCCACCTGGCCGCCCACCCGGACACGGCCCCCGCGGACATAGCCCTGTCCCTGGCCACCACCCGCGCCCATCACGACGACCGGGCGGCCGTCGTCACCGACGACACGGACGTCCTCACCGAGGCGCTCACCGCCCTCGCCGACGGCCGCGAGCACCCGCTGCTGGCCACGGACCGGGCCCGCGGCGGCAAGGTTGCGTTCCTGTTCTCCGGACAGGGCGCCCAGCAGGCCGGCACCGGACGGACCCTGTACGAGCGGTACGAGGTGTTCGCCGACGCTCTCGACGACGTCTGCGCCCACCTCGAGACACACCTCGACCCCCGGCGCGACTCGCGGCTCGAACTGCCGCTGCGCGACGTCCTGTTCGCGGACCCGGGCACGCGGGAGGCGGCCCTCCTCGACCGCACCGCCTACACGCAGGCGGGGCTGTTCGCCGTACAGGTCGCCCTGTACCGGCTCCTGGAGAGCCTGGGCGTGCGTCCGGACGCGCTGCTCGGCCACTCCGTCGGCGAGATCGCCGTGGCCCATGTCGCGGGCGTCCTCACCCTGGAGGACGCCTGCCGGCTCGTCGCCGTGCGCGGCAGTCTCATGGGCGGGCTGCCCGAGGGCGGTGTCATGGTCTCCGTCCAGGCCGCCGAGGACGAGGTGACCCCCCTCCTCGCCGCGCACGAGGGCCGGGTGGCCGTGGCCGCGCTCAACGGCCCGCACGCCACCGTCCTGTCCGGCGACGAGGACGCGGTCACGGCGGTCGCCGCCGAACTGGCCGCCCGGGGACGCAAGACGCACCGCCTCAACGTCAGCCACGCCTTCCACTCGCACCACATGGACGGCATGCTCGACGCGTTCACCGCCCACACCGCGCAGCTCCGCTTCGGCCGGCCCGCGCTGCCCGTCGTCTCCACCGTCACCGGCCGTCCCGTCACCGCCGACGAGCCCTTCGACGGCAGCTACTGGGTACGCCAGGTCCGCGACGGCGTCCGCTTCCACGACGGCGTCCGCGCCCTCGAGGAACAGGGCGTCACCACCTACGTCGAGATCGGCCCGGGCGGCGTCCTCACCGCGCTGGCCGGCGACTGTGTCGACGGCGCCGCCACACTCGTGCCGACGCTGCGCCGCGACACCGAGGAGGAGACCTCGCTGACCTCCGCACTCGCCCTGCTGCACACCCACGGCCACCGCGTCGACTGGGACGCGTGGTTCGCCCCCACCGGCGCCCGCCGCACCGACCTGCCCACCTACCCCTTCCAGCGGCGCAGCTACTGGCTGGAGGCGACCGGCCCCGGCACCGGCCACGCCGACCTCGAACCCGTAGGCCACCACCTGCTGACGGCGGCCGTGGCGCTGGCCGACAGCGCGGCCACCGTCCTGACCGGCACCGTGTCCGTGGACGGCCGGCCCTGGCTCGCCGACCACGCCCTCGACGGCCGGATCCTCTTCCCCGGCACCGCGTTCCTCGACCTGGCCATGGAGGCCTGCGCCCACACCGGGGCCGCCCGCGTGGCGGACCTCACCCTGCACGCCCCGCTCGTCCTCCCCGAGAACGGCGCCGTCCACCTCCAGGTCTGTGTCACCGCACCCGACGACAACGGCGACCGCGCCCTGACCGTGCACTCCCGGCCCGCCACCCGCGACGACCACGCGCCCGGTACCTGGACCCGGCACGCCGAAGGCACCCTCGGCGGGTCCCGCACCACCACCCCGGCACCCGTGCCCGCCGCCTGGCCGCCGCCGACCGCGCGCCCCGTGGAGGTGAGCGGGCTCTACGAACGCATCGCCGCCGGAGGCTTCGCCTACGGGCCCTCCTTCCGCGGGCTGCGCGCCGCCTGGCGCGACGGCGACGCCGTGTACGCCGAGATCGCCCCAGAGGACGGCGAACACCTCCAGGGCACCGACCGGTTCCGCATCCATCCCGCCCTGCTCGACGCCGCCCTGCACACGGTGGCCCTCGCCGGCGACGGGACGGGCGGCACGGTCGTCCCCTTCACCTTCTCGGACGTCACCGTGCACCGGGCCGGCCCCACCGCACTGCGGGTCCGCCTCACCCCCGTGGCCGAGCACACCTACCGGGTGACCCTGCTCGACGGCTCCGGCCGGCCGGTCGCCGACATCGACGCCCTCGTGCTGCGCCCCG
The DNA here is from genome assembly GCF_042746715.1 of Streptomyces sp. NPDC058741. Classification (NCBI taxonomy): domain Bacteria; kingdom Bacillati; phylum Actinomycetota; class Actinomycetes; order Kitasatosporales; family Streptomycetaceae; genus Streptomyces; species Streptomyces sp. NPDC058741. The sequence continues at coordinate 5,964 of NZ_JBHYQH010000082.1, read as the reverse complement.
TGGACACCAGTGCCCTCCCGGCCGCCCCCGGCCGCGGAGCACTGCACCGGATCCGCTGGACGCCCGCCGCACCCGCCACGGCCCCGGCCGGTACCCCGCACGTTCTCGGCGACACGGCCCCGGCCCCCGCGGACGCCGTCCGCCATGCCGGCCCCGCCGCGCTGGTGACGGCCACCGCCGGGACGGCCGTACCCGCCACGGTCCTCGCCGCCGTGCCGGAGAGCCACCGGGAGACCGACCTCGGCGCCGCGACCCGGCACGTCACCGCGCATGCCCTGCGCCTGATCACCGAGTGGCTCGCGCAGGACGCCCTCGCCGCCTCCCGCCTGGTGGTGCTCACCCGGAACGCCGTCGCGACCGGCCGCGACGACGCACCGCGCACGGATCCCGCCCAGGCCGCCGTCTGGGGCCTGGTCCGCGCGGCACGCGCCGAGAACCCCGGACGCTTCGTCCTCGTCGACCACGACGGCAGCCCGGCCTCCCTGCACCGGCTGCCGTCCGTACTGGCCCTCGGGGAGAGCGAGATCGCCCTGCGCGACGGCGCCGTGCTGACGCCACGGCTCACCCGGGTCGATCCGGCCGGCACATCCGACGACGCCACCGGCCCCGTGTACGGCGACGGCACCGTGCTGGTCACCGGAGCCGGCGGCGTCCTCGGCCGGCAGGTCGCCCGCCATCTGGTCACCGCTCACGGGGTGCGTTCCCTGGTGCTCGCAGGCCGGCGCGGTGCCGCCGCCGACGGCATGCCGGAACTGCGCGAGGAGCTCACCGGACTCGGCGCGCACGTCACCGTCGCCGCCTGCGACGTCGCCGACCGCGACGCCCTGACCGCGCTGCTCGCGGAGGTGCCCGACGGCCGTCCGCTGACCGCCGTCGTGCACACCGCCGGCGTCCTCGACGACGGCATCGTGCAGTCGCTCACCCCCGAACGCGTCGACACCGTGCTGCGCGCCAAGGCCGACGCCGCCGTCCTGCTGGAGGAACTCACCCGCGACGACGGCGCCGCCCTCGTCCTGTTCTCCTCGCTCGCCGGCACCCTCGGCGGCGCGGGACAGGGCAACTACTCGGCTGCCAACGCCTTCCTCGACGCCTTCGCCGCACGCCACGACGCCCCGGGCCGGCGGATCCAGTCGCTCGCCTGGGGGCTGTGGGCCGAACGCAGCGGCATGACCGGCACACTCGGCACGACCGACCTGCGCCGCATCGCCCGCGGCGGACTGCGCCCCATGGACACCGGCCGCGCGCTCACCCTGCTCGACCTGGCGCTGCGCGCGCCGGAACCCTGGTACGCGCCCGCCGACCTGGCCCCGGCCACCCTGCGGGCGGCCGACGGCACGGTGCCCGACCTGGTCCGCGACCTCGTCCAGGACCGCACCCGGCGCCCGGCCGGGACACCGGCGGCCGACACCCCGGAGGCACCCGCCGACGGCGGTCTGCGCGCACGTGTGGCCCGACTCGCCCCCGCCGACCGGCACGCCGCCGTCCTGGATGCCGTACTCGCCCAGGCCGCCCTGGTCATCGGGCACGACAGCCCCGACTCCCTCGACCCCGAAGGGGGCTTCCTGGACAGCGGTTTCAACTCCCTGACCGCCGTCGAGCTCCGCAACCGCATCGGTGCCCTCGTCGGCGTACGACTGCCCGCGACCCTGATGTTCGACTACCCGACGCCGGAGCGGCTCGCCGCGCACCTCCTGGAGCGCCTCGCTCCCGACGACCGGCCCGTCGGCTCCTCACTCCTCGGCCAACTCGACTCCCTGGAAGCACAGTTCACCGGAGCCACGGTGGACGGCACGCTCCAGGACCAGCTCCGCGCCCGGTTGCGCCGCCTCCTGGACCGCCTGGACGGCGCCCCGCTGCCCGACCCGGCCGGCCTCCCGGAGACGGCGACGGCCGGCCCGGACACCGACGAGGTCTCCGACGACGAACTGCGCGCCTTCCTCGAGGGCGACCTCGACGAGGACTGACCCGGTCCCCGGCCGTCCCGGCCACGACGTTCCGGCCGGGGCGGCCGCCCCCAACCCCTACCCGTCACCCGTGATCTGGATGGAACATGAAGGCTCTCGTGCTCGCGGGGGGATCCGGTACGCGGCTGCGACCGATCACCCACACCTCCAGCAAACAACTGGTCCCGGTCGCCAACAAACCGATCCTGTTCTACGGCCTCGAAGCCATCGCCGAGGCGGGCATCACCGATGTCGGCGTCATCGTCGGCAGCACGGCCCCGGAGATCCAGGCCGCCGTCGGGGACGGCTCCGCCTTCGGCCTGGACGTCACCTACATCCCGCAGAGCGAACCCCTCGGGCTCGCCCACGCCGTCCTCGTCGCCGAGTCCTTCCTCGGCGACGACGACTTCGTCATGTACCTCGGCGACAACTTCGTCCTCGACGGCATCGGCGACGTCGTCGACGAGTTCCGCAAGGACCCCCGCGACGCGCACGTCCTGCTCACCCGCGTCGGCGACCCCACGGCCTTCGGCGTCGCGGTGACCGACGACCACGGCAACGTCGTCGACCTCGAGGAGAAGCCCCGCCACCCGCGCAGCGACCTCGCCGTCGCCGGCGTCTACCTGTTCACCACCGCCGTCCACGAGGCCGTACGGGCCATCCCGCCCTCCGCCCGCGGCGAACTGGAGATCACCGACGCCCTCCAGTGGATGATCGACCAGGGGATGACCGTCCGGTCCACCGTCATCACCGGCTACTGGAAGGACACCGGCAACGTCACCGACATGCTGGAGGTCAACCGCACGCTCCTCGAAGGCCTCGAGCCCCGCATCGACGGGTACGTCGACGAGGAGAGCGAGATCATCGGACGCGTCAGGATCGAGGCGGGCGCCGAGGTCCGCCGCTCCCGCATCGTCGGCCCCGCCATCATCGGCGCCGGCAGCGTGGTCACCGACTCCTACATCGGCCCGTCCACCTCGGTCGCGGAGGAATGCCGCATCACCCACAGCGAGATCGAGTACTCCATCGTGCTGCGGGAATCGTCCTTCGAGCACATCCGGCGCGTCACCGCCTCGCTCGTCGGCCGCAACGTCAAGGTCACCCTCACACCGAGGCTGCCCGCCGCCCACCGTCTCGTCATCGGTGACCACGGGCAGGTCCAGATCTCCTCATGAACCCCGTCCGCGTCCTCATCGTCACCGCGGTCGACGCCGAGCGCGACGCCGTGGGACACGGCCTCGGCCCCACCGCACCCGTCGCGGCCCCCGGCCCGCCGGGCCGCGAACTGCTCCGTCTCACCTGCGACGGGAGCACTCCCCGCGGGGAAGCCCACCAGATGCCGTCGGCCCTCCGACGCCGCCCGCTGACCGTGGACCTGCTCACCGGAGGAGTGGGCCCCGCAGCGGCCGCGGCCGCCACCGGCGCCGCGCTCGCCGTGGCAGCCGTCCACGACGTGCCGTACGACCTCGTCATCTGCGCCGGCATCGCGGGCGGGTTCGCCCCCGTCGCCCCGACGGGCGCCGTCGTCGTGGCCGACCGCGTCATCGCCGCCGACCTCGGCTGCGAGACCGCCGACGGGTTCCTGCCCGTCGACACCCTGGGCTTCGGCACCTGCGAGCACGCCTGCCCGCCGCACCTGTCCGCCGCCGTCGCCCGCGTCCTCGGTGCCGTCCACGCGCCGGTCCTCACCGTGTCCAACGTCACCGGCACCGAGGAGCGGGCCCGGACGCTGCGGAAGCACCACAGAGCCGCCGCCGAGGCCATGGAGGGCTTCGGCGTCGCCGAGGCCGCCGCCGTGCACGGCATTCCGATGCTGGAGGTCCGTACCGTCTCCAACGCGGTCGGGCCGCGCGACCGCGCAGCCTGGCGCGTCCCCGACGCCCTCGCCGCGCTCCGCGACGCCTTCGCGGTGCTCAAACCCGTCCTCGCCCACGGCGCCCCACCCCCCTTCAGCTGACCGTCCGGCCCCGAACTCCCGCATCCCCGGGTACCGTTCGGGGCCTTTCCGCACCGTGGTCACGGCACCGCGGGCCCTGCTCCGGGCTGCGCGAACGACGGCTGCGGCCGAACTCCAAGCGTTTCCCCAGAGAACCCCACCGGGCGCCGGAAAAGCCCCTCCGCCCGGGTCATGCTGTCCCCACCGCACGCGGAGCACACCGCCGGCCCCATGCCCACCGGGCGACCGGGCCGGCGCGCTGCGCGGCGCGCACTCCGTTCCGTCACCGAACCGAACAGCATGGGGGCAGTCCATGACGAATGAAGCGCAGCTTCGGGACTACCTCAAGCGGGTCACCGTCGACCTCCACACCACCCGGCGCAAGCTGCGCCAGGTGGAGGCCCGCGAGCAGGAGCCCGTCGCCATCGTCGGCATGAGCTGCCGCCTGCCCGGCGACGTGCGCACACCGGACGATTTCTGGGACCTTCTGCTCTCCGGGACCGACGCGGTGACGGACTGGCCCACCGACCGCGGCTGGCCCGCCCCCGAAGCGCAGCCGGCCCCCGACGGCGACCGCCGCCGCGGCGGCTTCGTGCCCGACGCCGACCGCTTCGACCCGGCCTTCTTCGACATCTCCCCGCGCGAAGCCCTCGCCATGGACCCCCAGCAGCGCCTGCTGCTCGAAGTGGCCTGGGAGGCCTTCGAGCGCGCCGGCATCGACCCCAGCACCCTGCGCGGCAGCCGCTCCGGCGTCTTCGTCGGATGCAGCGACCAGGGCTACGCCTCCGGCCTGCGCGAGGTCCCCGACGACGTCCGCGGCCACCTGCTCACCGGCAACTCCATGTCCGTCCTCTCCGGCCGCGTCGCCTACGCGCTCGGCCTGGAGGGCCCGGCCGTCACCGTCGACACCGCCTGCTCCTCCTCCCTGGTCGCCCTGCACCTCGCCGCCCAGTCACTGCGCTCCGGTGAGTGCTCCCTCGCGGTCGTCGGCGGCGTCACCGTCATGTCGGGACCCGGCGCCTTCATCGAGTTCGGCCGGCAGGGCGGCCTCGCCGGCGACGGCCGCTGCAAGGCCTTCTCCGACGACGCAGACGGCACCGGCTGGGCCGAGGGCGCAGGCACGGTCATCGTCGAACGGCTCTCCGACGCCCGCCGCAACGGCCACCAGGTGCTCGCCGTGCTGCGCGGCAGCGCCGTCAACCAGGACGGCGCCTCCAACGGTCTCACCGCCCCCAACGGCCTCTCCCAGCAGCGCGTCATCCTCGCCGCCCTCGCCAACGCCGGCCTGCCCGCGACCGAGGTCGACGCCGTCGAGGCCCACGGCACCGGCACCGCCCTCGGCGATCCCATCGAGGCCCAGGCCCTCCTCGCCACCTACGGCCAGGCCCGCCCGGACGACCGGCCGCTGCTGCTCGGCTCCGTGAAGTCGAACATCGGCCACACCCAGGCGGCCGCCGGCGTCGTCGGCGTCATCAAGTCCGTCCTCGCCCTGCGCCACGGGGTCCTCCCGCCCACCCTGCACGCCGAACGCCCCTCCACCCACGTCGACTGGACCGCCGGACACGTCAAGCTCCTCGACGAGGCCACCGACTGGCCCCACACCGGCCACCCGCGCCGCGTCGGCGTCTCCGCCTTCGGCCTCTCCGGCACCAACGCCCACGTCGTCATCGAGCAGGCGCCCGAGCCCACCGCGGACGAGCCCGCACCCGACACGGTCCCGCGCGCCCTGCTGCCGGTCCTCCCGTGGCTCCTCTCCGCCCGGAACGAGGAGTCCCTCCGCGCCCAGGCCGGCCGCCTGGCCACCCACCTCACCGCTCACCCGGACACGGACCTCTACGACCTGGCCGCCTCCCTGGCCACCACACGCACCGCCTTCGAGCACCGGGCCGTCGTCCAGGGCGAAGACCGGGCCGAACTGCTGGCCGGCCTGGCCGCGTTGGCACGGGGCGAGCAGTCCGCACCCCGCACGCTCGCCGGAACCACCCGGGAGGGCAGGACGGCGTTCCTGTTCTCGGGTCAGGGTGCGCAGCGGCCGGGGATGGGGCGTGAGTTGTACGAGGCGTTCCCGGTGTTCGCGGAGGCCTT
>NZ_JBHYQH010000081.1:0-12550 GCF_042746715.1 Streptomyces sp. NPDC058741 | reverse complement strand
GCGCAGCCGCGAGCGCCCCGCTCACGCCGGTGCCCCCGGCGGGACGAAGGGGAGACCCGCCGGGGCGCCCGACTCGATGAGCCGCCACAGCGCGTCCGTGTCCGCGTGATGTTCGATCAGGTCGCCGAGCCGGTCGAGCTGTTCCTCGCGCAGTGCGGCGAAGGACGTGTCCGGTGCGGGGACGAAGCGGCGCCCGGCGGCGGACGCCACCTCGCGCAGGAAGGCCCTGCGGAACCCGTCCGACTCCAGTGAGCCGTGCCAGTGCGTGCCCCAGGTCTGGCCGACCCGGCAGCCGTCCAGGAAGGGGGTGCCGCCCTGGACGTCGGCGACGCCGTGGTGGATCTCGTAGCCCTCGACGTGCTCTCCGAGGGCCTTGCCGGCGGGCCGGGTGAGGGTCTTCTCGCGGGCGAAGCGCACCCGCACGGGCAGCAGTCCGAGTCCGTCGACCCGCCCCCGCCGGCTCTCGACGTCGTCCTCGATGTGCTCGCCGAGGATCTGGAAACCGCCGCAGATGCCGAGCACGGGCCGCTGCTCGGCGGCCCGGCGGGCCAGGGCGTCGGCGAGGCCCCGCTGCCGCAGCCACTCCAGGGCACGCACGGTGCCGCGCGTCCCGGGCACGATGACGAGGTCGGCGTCGGCCAGCTCCTCGGGCCGGTCCACGAACCGCACCACGACGCCCGGTTCGGCGGCCAGGGCGTCGACGTCGGTGAAGTTGGACATCAGCGGCACGGCGCAGACCGCGACGCGCAGCACGTCCTCCCCGACGGGCGGCGCGACGGCGGACTCCCGCACGGCCCCGCGCATCGAGACCCGCAGCCCGTCCTCCTCGTCGATGCCCAGTCCGTGCCGGAACGGCAGCACCCCGTACGTCCGCCGCCCCGTGAGGCCCTCCAGCATCTCCAGCCCGGGCTCCAGCAGGGAGACGTCCCCGCGGAACTTGTTGACCAGGTACCCGGCGACGCACTCCTGGTCCTCGCGCGACAGCAGCGCCACCGTCCCGAAGAACGAGGCGAAGACACCGCCCCGGTCGATGTCGCCGACGACGAGCACGGGCAGCCCCGCGCCCCGCGCGATGCCCATGTTGACGATGTCGGTCCGCCGCAGATTGATCTCGGCGGGCGAACCGGCCCCCTCGCAGATCACCGCGTCATACGTGCCCCGCAGTTGCTCCAGGCAGTCCAGCACCGTCCCGAGCAGCCGCCGCTGCCGCCCGCCGTGGTAGCCGCGCGCGCTCATCTCCCCGACCGGCTTGCCCAGCAGCACCACCTGGCTGCTCTGCTCGCCGCCGGGCTTGAGCAGCACGGGGTTCATCAGCGCGGCCGGCTCGATGCGGCAGGCCTGCGCCTGCATGGCCTGCGCCCGCCCGATCTCGGCGCCCTCACGCGTCACGAAGGAGTTGAGGGACATGTTCTGCGCCTTGAAGGGCGCGACCTTGACGCCCTGCCGCACCAGCCACCGGCAGATCCCCGCCGTCACGACGCTCTTGCCCGCGTCGGAGGTGGTACCGGCCACGAGAAGCCCACCGCTCATCTCACCGCCCCCTCTTGAACGACCGCGCGCCCTGCGACGACCGCGCGCTTCCCAGCAGTCGCGCTCCCGCGCACACGCCGAGCGCGAGCCAGGTGACGCGCCGTGACAGCCGTACGGCCCGTTCGACGTCCTGCGTGACGACGGCCCGCCCCCGCGTGTTGAGTACGGGCCGGTGCTCCACCCGCCCGCCGTACGAGAGGGTCCCGCCCAGCCTCACGCCGAGCGCCCCCGCGAAAGAGGCTTCCACCGGACCGGCGTTGGGACTCGGATGCCCGGCCGCGTCCGCCCGCCAGGCCCGTACGGCCCCGCGCGGATCCGGTCCGGCCAGTGTCGCGAGCACGGCGGTCAGCCGGGCCCCGGGCCATCCCGCGACGTCGTCCAGCCGCGCGGAGGCCCACCCGTAGCGCCGGTAACGGGCCGACTTGTGCCCGACCATGGCGTCGAGGGTGTTGACCGCCCGGAACCCGAGCAGCCCCGGCACGCCGCCCACCGCGCCCCACACGAGCGCCCCGACGACCGCGTCGGAGGTGTTCTCGGCGACGGACTCCACCACGGCCCGGGCGATGCCGTCGGCGTCGAGGGCCTGCGGGTCCCGGCCGCACAGGTGTGGCAGCCGGGCCCGGGCCGCCTCGATGTCGCCCGCCTCCAGGGCCCGCCCGACCGTGCGAGCCTCGCGCGCCAGCGAAGTCCCGCCGACGACGGCCCAGGTGGCGGCCCCGGTGAGCGCGGCGGAGGCGGCGGGCGACGTCCGCACGGCGCGCGCGGCGACGGCCCCGAGGGCCACGGCTCCTCCGGCGCACACGGCGGTGTGCAGCGCTCCCCACCCCCGGTGGTCCCGCCACAGCACCCGTTCCACGGCACCCGCGGCCCGCCCGAACGCGGCGACCGGATGCCCTCGGCGGGGATCGCCGAGCAGCAGGTCACCGATCAGGCCGGCGGCGGCGCCGTACGCGAAGACGCGACCGGCACCCATGGGCTCAGCCGGCCGAAGGGGCGGGCGGGGGAGGGGTGCTGGACCTCGGTCGGCAGCCGCGCATGGCGATACATGTCCTCACTCAGGGTGTCCACGCCCTGGTTCGACGAGACCGGCGGTGAGAGTTCCTGGCTCCCGGGGATCGCTGCCCCCGGTGACAGTGGCGGGACCGCGCCGGACTCGCACCGGCTTCCTCTCCTGCCGCCGTAATGGGCCCCGGCAGTCCACCACGGCCGCGAACCGCCGTCAACTTGCCGTTGACCTGCGCGGGGAGAGTGTGCAGAAGCCCACACCGCCCCCGGGGCACACGAGCGCCGGGCGGCACGGACCGGAGTCCCGTGCCGCCCGGCGGCCGTACGTGCGGTCGGGCCCTCAGGCCACGATCAGGTAGATCCCGTAGCCCACGGCCGCCGCGCACGCCGCGAAGCACGCGTACGCGCCGGTGACCGCGAGGCCCGCGGAACCGCCCTCCGCCACCGCCCGCTCGCGGCGGGACAGCCCGGTGATGCCGAGGGTGAACAGGCCCACGAGGGCCACCGTGACCACGAGGCCGACGCCGAAGACGGAACCGAGGGCCGCCCAGTCGATCTTCATCTCAGAGACTCTTCCTTGTTACCGGTGGGCGGTCAGACCGTGGTGGTCGAGGACGGGGCCCGCTCGGCGGTGGCCTGGGCCGGGATGGCTGGGGCGGGGTCCTCCGACGCCGCACCGGCCGTGGGCGGCGGCGTGACCGCGGCCATCGCCGTGGTCACCACACCGGCCGGCTCCTCTTCGGTGTCGTTGACGTTGGTGTGGTCGACGACCTCGCGCCGCGAGATCTTCCAGATCGCCGCGCTGGAGACGACGAGGAAGACGGCCACCGCAGCGGTGCCCCAGTCGCCGAAGCCGGTGACGTACTCGGCGAGCGCGGCCACCAGGGCCGCCGCCGGCAGCGTCAGGCCCCAGGCGACGAACATCCGTGTGGCGGTCGACCAGCGGACGACGCCGCCCTTGCGGCCGAGGCCCGCGCCCATCACCGCGCCGGACACGGAGTGGGTGGTGGACAGGGAGAAGCCGAGGTGCGAGGAGGCCAGGATGACCGTCGCCGCGCTGGTCTGGGCCGCGAAGCCCTGCTGCGGCCGGAGGTCGGTCAGGCCCCTGCCCATCGTGCGGATGATGCGCCAGCCGCCCAGGTAGGTGCCGAGCGCGATCGCGACGCCCGCGGAGAGGATGACCCACATCGGCGGGTCGGAGTCGGGGGCGACGGCGCCGCCGGCGACCAGGGCGAGGGTGATGACGCCCATCGTCTTCTGCGCGTCGTTCGTGCCGTGCGCCAGCGAGACGAGGCCGGCGGAGGCGATCTGACCGGCGCGGTAGCCCTTCTCGGCCGCCTTGCCGTCGGCCTTCCTGCCGAGGGAGTACGTCAGCCGGGTGCCGAGCATCGCCGCGACGCCCGCCACGATCGGGGCGGCGATCGCCGGGATCAGGACCTTGGTGACCAGTACGTCGCCGTGCACCGCACCGACGCCCGCCGAGGCGATCGCGGCACCGATCAGACCGCCCATGAGGGCGTGCGAGGAGCTGGACGGCAGACCGACCAGCCACGTCAGCAGGTTCCAGAGGATCGCGCCTACCAGGGCGGCGAAGATGACCTCGGGGCGGATACCGGCCTCGTCGACGAGGCCTTTGGAGATCGTGTTGGCGACTTCCACGGACAGGAAGGCGCCGACCAGGTTCAGGACCGCGGACATGGCCACCGCGACCTTCGGCCGCATGGCGCCGGTGGAAATGGTCGTGGCCATCGCGTTCGCGGTGTCGTGGAAACCGTTCGTGAAATCGAACGCGAGTGCGGTTACCACCACGATCGCGAGAATCAGCGAGAAGCTTTCCATTTACCCAGGCAATCGTTCGAGGTCATTGGCTGGACGAACGTAGGTAACCTGAGTGAACGGAAGATGAACTGGGAGGGGCGTAGGAGTGTCCGCAACAGGGGGTTGCCGTTCCGCCCCGCTCTCGGGCTCCTCGTGCTCCGGAATCCGGACGCCCGGCCCGGACCGCTTCAGTCGGTCGAGCGACCTCGGGACGTGGCTCATGTCACCCGGCGGTCACCTGGCGGTCACCCGCTGTGCGGATGCCCGCCACCCTGCGGCACATCGCCGGACGGTTCGTATGCGGTCCCGGCCCGAAAGGGGCGGCGGACGCACGGCACCCCTGGCAGGATCGCCGCATGGCTGAGCGGCGAGCGGACGAACGGGTCACGGCACAGGGCGCGGGGGAGCGGCGGAGGGCGGGCGTGCGCCCCGAGGAGGCGCGCGCCTGGGAGGACCTGGTCGCGACGGCCCGCCGCACGGTCGGCGAGGGCCTCGTCGTCGGCACCTCCGGCAACGTCTCGGTCCGGGTCGGGGACACCGTCCTCGTCACACCCTCCGGCGTGCCCTACGACCGTCTGGCGCCCGGTGACGTGACCGGCGTCGACCTCGACGGCCGGCAGGTCCTCGGCACCCTCGTGCCGACCAGCGAACTGCCCATGCACCTCGCGGTCTACCGCACGACCGGCGCCCGGGCCGTCGTCCACACCCACGCCGTGCACGCGACGGCCGTCTCGACGCTCGTGACGGAGCTGCCCCCGATCCACTACATGGCCGCCGCGCTGGGCGGTCCCGTCCGGGTCGCGCCGTACGCCACCTACGGCACCGACGCGCTGGCCCGGAACATGCTCCGGGCCCTCGACGGCCGCTCCGGCTGCCTGCTGCAGAACCACGGCACCGTCACGTACGGCGCCACCCTCGACCAGGCCTACGACCGCACGGCCCAGCTGGAGTGGATGTGCCGCCTGTGGCTCACCGCCGCGTCCGTGCCGGGCCTGACACCGAGCCTGCTGTCCGGGCCGCAGCTGGCCGAGGTGGAGGAGCGCCTGCGCGGGTACGGCCAGCGCGGCTGAGGGGCGCACGCCCCGCACGCCCCTCACCCCGCCGCCGCCTCCCACTGGTCGCCCGGCGGATCCGCCGGGACACTGGGAGGCGTGCGCACTGTCAGAGCGACGGCCGCTGCCGTCACCGCCGTGATAGGGGCCGGTGCCGCCGCCGTGGTCGCCGGCCGGCTCGCCGGCGACGCCGCGCTCAAGGCGCCTCCCGGCCGCCCCCTGCCCACCGAGCCCCGGCTCACCCTCCACGGCGCCGCCGCCGGGCAGATCACCCTCACCCGCGACCTCGCCGCCCTGCGCCCCGGCCGCTACGGCCTGGCCGGAAACGGCTCCCACGCGGTCGTCGGCCCCGTCCTGGCCGGTGCCCCGTCCACCGCCGACACCGTGGTGCGCCGGCTGGAGAGCGTCACGCACGGCACCCTGCAGCCGGGCGACAAGGTCTGGCTCACCCCCAACGTGTACGTCGGCAACCCCGCCACCGCCCTCGGCCTCGACCACGCCGACGTCGACGTCCCCGGCGAACTCGGCCCCCTGCCCGCCTGGTTCGTCCCCGGAGCCCGGGACACCTGGGTCATCGCCGTGCACGGTCTGGGCGCCACCCGGGAACTCGCCATGAACGTCATGCGGTTCCTGCACCGCAGTCACTTCCCGGTGCTCGCCCCGGCCTACCGCGGCGACCTCGGCGCCCCACGCCCGCCCGACGGCCTGAACCACCTCGGCGAGACCGAGTGGCGCGACCTCGACGCGGCCATCCGCTACGCCGTGCGCTACGGAGCCCGCCAGATCGTCCTGCACGGCTGGTCCACCGGCGCCACCATGGCCCTGCGCGCCGCCGAGCGCTCGGAACTGCGCGAGCGTGTCTCCGGGCTCGTCCTGGACTCCCCGGTGCTCAGCTGGGAGGCCACGCTGCGCGCCCTCGCCTCGGCCCGCCACACCCCGGGCGCCCTGCTGCCCCTGGCCGTGCGCGCGGCCCAGGGCCGCACCGGCCTCTACGGCGACCGGGCCGCCCAGGACCCCTCGTCAGAGGCCCTGCGGGTCCCGGCCCTGGTCTTCCACGGCCCGGGCGACACGGTCGCCCCCTGGCGGCTCTCCCGCCGGCTCGCCGCCGCCCGCCCCGACCTGGTCACCCTGCGCACGGTGGCCGGCGCCCCGCACGGAGCCATGTGGAACGCCGACCCGCAAGGCTACGAGGAGGCGCTCCGGCGGTTCCTGACGCCCCTCATGTGATCCGCCCCTTCGCGCACCCCTCGTGCACGCCCCCTTCGCCCCGGCGCAACCGCCTCGCGCCCCGCCCTCCATCGACCGGTCGTATGGATTCCGTTTAGGGGCGTACGGCCGGTTCCCGGTCCTCGACCGCTCGCGGCACCCGGTGCGTTGGCCTTGCCCGTCGCCCGCCGTGACATTCCGTTTGGGTTTTCGGACCGTCAACGGGAAGACTGCCCCCGTGACGTCCCGTATCCCGCGCGACTCCAGGCTTCGACTCGTCCGCCCGCGACCCCTGGCCGCCGCCCCCAGAGCGATGAACCAGCGGCGCTCGCGCCGCCCCGCGCCACGCCCCCCGGAGGGCACTCCGGCACCGGCGGAGCTGGCCAGAATGGCGCGCTCAGGGCTGGCCGGCGCGGCCCGCGTCGCCCGCTGGGCCGACGCCGCGCTCGGCCCCGGCCGCGACAGCGCCACCGCCGACGGCAAGGCCACCCTCTCCGAGGCGACCGCCCAACGGGCCGCCCGGGACCTGGGCCTGACCCCCGCTCAGGTCAGAGCCGACTGGGACACCGCCCGGCTCGCCGGCCTCATCGAGGTGCACGGCGACAGCGCCCGCCCCGGCTGGCGGCTGCGCGCCTGGGACCGCGACGACAGCGCCGTACTGCGCGGCTGGGTCGCCCTGTTCGACGCCTGGTCGCTCGCCTGCCCGGAGCCCGAGGACCACGAGCCCGCCGCCGTCGCCGAGGTCGTCTCGGCCATGCCGCAGACGCTCTCCTTCCTCCAGCTGTCCGCCGGCCCCGTCCCCGTGGAGCAGCTCCTCGACCTGCTGGAGCAGCGCGTCACCGAACTGCGCACCGCCCGCTGCGAGATCCCCTACGGACCCCGGCCCGAGCCCGCGGCCGAGCCGGCGCTCCCCGACGCCCCGCTCGCCCCCCTCCTCGACTGGGCCCTGCGCGCCCTCGCCTCCGTCGGCGCCCTCACCTACGGCGACGGCCAGGCCACGCTCACCCCGCTCGGCAACTGGGCCGTCTGGGTCAAGCTGGAGCAGATCTGCGTCGCCGCCCAGAGCCCCGCCGGGAACATCGAGCAGGCCGCCGAGGACATGCTCCGCGGCTGCGCACGGCTCCGGCCCAACGCGGCCCGCGCCGAGTACCGCGCCTGGCTCGCCGCCCGCACCGTCGGCAGCGCCGTCACCGAGCTCCTCGGCGCCGCCCGCGGCGAGGACGCCCTGCTGCGCGGCCTCGCCTTCGAGGCGCTGCGCGTCGTCGGCGCACCCGCCGAGCCGGACGTCCGCGCCGCGCTCGACGAGCCCACGCTCCGGCCCTACGCGCTGCTGTGGCTCGCCGAGCACGACGGCGCCGACCCCGAGGACGCCCACGAGGTCCTCACCCGGGAGGAGGCGACCTGGCTGTGGGTGGACACCGCCGCCGCCGTCGCCGACCACGGGGAGGCCCCGCTGCTCGTCCGGCACCTGGAGGCCGCCGTACAGCCGACCGTCCCGATGCTGCTCGACGAGGTACGCGCCGTGGGGCACCCGCGCACCGTGCAGGTCCTCGTCGCCCTCGCCGCGTCCCACCCCGACCCGGCCCTCGCCAAGGCCGTGCGCCGGGCCGCCTTCCAGGTGCACACCGGGGGAAACTGAGGGCACCCGCCCCCGGGCGGCGGCGGGACGCCTCAGCCGCTCAGCCCGGCGTCTCGGGCGCGTACGTCCCGAAGCTCCACACATTGCCCTCGAGGTCCCGGGCCAGGTAGTCCCGCGAGCCGTAGTCCTGGTCCGTCGGGGGCATGAGAATCTCCACACCGTGGTCCACGGCGCGACGGTGGTGCGCGTCCACGTCGTCCACCACGACGTACACCCCGGTCGGGCCCGCGTCCTTCATCGCCGCGTCGAAGACGCCGCCCCGGCCCTTGGTGCCCACCATCACCGCGCCGTTGCCCTGCGCCAGCTCGGCGTGCGTCACCGAGCCGTCCTCGCCCTCGAACACCGCCAGCTCCGTGAAGCCGAAGGCCTCCGTGAGCTGGCGGATCGCGGCCTTCGCGTCCCTGTACAGCAGCGTCGGGCAGATGCTGGGACGCCCGCCTGAGGTGCCTGCCATCCCTATCACTCCCTCGTGTCCGGCAGCCGGGGACCCGGTGGTCCGGATCCGCCGTTCAGTCTCGCACCGGGCCCGCACCGCGGCCTCGTACGGCGCGGCGCGGGACGCCCGCACGCAGAAAAAGTGGTTGCACGGCCCCGTTAGACTGTCCCCCATGGCCTTTCTCCTCGCGCATTAGACGGCGGGAACGTCCTCAGCCGCCCATCCCGCCCCCATATCCGCCCTGGAGTCTGTCCGTGATCTCCGCCTCCGGTATCGAGCTGCGCGCCGGTGCCCGTGTCCTCATCGAGAGCGCCACCTTCCGGGTCGCCAAGGGCGACCGCATCGGCCTGGTCGGCCGCAACGGCGCGGGCAAGACCACCCTCACCAAGGTCCTGGCCGGCGAGGGCATCCCGGCCGGCGGCACCGTCACCCGCTCCGGTGAGGTCGGCTACCTCCCGCAGGACCCCCGCACCGGCGACCTCGACATCCTCGCCCGCGACCGCATCCTGTCCGCGCGCGGACTGGACGTGCTGATCCGCAAGATGCGCGACAACGAACAGCGCATCGCGAACGGCAAGGGCGCCACCCGTGAGAAGGCGCTCAAGCAGTACGAGCGACAGGAGACGGAGTTCCTCACCAAGGGCGGGTACGCCGCCGAGGCCGAGGCCGCCACCATCGCCGCCGCGCTCAACCTGCCCGACCGCGTGCTCGGCCAGCCCCTGCACACCCTCTCGGGCGGTCAGCGCCGCCGCATCGAGCTGGCCCGCATCCTGTTCTCCGACGCGGACACGCTGCTGCTCGACGAGCCGACCAACCACCTCGACGCCGACTCGATCATCTGGCTTCGCGACTACCTCAAGACCTACCGCGGCGGCTTCATCGTGATCTCCCACGACGTCGACCTGGTCGAGACGGTCGTGAACAAGGTGTTCTACCTGGACGCCAACCGCGCCCAGATCGACGTCTACAACATGGGCTGGAAGCTCTACCAGCAGCAGCGCGAGGCCGACGAGAAGCGCCGCAAGCGCGAGCGGGCCAACGCCGAGAAGAAGGCCGCCGCCCTGCACTCGCAGGCCGACAAGATGCGCGCCAAGGCCACCAAGACGGTCGCCGCGCAGAACATGGCCCGCCGCGCCGACAAGCTGCTCTCCGGCCTGGAGGCGGTGCGCCAGTCCGACAAGGTCGCCAAGCTCCGCTTCCCGGAGCCCGCGCCCTGCGGCAAGACGCCCCTGATGGCAGAGGGCCTGTCCAAGTCCTACGGCTCGCTGGAGATCTTCACCGACGTCGACCTGGCCATCGACAAGGGCAGCCGCGTCGTCATCCTGGGCCTCAACGGCGCCGGCAAGACCACGCTGCTGCGTCTGCTGGGCGGCGTCGAGCAGCCGGACACCGGCGCGGTCGTCCCCGGCCACGGCCTGAAGCTCGGCTACTACGCGCAGGAGCACGAGACCCTCGACCCCGACCGCACGGTCCTGGAGAACATGCGCTCCGCCGCGTCCGACATGGACCTGGTCGAGGTCCGCAAGGTGCTCGGCTCGTTCCTGTTCTCCGGCGACGACGTCGACAAGCCGGCCGGGGTGCTCTCCGGCGGCGAGAAGACCCGTCTGGCGCTGGCCACCCTGGTCGTCTCCTCGGCGAACGTGCTGCTCCTCGACGAGCCGACCAACAACCTCGACCCGGCCAGCCGCGAGGAGATCCTCGGCGCGCTGCGCACCTACAAGGGCGCCGTCGTCCTCGTCACGCACGACGAGGGCGCGGTCGAGGCGCTCCAGCCGGAGCGGATCATCCTGCTGCCCGACGGTGTCGAGGACCTGTGGGGCGCCGACTACGCGGATCTCGTCGCCCTCGCGTGATCGAACGCGTGATCAACGGCGTATGGATCATTCGGCCCACCGGTGATCCCTCATCCGTGTGAGATCTCCTCGTACCGAGGTGTGTCCTACATCGATCTCGCGGCCGAGTCCCCGATTCTTCGGCGCTCGGCCGCCGCGCCGTTCTGACCTGCCCTTTCACGCAACGATCCGTTCGGGTGTACGGACGGCACTCATCGGAATCTCGCATTCCGCTTGTGGGGATGTGCTCCCGTCGTCACAACCTTGTCTCGCGGACCTTGCCGAATGGGTGGCCATCAGGGCCCGGAGGGGTGATCATGAGGAGACCAGAGCGCACTTCCCATGAGGAGGCACGGGTGGCCGAGACTCTGAAGAAGGGCAGCCGGGTGACCGGCGCCGCGCGCGACAAGCTCGCGGCAGACCTGAAGAAGAAATACGACGCCGGTGCGAGCATCCGGGCGTTGGCCGAGGAGACCGGCCGCTCGTATGGCTTTGTGCACCGCATGCTCAGTGAGTCGGGCGTCACGCTGCGAGGGCGTGGCGGGGCGACCCGGGGCAAGAAGGCCACGGCCTGACCCCGGGTGGCCCCACGGCTTCGATGGTGGCCACCCGGCCGGCGAACTGATCGACCGGGTGGTTACTGTGCAGTCACATAGCTGTGCCGTGCCAGGGCGGTGACGCCGTCGTGCGGCACGGAAGACGACCGCACACATCGGAGGCGTCCCATGGCTTCGCCCGACCAGGACCTCGTTCCCGTACTCGACAAGGACGGCGTACGGCTCACCGTCGACGACGCGATCGCCACGGTGACGCTGACCAACCCGGCCAAGCGCAACGCGCAGAGCCCCGCTCTGTGGCGGGCGCTGACCGAGGCCGGCCGGCAGTTGCCGGGCTCCGTCCGCGTCGTGGTGCTGCGGGCCGAGGGCACGTCCTTCTCGGCCGGGCTCGACCGGCAGGCGTTCACGCCGGAGGGCTTCGACGGGGAACCGTCGTTCGTCGACCTCGCGCGGGGCGGCGACGCCGAGCTGGACGCGACCATCGCCGAATACCAGGAGGCGTTCACCTGGTGGCGGCGCAGCGACATCGTCTCCGTCGCCGCTGTCCAGGGACACGCCATCGGGGCGGGCTTCCAGCTCGCCCTCGCCTGCGACCTGCGCGTCGTCGCCGACGACGTGCAGTTCGCCATGCGTGAGACCAGCCTCGGACTCGTGCCCGACCTCACGGGCACGCACCCGCTGGTCGGCCTCGTCGGCTACGCCCGCGCGCTGGAGATCTGCGTGACCGGGCGTTTCGTCACGGCCGAGGAGGCCGTGAACACCGGGCTCGCCAACGTGGCCGTGCCCGCCGACCAGCTCGACGACACCGTCCGGGACCTCGTCTGCGCCGTCCTCGCCGCGCCCCGCGACGCGGTCATCGAGACCAAGGCCCTGCTGCGCGGCGCCCAGGACCGCACCTACGAGGCCCAGCGCGGGGCCGAGCGCCAGGCGCAGGCGCGGCGGCTGCGGGACCTCGCAGGCGTGGGGGAGTGACCTCCGCCTGCGGCTGACGTCCCTCAGGCGATCGCGCTGACCAGGACCGCCACCGTCGGGCGGTCCGGCAGTGACTCGGCCACCGCCTCCCGCACCGCGCGGGCCACGTCCCGGGCCGGCCGGCCGGCGTCCACGGCCAGTTCCACGCGGACGTGCCGGTGCGGCAGCTCGGCCTCGCCCGGTACCTCGGCGATGTGGACGGGGTGGCCCAGCATGCCGGTCAGATGCAGGACGCCCGGGACCGCCAGCGCGGCGGTCGCGACCCGGGCCTCGTCGCCGTCCCGCGGCGGTGGGGTAGGTGACGGTTCGGGCAGGTGTCCGGCCCCGGGCGCCGCCTGGGCCCGCTCGTCCTCGCCCTGCTCCAGCAGGTCCGTGACGCGCAGATCCACCTCCGTCACCGTCAGCCCGATCCCCTCGGTGGCGGCGGCCGCCAGCGTCGCCCTCACCAGGGACGCCGTCCGGGGCAGCGGCTGCGACGCCGTGGCCGCGAACCGGGCCGTCAC
>NZ_JBHYQH010000080.1:0-13772 GCF_042746715.1 Streptomyces sp. NPDC058741 | reverse complement strand
TCAAGAGGGTGTTCAGGTCTTGCGTCACAACATGATCTTGAACGCCCTCTCTTCATGCCCGCGCACCAGCCCAGACATAGGACTCACTCGTCTAGAGCAGACCGCCCACCTGGGCGCGACCACAAGCTGGTCCCGGATGCGCAAACGCTTCCCCGCGCTGCCGCGGCTTCACCGGGACGACGAGAGTGTCGTCCTGTGGCTGGTGGACGAGGAACGCCAGGACGGAGAGCCCCTTCTCTCAGCGCTCGTCACGGTCGGCGACCGGCAGATGCACCCACGTTTCCCGGTCATCGCGGAACAGCTCGGACTGCCGTGCCCCGGC
Organism: Streptomyces sp. NPDC058741; assembly: GCF_042746715.1. Classification (NCBI taxonomy): domain Bacteria; kingdom Bacillati; phylum Actinomycetota; class Actinomycetes; order Kitasatosporales; family Streptomycetaceae; genus Streptomyces; species Streptomyces sp. NPDC058741. Next base: position 13,450 of record NZ_JBHYQH010000080.1, on the reverse strand, counting down.
ACGCCCACCCAGCAACAGATGATATGGAGTTACGAGGTCTTGAAAGTTCACCAGTACTGGCGGCATCGGCCCCCGCAGCCCCGTGCTTGACAGGGTTAGGGTCGCTCACGACTAGGGGCCGGGTGGAGACCGTGGCCTGCGGCCTGGTCAACGCCTCGTGGGGGGGGGAGGTGAAGTGGTTCGTCTACAGGGCGCGCGGCCGGGTCACCAGGGCGGAAGTGGAACTAAAAGTAGCCGAACCAGTTCGAGAGGAAGTACCGGAAACGTGTCCAGAGCGTTCCTGACCATGACCGACTGATCCCGCAGTCCTCCGTTTCCCCTTCCTCACCGCTCCAAGGAGGCCCGGCCGATGGCCACCGTGCTGTTCAAAGACACCACCCACCAGGTAGCCGATCTGATCACCGACATCCGTCGCGGTGAGATCGCCCTGCCCGACCTGCAACGGCCCTATGTGTGGGAACCGGCCAAGGCGCGTGAGTTGTTCGACTCCATGTACAAGGGGTTCCCGGTCGGCTACCTGCTCTTCTGGGAAACCGGGGTCGAACCCGGTGCCCGGCAGATCGGCGAAGGGTCCAAACCGGAGGCGGCTCGCCGGCTCATCGTCGACGGCCAGCAGCGCCTCACCTCACTCTTCGCGGCCATGACCGGCACCCCCGTGCTGAGGGAGGACTACCGTTCGACGCGCATCCGGCTTGCCTTTCGGCCTTCAGACGCCACCTTCGCCGTCACGGACGCGGCGATCGAGAAAGACCCCGAGTACCTCCCGGACATCAGCGTCCTGTGGGACACCGCCACAGGACGCCGCAAGGTCATCCGTGACTTCCTTACCCGGCTGAGGGACAAGCGTTCCCTTCCCGAGGTCGAGGAAGACCGGATCCAGGATGCACTGGACCGCCTTCACGACCTCGAGAGCTACCCGTTCAAAGGTGTTGTGCTCTCGGCCGACATCGACGAAGAGCAGGTCGCGGAGATCTTCGTCCGCATCAACAGTGAAGGTGTGAAGCTCGACCAGGCAGACTTCATTCTCACGCTCACCTCCGTCTTCTGGGAGGAAGGGCGCCGCGCTCTGGAGGACTTCTGCCGGCACTCGCGAACCCCCGCTCTCCACGGCGCATCACCCTTCAACTGGTACATCAGGCCAAAGCCGCCCCAGCTGTTGCGCGTGGTCGCGGCCGTCGGCCTGGACTCCGCCGTGCTCAAGCAGGTGTACGCCGCCCTGCGAGGCCGAGACACCACCGGCAAGCTGTCCCCCGCACGGCGAGAGGAACGCTTCGCACAACTGCAGCAGGCACAAGAGCACGTCCTCGACCTCAAACACTGGCACGAGTTCTTCCTCTGCCTGGAACACGCGGGCTTCCGCGGCGAGAAGATGATCTCAAGCCAGAACACGCTCCTCTACAGCTACGCGCTCTGGCTGATCGGCCGCGTCCGCTACGGCGTCCCCATCGACCAGCTCCGCTCCGTCATCGCGCGCTGGTTCTTCATGGCACAGCTCACCGGCCGCTACTCCGGGTCGGTGGAGTCCCAGATGGAGCAGGATCTCGCGCTGCTGCGGAACCTCACACCCCGGGACGCGCACGGCTTCACCACCGCCCTCGATCGGGTCGTCCGAGAAACCCTCACCTCGGACTTCTGGAGCATCACCCTGCCCAACACACTCAACAGCTCCGCCGCGAAGTCGCCCGCCCTGCTCGCCTACATCGCGGCTCTGAACATTCTGGACGCGGACGTGCTCCTGTCCACCATCAAGGTACGCACCCGGCTCGACCCGGCCATCCTCGCGCGCAAGGGGGTCGAGCGGCATCACCTCTTCCCGCGCAAGTATCTGCAGAAGTCCCTCGGCGTCACCACCAGCGCGCGCATCAACCAGATCGCCAACATGGCCCTGCTGGAGTGGAGCGACAACATCGCCATCTCCGACCAGGCGCCGACGCAGTACTGGCCCGCACAGCTGGCCGCCAAGAGGATTCCTGCCGACGTCATGGCCCGCCAGCGCTATCTGCACGCCCTGCCGGACGACTGGCCGTCAATGGACTACGAAACCTTCCTCACCACTCGCCGCACTCTGATGGCGCAGGTGGTCCGGGATGCTTTCGGGCAGCTGGAAAGCCCCTCCTACCACCCCGTCTACGACGTGCCGGCCCTCGTGCCCGAACAGCGTTCGACAAGCCGAGTCCCCTCTCGCCGGATCAAACTGTCCGAGCTGCTGGACGCCGGTCTGATCAATGTGGGCACCGTCCTCACGCCCTCATGGGAGGAGTACGACCACGTAGCCGCCATCGACGACCAGGGACGCATCGTCCTCGACGGCCAGATCCACGACACGCCCTCCGGAGCCGCCAATGCGGCCGGTGCCGGGACCAACGGCTGGACTTTCTGGCTTGCCGACACCCCGGAAGGGCAGGTCTCCCTGGCCGACCTGAGAGCTGCTCTGTCCGAAGAGAGCTGAACTCATCGAACCGTGCTCGCCCTTCAGTCCAGCAGCCGCTCGGCACACTCCCGGACCCCGCGGATGTGTCGGCCGCCGGCGATCATGGCGAGGAGGAGACGATGCCCTTCGGTGTGGTGGATCTGCCCGGACACGGCGGCCTCGCGCATGAGAGTGACGGTGTTCTTGACGGGGATGCCGCGTGCGATGGCGTACTCGCCCGCGTCGCGGTCGTCCGTGATCCAGACGGCCCCGGCGAACTCCTGCCTTGTCTGGATGAGGGCGAGAGTTTCGGCTTCACCGAGGTGCCGTAGGGGCTCGGTCTGGCCGCCGCCGAAGACCGCGCGGCGCAGCCGGTCCGCGAGGGCGATCTCGGCCTCGGTGCACAGTTCGATCGGCTCACCCAGCCAGCCTTCGGCGCGGAGCCGGGCGAGGTCGCGTACGTAGGTGGCGGAGCGGCGGGCTTCCTCCGCCACCGCTTCGGTCCAGCGGCCGCAGCCGTCGAGCACCTTGCGGAGCAGATCCAGGCGTCCCACGCTGCCGAAGTTGCACAGGACCGTGTTGTCGGGGAAGAGGCTGACGCGGCTGGACGAATCCAAGGAACCTGTCATGGCTGGAATACCGGATCGCCCTTCTCGTCCTCCGGCAGGGGGCGCGCGGCGCGCGCGGGTTCGACTATGGCTCTCAAGTCGTCGACGGTGCGGCCCAGGTAAGCGGCCAGCGGGCGGAGGGTCGTCTCGCCGGCCTCGTACGCGGCGAGCAGCTCCGCCATCGGGACGAGCGGCGGGCGGGCCACCGCTGATTCAGCCCGATGCCGGTAGTGGTCGTCGAGCCGCCCCGCGAGGACGTGACAGATCTCGGTGGTGAAGCCGCGGAACCGGTCACGGCGGGCAGTGTCGAGAAGACCGAGCCGATGCAGCCGCGCGGCCAGCGCACTCGGAGAGACCTTGAAGGTGACGACGAGGTCGCTGAGTTCGGCATCCGTCGGGGCTTGCGGGTCAGTGACCGTGCGCTCCCAGGCATTCCGTACTACGGCTTCGGGCATCAGGAAGTGGGCGGCGAAGACGTTGGCCCGCACCTCCGTGTAGTCCTTCTGCCTGCCCGGCTGCGGTGTCGCGTCGGCGCGCAGATCCTGGGCGTCGCACGCCAGGAGGTGTCCGACCTCGTGGGCCAGGGTGAAGCGAGCCCGGGTCCACTCCTGGGTGGTCGCGAGCAGAACGATACGGAAAGCGTCGGACTGCCACGTCGCGCCGGACAGGGCTGCCTGAGAAGGGAACTCGACGAGCGCCACATCGATTCCGCAGTGCTCCGCAAGAAGCCGGGTAAGGGCTGGAAGGTCCATGCCGGCGGGCGATTCCGCCCCTCGCCGCGCGAGGTGTTCCGTGAGGTCGGCCGCGAGGCGTTCCCCTTGGTCGACGTATCGTTCGAGCTCCGGGCGAGGTGCGGGCAGGTCGGGAATCGAGCGGGGGCGGTCGAGTAGTTCGAGGACCTCGTAGGCGGTCTGGAAGCGGCAGGCGAGCGCCTCGATCTCGGCCCAGCAGGCCCCCTCGGCCACCGTCCCGGCAGGACGGGCGGCGGAGCGGGGGCGCACCGGCTCGCGTCCACTGAGTAGGTAGTCCACCGTCGTGTCGGTGACTTCCGCGATACGGGCGAGATCCAGGGAGCTGAAGCGGCGCACACCGCTGAGCGACTTGGAGAGTTTGTCCGGCGACAATCCGACCCGCTCGGCGAACGCGGCCTGGGACAGGGAGGCTGCACCCATAACCTTGCGTACACGGTCGATCACAGTATCAGCCATTCGCCTACCGTACCGACGGCTTGCGAAAATCGCAACGTGCCCGCGTGTGCGGTCCGGCTCGCGGTGGCTCCCGGCGATCGTCGTCCTCAGCACCCCGGCCACCTCATCTAAGCCTTCCTGTCCCGCCGTCCATCGGCCAACTGAAACCGACGTCACGGGGCCGAACCCCCTGAGCCCGGACCGACGGGCTCCGCGTCCTCACGGTCATCGCCGACCCAGTTCGACGGGGGCTGCCCGAAGATGGCGCGTGCGGATCTGATCGTCAGTCGCCCGAAGAGATGGTTACCGCCGGCGCCGAGCGCGGCACCGACACCGAGCGGCACCTGCTTGCTCAGCACCAGGACCCCCTGCTTGGTCCCGTACTTGGTGATGAACCGCGGGCCCAGCAGCTTGTTGGCCCGGTTGATCGCGCTCATGGGAATCGCACTGACGATGCGCCGTGCCCAGTAGGGGCCGGTGCGCCCGACGGCTTTGTCCAGCAGCCGCACCGCTTTGTCGCCGAGGAGGACGGTCAGGACCAGGAGCCTGCGTCGCTCGACATCCTCGGGATGCAGGCCGTGCACCTCGGCCAGCGACAGTGTGTACAGCACCGATGCCTCCGTGAAGACCACCACATCGGCCAGAGCCGTGGGGATCCCGGCGCCGGGCACTATTCCCGCCGCGCCGGACGCTCCCCCGGAAGTGGTGACCCCTGCGAGGTAGTAGCGGTCCAACCGGCGGATCAACTGCTGAGGAGTGTCGTCGGGGTGGACCCGCCGCAGGCGCTCGACGTGTTTCTTCGCCAGCGGCTGCTGGGCTACCAACGCCTTGTCGAGGACCTGCTGGATCCGGTTCTTGGCGTCATCGGTCTGGCTCATCAGGGTTTCTGTCCTCTCGAATCGCGATGTTCGGAAGTCACTCACCGCACATCACTCCATCTCGAAACGGGGCCGGCTTCATCGCACGCCCACGGCCCCGGTCGTCCCGTCACCGCATCTGCGTCCACCCGTGCAGCCCTTCCAGATGCCGCGGCAGCCGGGAGCCCTGCCAGCCCAGGACCAGCCGCTGCCGGGCGCGGGTGATCATGACGTAGTAGGCCATACGCAGGGTCGCCGCCGTGGGGTCGGTTGCGGAGTCCGACTCGGCGTCGGCGATGACGACGGTGTCGAAGTCGAGTCCCTTGGCGCTGGCGCGGTGGACGACGACAACGCCGGGGCGGTCGAGATCGAGGTCGCGGTAGCGGCCTGAGGGGGCCGCCGAGCTGTAGAGCTGAGGTTCGTGGGCGAGGCCGGCCCGCTCCAGGCGTCGCATCAGATCAGCCCCGGTGCGCAGTGAGTTGACGATGACGCCGATGCGGTGCCTCGGCTGCCGGGTCGCCGCGGTGGCGATGTCGTCGACGAGGTCCTGACTGCCGGAGTAGTGGCGGATCACGGGCAGAGAGCCACTGCGGAGGGGTATCTCGGGCTGAGGGCCGCCAGTGCGGAAGTGTTCGGCGAGGGAGGCGATCTCGCGGGTGTTGCGGTGGTTGCCGGCGACCTCGACCCGTCCGGTGGAGCGGCCGAGGGCGCCGGTGATCTCGGTGAGGGTCGAGTTGGTCTCGGTGAGGCGCTGGCACTCGTCGGCGAAGACTGTCACCGAGGCGGCGGCGAGGCGGACGAGCCGGTAGAAGCCCGGGGAGAGGTCCTGGCCTGGTGATCGGCTCGTCACCGAGGCCGAGGCCCGGTTCGGTGCGGCGCAGGTGTTCCAGTGCGCAGATGGTGGTGGCGGCGCGCTGGAACTGCTGGGTGGTGAGCAGGCTGAGGGTGTAGCGGCTGAGCACGGCGGTGCCGCCGCCCTCGCCGCGGATCCTGCGCAGGGCGATGGTGAAGGCTGCCAGGAGCAGGTACGCCTCCGTCTTGCCGCCGCCGGTGGGGAACCAGATCAGGTCGGTGGTCCCGCGATCGCGGTGGCCGGGGTCGGCGACACCGTCGAGGGCCAGGAGGAAGAAAGCTAGCTGGAAGGGGCGCCAGGTGGCGTCGGGGTCGACGGGCGGGTCGAGGGCCACGGGGTCCGAGCGGTGGCGCCGCTCACCGGCCTGGTCGGGGGCGGAGTGCCGCATCTGGAGCAGCATGGCGCGCTGTGCGATGCGGAAGGCGTCGAGGAGTTCGGGGCGGCCGGGGTCGCACAGGGTGCGGACCCCCGCCTCGATGCGGGTGACCGCCTGGCGGACGCGGTCCAGGTTCCGTTCCGCGGCCTCCCGGCCCCAGGCCGGTACCTTCACGGAGCGCTGGCCCACGTACCAGGCATGGTAGGAGGCGGCGAACTCTGCCAGCTCCTCGCGGAGCTGATTCCTGTCGACGGTGGGGTCGGCCAGGTGGGAAAGGGTGAGCGCGGGGGCGTCCAGCGGGCCGCCGGCCCTGATGGCGGGCACCTCGGCGCGCGGCAGGACCTCACAGGCGAGGGCGGCCACGGCGCCGTCCTCGCCGCCCTCTTCCCGCACGGCACAGCCGTGGCCGACGGCGTGCGTCACCACGTGCCGGTACTGCAGGCGCAGTTCGCGCTCTTCCGGGTCGCGGCTGGCGAGCCGGACGCTGGGGTCGGGCAGCACGGACCCGTCGGCGGGGCGGACGGTGAGCCCGCACTGGAACAGCATGTCGTCCCAGCTCGGCGCCTTGCCTCCGGAGCCGTCGTGGTGTTTCTCGTTGATCAGGGCCACGGTGATCAACGTGCCGGCGCCGTAGGAGCGTCGGGTCACCTGGACCTTCGCCCGGCCGTCGAGGACGAACACCTCCTTCCGGTCGGGGCCGATCGTGTGCGTCTCGGACGGAAGGGGGACGCGCTGCCAACGGCGCCCGCGCCCGGACTCGTTCCGCTGGGTCTCGTAGCGAGCGGCGGTGCAGCTCACCTCGATGCGGACCGCGTCGGTGTAGAAGCTGAGGCCGAGGGACGCGGGCAGCCAGCTGTTGGTCTCCGGGACCGGGTCGGCGGCCGGGCTCACATCGGGGGCGTCCTCCTCGGCGCCCGGCGCCTCGGGATCGTCGGCCGCGAGGGCGAGCTGCCGCTGGAGGTCCGCCTGTTGCGGGTAGAGGGTGCCCATGAGGTACTGCCGGTCCGGCGGGGCGTCGAGCACCTCGTCCTCGTCGCCGGCGGGGCCGACGAGCTGGCGGGTGAGGTAGTCGACCAGCTCCTGGCGCGGGTCCATGTGCGGGATCCTTCACTTCGGATGGGGCGTGAGGAGGCAACAGCGTGGTGGCACGCCGTGATGTGCGGCCGGCTCAGGCGAGCGGAGGAAGGAGGCCGTGGCGGATGAGCTGGCCGTGGAACTTCGCCTTGGCCTTCGGTTCGATCTGGCGGATGCGCTCGCGGGTGACGCCGAAGACAGCGCCGATGGTGTCCAGCGTGTCCGGGTCGTCACCGTCGAGACCGGTGCGCCGGACGAGAACGTGGCGCTCGCGCTCGGTGAGATGTTCCAGGACGTGCCGCAGGCGTTCCTGGAACTCCTTGCGGATCAGCACGACGGGAGGTCCGGGCAGCCGGCTGGGTCCGATGATCAGGTCACCGAGTGCAAGGTCGTCCCCGATGATCCGGTCCAGGGAATCGGTGGGACGGCTGATCCGGCGCACCTCCTCCACCTCGGCGAAGGTGAGACCGGTCGCGTAGGCCACGTTGTCGATGCTCCTCGGACGGCCTTCGCCGAGAAGCCTGCGCTCGGCCACCGCGACCTTGCTGACCTTTTCGTGGACGTACGCCGGAAGCCGGATCAAGGTGCCCTCGTCGGCGATGGCCCGCGTCATGGCCTGCTTGATCCACCAGGTCGCATAGGTCGACAGCTTGTAGCCCTTGGTGGCGTCGAACCTGCGGATCGCACGCAGCAGTCCGACGGTTCCGTGCTGAGCGAGGTCCTCCGTCTCGAGTCCGCGCCCCTGGTGACCCAGCGCGATCTTGTACACCAGCCGCTGGTTGTGCCGGACGAGGCACTCGTACGCACGCCACCGCTCGCCGTCGCGGGGCAGTGCCGCGATCTCCTCCTCCGGGATGTCACGGCCGAGGTCGTGGGCACCGCCACGAAGGAGCACGGCGAGGCCCACTTCCTCCTCCGCCTTGAGCAGCACCTTGCTGAGATCCCGCCGCCATCGGTCATCTTCCATCACCTCCCGGGCCGCGCGGACCGCGTCGGACAACCTGTCGTCCGCGAGGGAAAGTGCGGGGTGGGTGTGCTTCTTGCCGATTAGCGGCTTCGCCTGCATGTGACTCGCCACGGGGGACGCTGACACCGCGGGCCGCGTCCGACCGCCTGTCACCGCCTGGGCTGACGCGCCGAGCGGACGGGGGCGGGTGACAGGAAGATCGGCGGTCAGCTCCCGCGCTTCGGCGGGGCTGAGTCCGTGGAGCCGTACGACGCCGTCGTGGGCGAGCTTGCCGACCGCGCCATCGGAGTCGGCATAGCGGGCCAGCATCAGCCGGGCCCGGGCCAGCCGTGCGGCCGCTTCGCTGGGAACGGGAGCAGGCTCAGGGGCAGCCCCCGGCTGCGCCCCCGCCGACGACACGGGCCGGGCGCTTTGCGGGCCTGACACGGCGGCAAGCTCCGCGGCGGAGGTCCGACACCTCTTCCGGCGCGAGGGCTTCACGCGCAGACCGACAGCTGCGAGCCCATGGCGCAGCCTGCGCTGCTGTTCATCGTTGGTGAGGCCGAGCCTGTCCGCTTCCAGGGCGAAGGCCCGATGACTCACAAGACCGGAGGAAGACGCGGAACGTCTCAGCCTTTCGATGACCGACGGCAACTCCGCCTCAATCGTGCGTCGTCTTGCCTCGACCGCCGACTCCCCACCCATAGCGCCCCCCCACTTGAGCGTTCGAGCGCCCGGGGTCCCGGCGAAGAGTCGGCCGGGCACGACCAGCACTGCAGAACCGGCACGTTTACACCGTCAACACAGTCTTATGATTCGTTAACCCGTTCGAGGGTCATTTGACGGTGTCAACAGGTAAGGTGAGGGAGTGTCAGCGCAGGCCTCGCGCACTCCGGAAGGTCACCCGTGTCCCAACCCGAACTCCTGCCCAATACACCTGAGTTCCACGTCAAGCTGCCCAAGGACAGTGGTGAGGCGCGCGGGCACCTGCTCGCCGAGTTCGGTGGCAACGGCACCCACAAGTTCCTCCTGCGGGAGGGTTCGCTGGTCGCCGCCGAGGCATGGCCCGGACTCGGCGACCACGCCCGCCGCATTCGCGCGAAACTGCGCGCGAGCGGAGCCCTTGTCGACGCTCCCGCCGATCCGGGCCTTCCACAGGCACCACGCCGCTGGGTGGCGACCCGGGACATCGAGTGCAACTCCTCATCGGCCGCCGCCGCGCTCGTGTACGGCTACGACGCCTCCGGCCCCGAGTCGTGGCGCACCGCGGAGGGCCACCCTCTCGCCGACTACCTGTCCACCGGCTGGCGCGCCCCGCGCAAGGCGTGGCTGGTGCGGGGCTCCAATGTCTCCGGGCACAACCTGGTGCGGCAACTGTGGCTGAAGGAGGGCTTCGTCTCGCTCGCGGCCGCGCATCTGCCGCCCCTGGAAGAGACCGATCCGACCAAGAGCACACTGCGCCGCTTCGTGGAGGAGGGATACGAGGGGGCTGCCTCATACAACCAGAAGCGAGGGCTCGTCGACGAACTGCACGCCTTCCTGACGCAGATACGCGTCGGCGACACCGTCGCGACCATCGGCGACGGATGGCTGCACATCGGGCGCATCACCGGGGAAGCCGTACAGACCTCGTCACCGGGCGGATTGTCCAATCTGCGAAGGACCGTCGACTGGCTGCCGCGGAGCCACGCGTACGAGGAACTGCCGGAGGAAGTGCAGCAGAAGCTGTCGGTTCAGCATGACGTCGTCGACCTGACCGGTGTGTTGGAAGCGCTCGAGGAGCTCACCGGGCAGAAGGAACACACAAACCCGGCCTCCGGCGAGCACTCCGTCGTGGAGCGGCCGGCTCAGCGAGAGCTGTCCCTGCCGCGCATCACCGAGGCCCTCGCCGCCGACCTCCTCGTCCATGACCTGGCCTGGCTGGAGGAGTTGCGTGAACTCCTCGTCGACGAACGGCAGGTGGTGTTCTACGGCCCGCCGGGGACCGGCAAGACCTATCTGGCGCTGAAGCTGGCCGAGTACTTCGGTGGCGGTCCGGAGCAGGTCAAGATCGTGCAGTTCCATCCCTCGTACGCCTACGAGGACTTCTTCGAGGGGTTCCGGCCCGTGGAGGACCCCGAGACGAGGGAGGTGGCCTTCCGGCTGACGGCGGGACCGCTCCGGGAACTCGCCGATCTCGCCTCGCGCGAGGGCAACCGGCACATCCCGCACTTCCTGATCATCGACGAGATCAACCGTGCCAACCTGGCGAAGGTCTTCGGTGAGCTGTACTTCCTCCTGGAGTACCGGACGAGGTCGGTCCGTCTCACCTACTCCGGGGACGATTTCGCACTGCCGCCCAACCTCTTCGTGATCGGGACCATGAACACCGCCGACCGGTCGATCGCCCTGGTGGACGCGGCGATGCGCCGTCGATTCGCGTTCGTGGAACTGTCCCCGCGCACCGAGCCGACCGCCGGCCTCCTCGCGCGCTGGCTGCGGCGCGAGGGCAGGGAACCGGAACCCGCCCGCCTCCTCGACGCACTCAACGCCCGAATCGACGACGCCGACTTCGCCATCGGGCCGTCCTACCTGATGAAGCCGGGCGTGTACCGCGACGGCGGCCTCGAACGGGTGTGGCGCACGAAAATCCTGCCCCTGATGGAGGAACACCACTACGGCGAGGGCCTCGACGTGACGGCCCGCTACGGTCTCGATTCCCTGCGCGAGCAGCTCCCGTGACCTCGCCCGGGCCCGAGGTGTCGCTGCGCGAGTACGGGCCGGCCGTCTCCGTCCAACTGAGTACTGAGGCCGGGCGGGCGCTGGCCGCCTCCGGCATCCTGCAGAGCGCGACCCCCGACCCCGGCCGGAGCGGGCACTGGCTGCTGCGTGCGGGCAGCCGGGTCGGCGCCGCACGCGTGTCCGGCGGTCCGGTGGTCCGGATCATGCCCAAGACGCCGGTGAGCCGGCTCTTCTTCCTCCTCGGCTTCAGCCTCGATCCGGCCGGCGCCTGGCGTGACAGCGGGGAGGGCACCGTCGACATCGGCGCGTACGACGACGTCGTCCCCGCACTCGCGCACGCCGTGGAGCGGCAGATCGACCGGGCGCTGCGGCAAGGGGTCCTCCAGGGCTACCGGCACGTGGAGGAAGTCGCGCTCGTGGTGCGCGGCAGGCTGCGTGAGGCCGAACAGATCCGGCGGCACTTCGGCCGTACGCCGCCCGTGGAGATCGCCTACGACGCGTACACCGCCGACACCGCCGAGAACCGCGTCCTGCGCGCCGCGATTGAGCGGTTGCTGCGGTTGCCGGGCGTTCCCGGTCCCGTCCGCCGGCGTCTCGCGCATCAACGGGTACGACTGGCCGACGCTCAGCCGCTGACACGGGGGCAAGAACTGCCGGATTGGCGGCCGTCACGCCTCAACTCCCGTTACCAGCCCGCGTTACGGCTCGCCGAGGCCGTCCTGCGCGGCAGCTCGCCGGAGCATCGGCAGGCCGGGGCAGAGCCTCTTGCAGTGGACGGCTTCCTCTTCGACATGAACAAGCTGTTCGAGGACTTCATCACGGTCGCCCTGCGGGAGGCTCTTCGGGAACACGGACTGACCGCGCGCCTCCAGGATTCTCACCACCTCGACGTCGCGGGCCTCGTACGGATACGCCCCGACCTGGTGGTGCGAACCGGAGACGGCCGGACCCCGCTCGCCGTGGCCGACGCCAAGTACAAGGTGGAGCAGGCCGACGGACTCCTCAACTCCGACCTCTACCAGGCCCTTGCCTACGCCACCGTGCTCGGTCTGCGCGAAGCACACCTGGTGTACGCCGCCGGGCGACAGCCCGAGCGCATATACGAAGTGCGGGGAACGGCGGCGGGACAGGACGGCAGGGGAGTCCGGCTCTACCAGCACGCCCTCGACCTCTCCCGCGAACCAGAAGAACTTCTCACGGCCGTTCGGCAGATCGCCGGACGGCTGGCCGGGAGCGGTCTCTCTCCGTGATCATGAAGAACCGTCCGGCAGAAAGGAAGAGACCTCATGCCCCGGCTCGCCTTCGCCCAGAGTTTCCGGGACGGCTACGACACCCTTGAGAAGCCGGTCCGAGCCGGAGTGCGCAAGGCCATGGCGAAGTTCCAGGCCATGACCGTCGCCGAACTCAACGCGGACAAGGGACTGCACCTGGAGTCCGTGGAGAAGGCCCGGGACGCTCGGATGCGCACCATTCGCATCACCGACTTCTGGCGGGGCGTCGTCCTCGCGCCTGACGACGGCAGCGACACGTTTCTACTGGTCAACGTCCTGCCACACGACGACGCCTACACCTGGGCGGCGAAGCGCCTTTACAGCGCGAACTCTGCAACCAGGGCCCTGGAGGTGCGCAACGCCGTCGCACTGGACGAGCTGACACCGTTGTACGAGACGGCCGCACGCACCGCTTCACGGCTGCTGTTCGCGGATGTCTCCGACGGCACCCTGCGAGAACTCGGTATCGACGACCAGGTGCTGCGCGCCGCGCGTTCCCTGATGGACAAGGCTCAACTGGATGCCTTCTCCACCCTCCTGCCGGAGGACCAACTGGAGGTGCTCCAGTACCTCGCCGAAGGGTTCAGCCCGGAAGACGTCTACCGGGATGTCGTGGCTGTCCGCCGCCCCTCCGACGCACCCGCCGAGCCGGTCGAGGACCTGGCCACGGTGATCGCCAACACGTCGGCGCGCATCCGGCTGGTCAGCGGGCCGCAGAAACTGGAGGAGATCCTGGAGAAGCCCTTCGCCGCTTGGAGGGTCTTCCTCCATCCCTCCCAGCGGCGCGTCGCCTACCGTGCCTCGTACGGTGGCCCCGTCCAGGTCACCGGCGGACCCGGCACGGGCAAGACGGTGGCCGCCCTGCACCGGGTCAAGCATCTACTCGGCCGCTCCGAGGACGGCCGAATCCTCCTCACCACCTACACGAACGCGCTCGCCACCGGACTGCGCGACATGCTGGGTCTGCTCCTCGACGAAGGCGAGGAGCAGTTGGCACGAGTGGACGTGACGACGGTGGACGCCTTCGCGAACGGCATCGTGCGCGCCGACTCAGCTTGACGTTTAACGTCGCAGGTCACCCGACCTGCTGACCTGCGGTTATTTCCGGGACAGCGGAGGCGGCCGTTCTCCACGCTTCGAGATGTCG
>NZ_JBHYQH010000079.1:0-14086 GCF_042746715.1 Streptomyces sp. NPDC058741 | reverse complement strand
CGTCGACAAGTCGTTGCCGAACGACGCGGTCTCCGAGGTGAACCGGTCACCGGTGAGCTGCATACCGTCACCCGAGTCCCCCGCGAACCTGATGACCACCCGGTCCAGGCGCCGGACTTGCTTGTCACGCTTTCCTGGCACGTCGGGGGGAGTTGCTACCACGGACATTCCTGTGTCGGCTCCTGTCGGGGCTGGCTGGTCCGCAAGCGCAGGCAGACACGTCGGCGGACACGCGTCGCGGTGCGGGTCGTGCACCTCGCCGGAGACTATGCGGCACGGGTGGAGAGCCGCTCGTGCGGCCGCCCGACGGGGGCTCGAGCGGTCCTCTCCACCACCCCGCGACCTCCCGTCGAGGAGGGGGCGGGAGGCTCGGCGTGAGCTCCGGTGACGGGCGTGAGCCCTCATGGGGCGACGGACCGCCCGTCGGCGCCCCACATCCCCCGAGGGCGCCGGCGGGCCGTTTCCCGCGGGCCGGACGGAACAGACGAAGGGACGCACCGACGGTGAACAGTACGTGGTTCCGGCGCTTCACCATCCCGGGCAACGGGCCGCTGCTCGTGTGCTTTCCGCACGCGGGGGGTTCCGCGACGGTGTACCGGAACCTGGCCCAGGCGCTGCCCGCGGAGTTCGACGTGGTGTGCGTGCAGTATCCGGGCCGTCAGGACCGGTACCTGGAGGCGCCCTTCACGGATCTGACCCTGCTCGCCGAGGCGGCGGCCGAGGAACTGGCGCGGGTGCTGGACGCGGATCCGGGGCGGCCGTACGCCCTGTTCGGCCACAGCATGGGCTCGCTCGTCGCGTTCGAGACGGCCCGGTTGCTCGCCCGGGGCCCGCAGCGGGGCCCGCAGCGGCTGTTCCTGTCCGGGCGGGGCGCGCCGGACGCGCACAGCACCGCCCACTTCGGGCGCTACGACGACGATGACGTGCTCGCGGAGGTGCGCGGGCTGGGCGGCACCGACCAGTCGATGCTGGACGACCCGGACATCATGGAGATGGCGCTGCCGGCGCTGCGGGCCGACTACCGGGCGCTCGGCCGGTACGAGTGGCGCGAGGGCGAGCCGCTCACCGCCGCGATGACCGTGCTGGTCGGGGACAGCGACCCGATGGTGACGGTGGAGGAGGCCGGGACCTGGCGGGCGCACAGCCGCGGGGACGTCACGGTGAAGGTCTTCCCGGGCGGTCACTTCTACCTTTTCGACCACCTCCGGGACATCGCCGAGACCGTCACCGAGGGGCTCCTCTCCGGGACCGCCTCGCCCTGACCGGGCGCCCGTCCGCACCGCCCGGGGGCGCTCCGGAAGAGCCCCCGACCGGACCGGCGTGCAGCGCCTCGCGGGCGTCCGCGTGCCCGTCGCCGCGCACACGCCGACGTCCGGGGCGAGCGGGGGCGCGGCCTCGTGCCGGGCCGGAGGTTCGCGGCGGCCGGTACGCGCGGGCCGGCCCCGGACGGCAGGGCCGAGGTCGACGCACCGGTGGTTCCCGTGCTCCGCACGGCGGAGCGACGGCGCGTGCCCGCTGGGCGGTGCTCGGTGCCTGTTCCCGAACCGGTCTGGTGGGCGGTCTCGGGCTCTACGCCGGTGTGGTGTCCGTCCGAGGACGTCGGGCGGGCCGAGGAGCGAGTGCGCGGGGGCTGCGGTGAACGGCTGGAGCCGGGAGCGCGTCCCGACGCGGTGTTCCGTTCCGCGGTGTGTGAGCCCGTCGGCACGTCCGGGGTGGCATCAGTCCGCCGTGCCGTACCTGAGTCCGTCGAGGGTGAGGTCGAGGAGGCGTTCGGCCTGCTCGCGCTCCCCGGGCTTTCCCGAGGTGAGGGCGACGCCGGTGAGGGCGGCGAACATGACGGCCGGGGTGACGTCCGACCGTATGGTCCCGGCGGCCCTCGCGCGATCACCACCCCCACCCTCCCTTCCGGGGCCAGGCCCGAGGCCGCCCCGCACGCCGCTCACACTCTGTCGGCCCCGGAAGGCCCGCACAGGACCCCGCCAGGTCCACAACGCAGCGCGTCCCCGCCGCGATACCGCCGGCTTCGTCCGCCGAACCGCCTGCCACTCCGCAGCGCAGCAGCCGCAGCGCGGCGTTCGGCATCGTGATCGTGCTCGTCGCATCGGGAAACCGGCTCGCCGCCGTCCGCCCGCCCACGGGTCAGGCCGCCGGGCGGCCGGATCCAACGAGCCGTTCACCGGCCCCTCACCACCGCAGCGCTGTCATGGCAGCCTCAGGAACAGACGCTCAGAGGACCGCGCCCTCCTTCGTCCGCCTGCGCAGGGCCGGCCGGCTGGAGCGGCCGAGGTCCTTCCACATCTCCGACAGCCCGAGGACGGTGCGGGCCGCGAAGAGCCTGCGGATGGACACCTCCTGGTTCAGCTCCGCCCGGATCAGGCCGACCAGCCTGATCGCCCGCAGCGAGTTGCCGCCGAGGTCGAAGAAGTCGTCGTCGATGCCGACCCGGTCCACTTCCAGCACCTCGGCGAAGGCCTCGGCGAGGAAGCGCTCGGTCTCGTCGCGCGGTGCCCGGTAGCTCTCGTCGTCGAACGCGGGCCGCGGCAGCGCGGCCCGGTCGACCCGGCCGCCCGCGGTGAGCGGCAGGCCGTCCAGGACGGTGAACGCCGCCGGTACCGCGGACTCCGGCAGCCGGTCCGCGGCGAAGCGGCGCAGTTCCTCGGCGGGCACGGCCGCGCCGGCCACCGGGACGGCGTAGGCCACCAGGCGCCGCTGCCCGGAGCCGTCCTCCTTGAGGGCCACCACGGCCTGGGCCAGCCCGGGGTGCTCGGACAGGGCCTCCTCGGCCTCGGCCGGGTCGACGCGGACACCCCGTACGTCCGCCGCCGTGCCGGCGCGGCCGACGTGGGCGAGCCGGCCGTCGGCGGTCCACCGCGCGCGGTCCCCGGTCCGGTACATGACGGTGCCGGCCGGGCCGAACGGGCAGGGCACGAAGCGTTCCGCGGTCGCCGCCGCCCGCCCGGGGTAGCCGCGGGCCACGCCCGGGCCGGCCACGTAGAGTTCGCCGGCCACGTCGACGGGGACCGGGGCGAGACCGGGGCCCAGGACGTACAGCGCGGTGTGGTCCACGGGGCGGCCGGCGGCGCCCGCGTGACGGACGGGTTCACCGGCGGGCAGGCGGTGGCAGGCGGCGAGGACGGTCGTCTCCGCCGGGCCGTGTCCGGTGACGACCGTCAGCTCGGGACATGCCTCGCGGACCCGGCGCAGCGCGGCCGGGGACACCCGGCCGTTGCCGGTCCACACCTCGCGCAGCCCGGCGAGACGCTCCGGGTCCGCGGCCGCGAGGGCGGCGAACCGGGCGGCGGGGAGCCACAGCGTGGTGATGTCGTGGGCCCCCCGCAGGCCGGCCGGCGCGTCGGTGCCCGGCGCTCCTTCGGGTGCCACGACCACCCGGCCGCCGTTGAGCAGGGGCGTCCACACCTCCAGGGCGAGCGCGTCGCAGGTGAGCGGCGCGTGCCACAGCACGGTGCCGCGGCCGGCGTCCCGGCACCGGCGGTCCAGGACGAACCGCTCCAGGTTCCGGTGCGTCACGGCGACCGGCCTGGCGGCACCGTCCGGCCCGGTGCCGTGCAGGACGGCCACCAGGTTGTCCGGGTGCGTCGGGACGGCGGCCCCGGGCCCCGGGGAGCCGTCGTCGTCGGGGTCGGCGCGCAGGTCGTCCAGCAGCAGCACCGGCACGCCCGGGCCGGGCGGGAGCGTGCCGGCCGTGCAGGCGTCGGTGAGCAGGACACCGGCCGGGACGGCGCCGGCCGGCACCGCCGGGTCGAGGGGCAGGGCGGCGCCGCCGGCCTTCGCCACGGCCAGCAGGGCGACGGCCAGGTCCACCGACCGGGGCAGCGCCACCGCGACGACCGTCTCGGGGCCGACGTCACGGCGGCGCAGCGCCACGGCCAGCCGGCCGGACCGTTCGTCCAGCTCCCGGTAGGAGACCGGCGTGTCGCCGCAGATCACGGCGACGGCACCCGGATCCCGCTCCACCTGCCGGGCGAACAGCTCGGGAACCGTCAGCCCGGGCAGCGGCGCGTCGGTGCCGTTCGGCGCCGTCAGCACCCGGTCCCGCTCGGCGCCCGTCACCACGTCGAGGGCGCCGACCGGCTGCTCGCCGGCGGCCGTCACGGCACGGATGTACGCGATCAGCTCCTCGCCGATGAAGCGCAGCTCCGCGCGGGAGTACAGGGTCGCGGGGGCGTCGAGCCGGATGAACAGGTCGCCGGCGGCGCTGCCGTCGGTGTAGACGCCGATCGACAGTTCGTCGAAGGTGCCGGTCGTCGCGCCGGAGTAGCGCGCCGGGCTGCCGGCGAAGCGGAGCTGCTCGGCGAACTCGACGACGTTGACGACGGCGCCGTAGCTGCCGCGCCCGTTCAGGACGGTGCCGCTCGCGCGCTGGATGTCCGAGTAGTGGCAGGCGGTGTGGTCGAAGACGTCGTAGGTCTCGTCGACGATCGCGTCGGCGATCTCGGTGAAGGTCGCGCCGAGCGGAACCCGTACGCGCACCGGGACCACGTTCACCGCCAGGCCGGGCGTCCTGCTCGCCACCCCGATGCGGTTGCCGACGGCCAGCGAGAGGAGGAACTCGGGGCGGTCGCAGCGGTGCCGGAGGAACACCGCCGCGGCCGCGGTCAGCATCTGCGACATCCACAGGCCCATGGACTGCGCGGTCGCGGTCCACGCGTCCGCCTCGGCGCGCGGAACGGTCAGCGTCCGGCTCGCCATGCCGATGGCCTCGGCCACCTCCGACCAGCGGTCGGCGCCGCTCATCGGCTCGGAGAGCGCGGAGCGCGCCGAGTCGGACAGGGCCACGCGCGGAACCTGCGCGGGCGCGGGCGCGTCCGTCAGGTACGCGCGCCAGAAGTCCGTGTCCTCGGTGAACTTCGGGGAGGCGAGGTACTCCACCGCCTCGGACGCGAACGACTCGGCATCCCACGGCTGCGGCAGCTCGGGGACCTCCTCGCGCCCTACCAGCGCCGTGTACACCTCGGCGAGGCGCTTCGACAGCAGGCCGCCCGCGCCGAAGCCGTCCGATACGAGGTGGTGGTAGGCGATCACCAGGAGGGAGCGGGTCGCGGCGAGTCTGACCACGCCCAGCCGGAACAGCAGGTCCCGTTCCAGGTCGAAGGGCTTGCGCACCATGTCGGCCATGGCCTCGCGCGCCGCCTGCTCGGGATCGGCCTCGGCGCTGAGGTCGAGGAGGAACGGCCGCCAGTCCCCCAGGTCCCGGGGTACCAGTCGCAGCCCGCCGCCGTCGTCGACGAAGGTGACGCGCAGGACCTCCGCCTCGTCCATCACGTGCAGGAACGCGGATTCCATGATCGCCGCGTCCAGATCGCCGTCCACGTCCCACATGGTCAGCGCATGGTTCGGCGTGTCGGGAGCCATGTGCTGCGCTCGCCACATTCCTTGATGCGCAGACGACGTACCGAACGTACGCACACAGATCAACCCCTCAGCAGACAGGCCCGGGAATCGGGGATTTCGCAGATCACCCCCACCCTCGGGGACGTGGGGCGGCCGCTCAAGACGACCGGGTGCCCGGCGGGACGAGCAGTCGCCAAACTGTGGTGTCCCGCCGGCGGGACGGTCCTACGGCGCCGAACGGCGCCCGGGGCGCGGCGCGTTCACCGCGGACCGCGCTGGGCCGTCAGGGAGGTGATGTGCTCGGCGATCCGTCGTGGTGACGGATGCCGGAGCACCAGATTCGCCCTCAGTCTGAGCCCGGTCGACGCGGACAGGCGTTTGCTGAGCTCCACCGACAGCAGCGAGTCGAACCCGAGCTCCTTGAATTCCTGGTCGGGGTCGACGGACCCGGCGCAGGAGTGCCCGAGGACGACGGCGACCTTCTCGAGGACGTGGTCGAGGACGAGCGTCGCCGCTTCGTCGCCGGACAGGGCGGAGAGCCTCTCGGAGAGGGGGACGAGGTGGTCCTCGCCCGCGTCCGGCTCCGCCGGGGGCACCTCCGCCACCGGCGCCGTGTGCGAGGGCTCGAGCCAGTACCGGCGCCGCTGGAACGCGTACGTGGGGAGATCCACCCGGCGGCGCGTCCCGAACAGGGCGCCGAAGTCCACGGATCCGCCCCGGACGTGGAACCCGGCCAGCGAGCCGAGCACGGCCTCCACCTCGCCCCGGTCCCGCCGCGACGACGACAGGACCAGCGCGCCGTCCACGTCCTCGACCATCTCCTGCACCGGGACGGTCAGCACGGGGTGCGGGCTCATCTCGACGAACACCCGGAAGCCGTCCTCGGCCAGCCGCCGGAGGGACGATGCGAAGCGGACCTTCTCCCGCAGGTTGTCGTACCAGTACGCGCCGTTCAGTTCCGCGGTGTCGATGGTCTCGCCGTACAGGGTCGAGTAGAAGGGCAGGTCCGAGGATGCCGGACTCACGTCGAGGAGCGCGCCGGTCACCTTCGCGCGGACCCGGGTCACCTGGTGGGAATGGGAGGCGTAGTCGACGGATATGCGCCGGGCCTGGGCGCCGTCGGCCTTCATCTTCTCGACGAACTCGTCGAGTGCGTCCGGTTCGCCGGAGACCACCACGGAGCGGGGGCCGTTGACCACGGCGACGCTCACCCGGCCGCTCCACGGCTCCAGCCGCCGGGCCACGACGTCCTCGGACTCCGCGACCGACGCCATGCCGCCGTGACCGATCAGATCCACCAGAGCCTTGCTGCGCAGCGCCACGATCTTGGTGGCGTCCCTCAGGGAGAGCGCGCCGCACACGTACGCGGCGGCTATCTCGCCCTGGCTGTGGCCCACCACCGCGGCCGGTTCCACGCCCCAGGAGCGCCACAGGGCGGCCGTGGACACCATCACCGCGAACAGCGCCGGCTGCACCACGTCCACCCGGTCCAGGGCCGGCGCCCCCGCCGCGCCCTGGATCACATCGAGCAGCGACCAGTCCGTCCACTCGGCCAGTGCGGCCGCGCACGCGTCGAGGCTCTGCGCGAAGACGGGGAAGGCGTCGTACAGCTCCCGGCCCATGCCGACCCACTGCGAGCCCTGCCCCGGGAACACGAAGGCGACGCCACCGAGGTTCCCGGCGGCACCGCGCACCACCGCGGGGGACTCCGCGCCGGTGCTCAACGCCGCCAGGCCCGCCAGCAGTTCGTCACGGTCACGGCCCAGGACCACCGCGCGGTGCTCGAACCGCGACCGGCCCGACACCAGCGACCAGCCGGCATCGGCGAGGTCCAGGTCCGCGTCGGCGGCGGCGCGCTCGCGCAGTCTGCCCGCCTGCTGCCGCAGGGCCTTCGGGCTCCTGCCCGACAGCACCCAGGGCACCAGGCCGCCGGCGACGCCCGCGTCCGGGCCCGGTTCGCGCGCCTGTTCCTGCGGCGGTGCCTCCTCCAGGATCACGTGCGCGTTGGTGCCGCTGACTCCGAACGAGGACACCCCGGCCCGCCGCGGGCCGTCCGCCCGGGGCCACCCACGGCCCTCCGCCAGGACCTCGACCGCGCCGGAGGACCAGTCCACGTGTCGCGACGGCTCGCCCACGTGCAGGGTCTTCGGCAGGTGGCCGTGGCGCATGGCCAGCACGGCCTTGATGACGCCGCCGACCCCGGCGGCGGCCTGGGCGTGCCCCATGTTCGACTTCAGGGACCCCAGCCAGAGCGGCCTTCCCGCGGCCCGGCCCTGCCCGTACGTGGCCAGCACAGCGCCCGCCTCGACGGGGTCCCCCAGCGCGGTTCCGGTGCCGTGGCCCTCCACCAGGTCGACCTCGGCGGACGCGACCCCCGCGTTCTCCAGGGCCTTGCGGATCACCTTCTCCTGGGCGCGGCCGTTGGGAGCGGTCAGGCCGTTGCTGGCCCCGTCCTGGTTCACCGCGCTGCCGCGTACGACGGCCAGCACCGGGTGGCCCGCCCGGCGGGCGTCGGACAGCCGCTCGAGCAGCAGCACACCCACCCCCTCGGCCCAGCCGGTCCCGTCGGCTCCGTCCGCGAAGGCCTTGCACCGGCCGTCGGCCGACAGAGCGCGCTGCCGGGAGAACTCCACGAACATCGCGGGCGTCGACATCACCAGCGCCCCGCCCGCCAGCGCGAGCGAGCACTCCCCCGAACGCAGTGACCTCACCGCCATGTGCAGGGCCACCAGCGACGAGGAGCACGCCGTGTCCACCGACACCGCGGGCCCGGTCAGCCCCAGTTCGTACGCCACCCGGCCCGACGCGACGCTCAGCGCGCTGCCGTACAGCAGGTAGCCCTCCAGCTCCCTCTGGCCGCCCTCCAGGAAACGCCACCCGTACTCGGACGAGCTCACCCCGGAGAAGACGCCGACGTCCGTCCCGCGCACGTCGGCGGGAACGATGCCGGCCCGCTCGAAGGCCTCCCACGACGTCTCCAGCAGCAGGCGGTGGTGGGGATCGACCGCCAGCGCCTCACGCGGACTGATACCGAAGAAGTCCGCGTCAAAACCGGCCACGTCGGCCAGGAACCCTCCCTGGTGCGTGTACGAGGTGCCGGAGGTGTCGGGATCCGGGTCGTACACGTCCCGCCAGCCACGGTCCTCGGGGAACCCGCCGATGACGTCGCGGCCGTCGCGCAGCACGTCCCACAGGTCCTCGGGCGAGGACACGCCTCCCGGGTAGCGGCACGCCATGGCCACCACGGCGAT
This sequence comes from Streptomyces sp. NPDC058741, assembly GCF_042746715.1. Classification (NCBI taxonomy): domain Bacteria; kingdom Bacillati; phylum Actinomycetota; class Actinomycetes; order Kitasatosporales; family Streptomycetaceae; genus Streptomyces; species Streptomyces sp. NPDC058741. The sequence continues at coordinate 5,483 of NZ_JBHYQH010000079.1, read as the reverse complement.
GGGCTCGCCGCGGCCGGCCTTCAGGGCGTCGTTCTCCTGCCGGAGGCGGTCGCGTTCCTCCAGCAGCGTGCGCAGCGCGCGCTGGACCCGGTCCGCGCCGTCCGCCGTGCGGTCGGCGGAGTTGATCATGCCGCTCACCTCTTCTCCTCCAGGGCCAGGTCGACCAGTGCTTCCAGGTCCATGTCCGACAGCGGGTCCGCGCCGGTGCCCTTGTCCGCCGGCCGACCGTCGCCGCCCGGCCGTGCCGGGTCGGCGCAGGCCAGCACCAGCTCCAGCAGGCCCGCGCCGCGCAGCCTGCCGATCGGGACGGTGCGCAGCGCCTCCCGGACGCGCGCGTCCTCGGCGTCCTCGGCGTCCTCGGCCGCGCCCGTGTCCGGTGCCTCGCGCAGCAGGCCGAGCAGGTGCTCGGCCAGCTCGCGGGGTGTCGGGTAGCTGAAGACGAGGGTGGACGGCAGGCGCAGCCCGGTCGGGGCGGCGAAGCGGTTGCAGAGTTCGACCGCGGTCAGCGAGTCGAATCCGAGGTGGGTGAACGCCTGGTCGACGTCGACGGCCGCGTCGGACGGGTGTCCGAGCACGATGGCGGCCTGCTCGCGGACCCAGTCCACGACGACGGTCCGCGCCTCGTCCGCCGGCAGGGCGGCCAGCCGGGCGGACAGTCCGGCCGGGCCGGCGTGCTCGACCGTGCTCGCCCCGTTCCGGCGCGGACGACCGCCCTCGGCGAGGTCGCGCAGGAGCAGCGGCGGCTCGTCGGCGGTCTCGCGCCGCAGCGCGGCGAGGTCCAGCCGGGCCGGGACGAGGACGGGCTTGCCGCTCGCGCACGCCGCGTCGAAGAGGGCCAGTGCCTCGGGTGTCGGCATCGCGGCGACGCCCGTCCTCCGCAGCCGGGACAGGTCGGCCCGGTCCAGTTCCCCGGTCATGCAGCTGCTCTGCTCCCACCAGCCCCAGCACAGCGAGGTGCCGGCCAGGCCGGCCGCCCTGCGCTGCGCCGCCAGACCGTCCAGGAAGGCGTTCGCCGCGGCGTAGTTGGCCTGTCCCGCGTTGCCGAGCGTGCCCGCGAGGGCGGAGAACTGGATGAACGCCGACAGGGGGCGGTCCCGGGTCAGCTCGTGCAGGTTGACCGCACCGCCGGCCTTGGCGCGCAGCACGTCCTCGACGCCGCGGGCGGTCAGCGACTCGACGGTGCCGTCCGCGAGCACGCCCGCGGCGTGCACGACCGCGGTCAGCGGGTACCGGCCGGGCAGGTCCGCGAGCAGGTCCGCCACGGCGTCCCGGTCCGCGACGTCGCACGGGGCGACCCGTACCGCCGCTCCTGCCCCCTCCAGCTCGGCGACCAGTTCGCCGACCCCTTCGGCGGCCGGTCCGCGACGGCTCGCCAGCAGCAGACTCCGCACGCCGTGCCCGGCGACGAGGTGCCGGGCCACGAGGGACCCCACTCCCCCGGTCCCGCCGGTGACCAGCACGGTGCCCCCGCCGAAGCCGCCGCCCACCTCGAGGACCAGCTTGCCGACGTGGCGGCCCCGGCTCATGTCGCGGAACGTGCGGCGCGCGTCGCGGATGTCGCTCAGGGAGACCGGGTTCAGCTGCACCCGCCCGTCGGCGAACAGGTCCATGACGGCCCGGAACATCTCCTGGATCGCGTCCGGGCCCGCCTCGTAGAGGTCGAAGGCCTCGTAGTCGACTCCGGGGTGGTCGGCCGCGACCTGACGGGGGTCGCGAATGTCCGTCTTGCCCATCTCGACGAAGTGGCCGCCTCGGGGCAGCAGTGTGAGCGAGGCGTCGACGAAGGTGTGCGCGAGGGAGTTCAGCACGACGTCCACACCGCGGCCGTCCGACGCGTCGAGGAACGTCTCCGCGAACGTCAGATCGCGGGACGACGCCAGGTGCGTCTCGTCCACTCCCAGGCCGCGCAGGACGGGCCACTTGGCGGGACTCGCGGTCGCGTAGACCTCGGCGCCGGCGTGCCTGGCCAGTCGGACGGCGGCCATCCCGACGCCGCCTGCCGCCGCGTGGATGAGGATGCGCTGCCCCTTCTCGAGCTTCGCCACCCGGAAGAGCGCGTGGTAGGCGGTGAGGAAGGCGCACGGTACGGACGCCGCCTCGGCGTGGCTCCAGCCGTCGGGGACGGGCACGAGCATGCGGTGGTCCGCGACGGCCGTGCGGCCGAAGGCGCCGGTGAAGATGCCGGTCACCCGGTCGCCCGGCGCCAGGTCCGTCACGTCGTCCGCCACGTCCAGCACGACTCCGGCGCCCTCACTGCCGAGCCCGTCGTCGATGGCCGTTCGGTCGATCAGCCCCAGCGCGACGGTGACGTCCCGGAAGTTGACCCCCGCGGCCTGCACGGCGATACGGACCTGACCGCTCGTCAGGGGCGCCTCCACCTCGGGGCACGCCACCCAGGTCAGGTTCTCCAGCGTCCCCCTGCTCGGCAGGCCCAGGCGGTGGGCGCCGGGCGGCGGCGGTTCGATCCGGTGGTCGACGGGTGTGGCCGCTGCCAGCCGGGGGACGAGGTACGCGCCGTCGCGCAGCGCCAGTTGGTCCTCGCCGGCGGCGAGCACGTCGGGGAAGCACGCCCAGGACGTGTCCTCGTCGTCGATGTCCACGAGCCGGAACCTGCCGGGATGCTCGGTCTGGGCGGACCGGATCAGGCCCCACACGGACGCGCCGGGGAGGCTTTCGACGCGTTCGCCCGTACCGGTGTCGACGGCCAGGCGGGTGAGCACCACCAGCGTGGACCGGGCGAGGCGTTCCTCGGCGAGGAACCGCTGGACCCAGTCCAGGACGCGCTTGTCGGTGTCGCCGACCGCGGTGAGCGGATCGGTCCCGGCGTCGGCGAAGTCGTCCGGGCACAGGACGAGGTGCCGGGGTGCCTCCCCCGAGAGGACCCCGTCCATGGACGTGGAGCACAGGACGCTCCCGTCGCCCGCCGCGGAGAGCCGGGAGGCCAGGCCGCCCCTCGTGCCGAGGGCGCACCACCGCCCCCGGTGGGGTGTCCGCCCGTTCTCCTCGGCCGGGCGCCACCTGGTCTCGTACAGGGACCGCTCCCGGCCGCCGCGCGCCGCGCGCATCTGCTCCGCGCTCACCGGCCGGAACGTCAGCGCCTCGACGTGGGCGATCTTGCGGCCGTGCTCGTCGGCGACCGCCACCGACACGGCGCCTTCACCGGCCGGGGAGAGGCGGACCCGCACCGTCGGGCCGCACCGCCCGGCCAGGTCCACGCCGGACCAGGAGAAGGGCATCCAGCCCCGCTCGCCCGTGACCTCGATGACACCGCCGACCACCACCGCGTGCAGGACGGCGTCCATGAGTGCCGGATGCAGTGCGAACCCGCCGCCGGCCGGGCCTTCGGCGGTGTCCGGCAGGGTGGCGAGGGCATAGACGTCGTCCCCGTGCCGCCAGACCTCCCGCAGTCCGCGGAAGGCCGGACCGTAGTCGAAACCCGCGTCCGCGAAGGAGCCGTAGAGACCGTCGAAGTCGAGTCTCCGGGCCCCGGCCGGCGGCCGGACGACGGGCGGGCGCGGGTCGGCCGCCCAGGTGGCCGTGTGCGGTGTGCCCGGTGCCAGGTTCCCCCTGGCGTGGCGGGTCCAGCCGCCCGCCGCCGGGCCGTCGTCGCCGGGGCCCGAGTACACGTCCAGGGAGCGGCGTCCCGTCTCGTCCGCCGCGCCGACGACGACCCGTACCCGCACGTCGCCCGCGTCGGGCAGGACCAGGGGGACTTCCAGGGTGAGCTCCCCGACCGCGGCGCACCCGACGTGGCGGCCCACCGACAGCGCCAGGTCCAGGTAGGCCGTCGCCGGCACGACGACCGCGCCGAACACGGCGTGATCGGCCAGCCAGCCGTGGGCCCGCACGGACCACAGGCCGGTGAACACCACCTCGCCGGTGCCGGGGTGGTCGACGACGGCGCCGAGGAGCGGGTGCCCGGGGGCCGACAGGCCGGCGGAGGAGACGTCCGCCGGCACCGTGCCGGACAGGAAGTCCAGCCAGTACCGCTGCCGCTGGAACGCGTACGTCGGGAGGTCCACCCGCCGGCGCGTCCCGAACAGGGCGCCGAAGTCCACGGATCCGCCCCGGACGTGCAACTCCGCCAGCGCGCCGATCAGCGCCCGCGGCCCGGTGCGGTCCCGCCGCGACGCCGACAGGACCACCGTGTCGTCGACGCCCCCGCCGGCGAAGGCCTCCTTGGTGATGCTCGCGAGCGCGGCTCCCGGCCCGACCTCGAGGAAGACCCGTCCGCCGGCCGCACGCGCGCACTCCACCGCGTCGTGGAAGCGCACGGGTTCACGGATGTGGTTCACCCAGTACCCGGCGGACGTCAGCTCCCGCGGCGTGACCTCGCGGCCCAGTCTGGTGGAGACGATCGGGACGGTCATCTCGCCCGCGGTGAACTCGCCGAGCGCTTGTGCGAACTCCCCCAGGACCGGGTCCATGAGCGGGGAGTGGAACGCGTGGTCGACCGACAGCGGCTTCACCGGCGTGCCGTCGGCGGCGAGCCGGTCGCGGATGGCGTGGACCTGGTCGCGCAGACCCGAGACCACGACCGACTCCGGGCCGTTGACGGCGGCGATGCCGACGCGGTCGTACGCGCCGAGCAGCGTGCGCACCACGGCCTCCGTGGCGCGTACGGCCAGCATGGCGCCGGGCTCGGTGACCGTCTGCATGGTCCGTCCGCGCGCGGCCACCAGCCTGGCCGCGGTGTCCAGGTCGAGGACTCCGGAGACGTGGGCGGCGGCGATCTCGCCGACGGAGTGGCCGATGAGGTGGTCGGGCCGCGGGAGGTACCGCGCCAGCACCCGGTACAGGCTGACCTGCAGGGTGAACAGCGCCGGCTGCGCGATGTCCGTACGACCGGCTTCGGCGGGCTCGTCGGCGAGGAGCAGCGGCCTCAGGGCGAAGGGGAGGTGCGCGTCGAAGCGTGCGCAGATCTCGTCGAGGCTCCGCGCGAAGTCGGGGAAGGTGTCGTACAGCGTCCGCGCCGCACCGGCCCACGGCGAGCCCTGGCCGGGGAACATGAAGACGGTCGAGCCGAGTTCCCCGGCGGCACCGCGCACCACCGCGGCGGACTCCGTGCCGTCGCTCAGCGCGGCCAGAGCGCGTCGCAACTCGTCCCGGTCGTGGCCGAGCACCACCGCCCGGTGCTCGAACCGCGTCCGGCTCGACACCAGCGACCAGCCGGTGTCGGCGATGTCCAGGTCCGCGTCGGCGGCGGCGAGATCGTGCAGCTTGCGCGCTTGCGCCCGCAGCGCCTGCTCCGACCGCGCCGACAGCACCCACGGGACCGGCCCGCCCGTACTGCCGGGCGGCTCACCGGCGGCGCCGGAGGCCGTCTCCCGCGCGGGTGCCTGCTCGAGGATCAGGTGCGCGTTGGTGCCGCTGGCGCCGAAGCTGGAGACGCCCGCCCTGCGGGGCCGGCCGTCGGGTGTGCTCCACCGCCTGGCCTCGGTCAGCAGTTCCACGGCCCCGGCCGACCAGTCCACGTGCGTCGA
>NZ_JBHYQH010000078.1:0-14565 GCF_042746715.1 Streptomyces sp. NPDC058741 | reverse complement strand
CGCATGGTCGCCGCCGGGCCCGCGTCGTCTGCGCCGTGACCGTCGCCGTGGGCGCGGACGTGGAGAGCGGCTGGGGGCGGCAGCCGAGCCCGGCGACGCGTCGTCTGCGCCGGGGTCCGCATGGTCGCCGCCGGGCCCGCGTCGTCTGCGCCGTGACCGTCGCCGTGGGCGCGGACGTCGAGAGCGGCTGGGGGCGGCAGCCGAGCCCGGCGACGCGTCGTCTGCGCCGGGGTCCGCATGGTCGCCGCCGGGCCCGCGTCGTCTGCGCCGTGACCGTCGCCGTGGGCGCGGACGTCGAGAGCGGCTGGGGGCGGCAGCCGAGCCCGGCGCCGAGACCGCCCGCGCCCGGCGGCCGCCCGCGTGCGCCCGCCGGATCCTCGCCAGGGGCGCGGTGGCAGATCGGGGGGCATCACCGCCGCAGTCGTCCGCGCTGCGGATGCCGGCGGGATCTTCGTCCGCCGGGTCGCGCGGAACCACTGGTCAGCGGGACCTACGGCTTACCGGCCGGTCCGCTCGGCCACACCGTGGTCAACTTCCCGCCGGTGCGGGGACGGAGGCCCTCAGCACGCGTCCCGCATGAGTTCCGCCAGGCCGTGGTCCAGGTCCAGCTGGAGGTGCTCGAGACCGACCGGCACGAGGTCGCTCGTGGCCTCGAGGAACCGGCGGACATCGCTGGAGCGGACATGCACCACGGCAGTGCCCTCGGGGGCGTGGAACTCCAGCACCGTGCGGTCGTACCCGTACGGCCGCACCCGCACGTCGCCGTACCCCTCGGCGTCCTCCAGGCCGGCCGCGAGCAACTCGCGGGAGAAGGTCCAGCACACCTCGACGCCCTCCAGCGTGGCCGGCGCGGGGAAGGCCATACGGACCGCGAACGGGTCGCGCCGGTGGTAGCGCAGCGTCGCGGGAATGCTCGGCATACGCGGCGCGGCGGCGACGAGGCGGGCCTCCACGGGCTGCTCTATGACGATGGACAACGCCTTGCTCCCTTGCGACGGCTGGACGGACACTTTCTGGCGGATGAGACCGGGCATGGGAAGAGACGACGGAATCAGCCAATCCGTGCACACGAAAGGCGAGTGACCTGTGTCACCGCGTTCATGCACGGGAGTGACGTGACTCTCCTCCGGTGTGCCGTACGGCAGTGGTGACGCCGTGCGCATCACCCGGCGCCCCCGCGAGGCCGTCTGGACGGTACCGGGGCGGTCGGCTAGCTTCCCCGCCCATGAGGCGCACGGGGAGCACGCGACGGACGGGACGGACACGGCGCGGCATCACCGCGGCGACGGCATGTGCGGCGGCCCTGGCCGCGCTGACCGCCACACCGGCACAGGCACACGAGCCGCCGCCGCACGGACCGCGGCACGCGACGCCGCGTTGGGAGCCGAAGGACACCGGCACCCCTCAGGTCCGGTTCCGGGGACTGGACGCCGTCAGCCGGACCACCGCGTGGGCCGCCGGCACCGCGGGCACCGTCCTGCGCACCACCGACGGCGGCGCGACCTGGCGGAACGTGTCGCCCCCGGGCGCGGAGGACGTGCAGTTCCGGGACGTCGAGGCGTTCGACGCGCGCCGGGCGGTGGTCCTGGCCGTCGGCCAGGGCGAGGCGTCCCGGATCTACCGTACGGACGACGGCGGAGCGACCTGGACGGAGCCCTTCCGTAACACCGACCCGAAGGCCTTCTACGACTGCATGGCCTTCTTCGACCACCGCCACGGCCTCGCCATGAGCGATCCGGTGGACGGCAGGTTCCGCATCCTGTCGACCGGCGACGGCGGCCGGACCTGGACCGTGCTGCCGAACCGGGGGATGCCGGCGGCGCAGGAGGGCGAGGCCGGGTTCGCGGCGAGCGGCCAGTGTCTGGTGGCGTCCGGGCCGAGGGACGTCTGGCTCGCCACCGGCGGGGCCGAGCGCGCACGCGTGCTGCACTCCGCCGACCGGGGCCTCACCTGGCGGGCCGCCGACCTGCCCCTGCCGGCGGGCGATCCGGCCCGCGGCGTCTTCGCGCTGGCCTTCCGCGACCGCGCCCACGGGCTCGCCGTCGGCGGCGACTTCCGCCCCGGCCAGCCCTCGCCGCGCGCCGCCGCGCGCACGTCCGACGGCGGCCGCACCTGGCGCCCCGCCGCGACGCCCCCGCCCGCCTACCGCTCCGGTGTCGCCTGGCTCCCGCACCGCCGCACCGCCGCCCTCGCCGTCGGCCCCACCGGCACCGACCTCACCACGGACGCCGGCCGCACCTGGCGGACCGTCGGCACCGGCTCCTACGACACCGTCGACTGCGCCCCGGACCACGGGTGCTGGGCCGCCGGCGAGCAGGGGCGCGTGGCCCGTCTGGAGCACTGAGCGAGCGGCACACGGTGAGGATGGGCAAGGTGGGTACCCGTTCGCCGGACTTGAAAGGAAGTGAGCGGGAATGCCACGCGGTTCGAGCTCCAAGCGGGAGCGCCAGTACGAGCACATCAAGGAGAGCGCGGAGGACCGGGGCGAGAGCACCGGCCGCGCCAAGGAGATCGCCGCCCGGACGGTGAACAAGGAACGCGCACGCTCCGGCGAGTCGAAGACCGCCAGCCGCACCTCCACCCGGGACATGTCCTCAGGCAAGCGCGGCGGCCGGCGGTCGGGTCAGGGCTCCCAGGGCCCCACCTACGACCAGCTGTACGAGGAGGCCAGGCGCCGGGGCGTGAAGGGCCGTTCGAACATGAACAAGAGCCAGCTGCAGCGCGCCCTGGGCAAGTGAGGCGCACGCCGCGCGAGGCCGGCGGGACTCCCTGACCCGCCGGCCTTCGCGCTTGCCCGTAGGCTCGGGGCCCGTACGGATGCCCCGCCCCCGCCCCCTCGGCAGGCTGGGCCGCATGACGACACACCGTGCCCCCGAGCTCGTCGCCCACCCCACCCGGAGTGTCGAGCGGCCCCTCGCCGTCGGGCTGGTCCTCGCCGTGCTCGCGGGGCTCGCCTGGATCGCCGGGATGACCTGCACCGTCGCCGAGTGGCCGCTGTAGACCACCCGGCGTCCCCTCAGCGGGCCGCGGCGACGCGGAAGCGGATGCCCGCCGCGCGCAGCCGGTCGATCAGCGTCTCGCCCATCGCCACCGCCGTGGTGACCTGCCCGGCCGTCTTCGGCAGGTCGTCGAAGGCCAGGCACAGCGCCGACTCGGCGAGCATCTTCGCCGTCTCGCCGTACCCTGGGTCACCGCCGGAGACCTCCGTGTACACCCGCCGGCCGCCGCCCTCACCCACGAAGCGCACCGAGAACCAGCTCTTCGCCCGCTTCTGCGGGCTCGGCCCGTCGCCGGGCTTGACGCGGTCGGACAGCCAGCGCCGCGCGGGGGCCAGCTGCGCCGCGGCGACCAGCGCGCCGAGGGCCACGACGCCGCCCACCGCGACGGGGAGGTGCCGCACCGCCGCGTAGTGCCGGTAGCGGAAGTCCGGCCCGTACCGGTCGAGCGCCGCCGCCGAGCGCCGGACGATCTGCGGATCGATGGTCGGCAGCGGCAGGGCCCACGCGCCGACTTCCTTGGCGAACCGGGGCGCACCCGCCGGCGCCGCCGCCCGGCGGCCCACCAGGCGCGGCTCGTGCCGCCGGCGGTCCCGCGCGGCCGCCGCCATCTCCCGCTGCCGGGCGAACTGGTTGAGGGCGGAGGCGAAGGTCCCGCCGGAGAAGGCCCCCTCGGCGGTCACGAAGCCCTCGACGCTCAACGGCACGCCCTCCGGAAGCTGCTGCACCGTGAAGTACACGCCCAGGTCGTGCGGGATCGAGTCGAACCCGGCGGCGTGCACCAGCCGCGCCCCGGTCTCCCGCGCGCGGGCGTCGTGCCGGACGTACATCAGGTCCACGAACTCCGGCTCCCCGCACAGGTCCAGGTAGTCCGTCCCGGTGTCCGCGCACGCGGCGACGAGTTCCTCGCCGTAGGCGACGTACGGGCCGACCGTCGTGGCCACCACGCGCGCCCGCTCGACGAGATCGCGCAGCGAGGACGGGTCGGACATGTCCGCCCGCAGCACCCCGGCCTCCGTGCCGTCCGGCAGCCGCCGGCGCAGCCGCTCCAGCTTCTCCGCGCTGCGCCCGGCGATCGCCCACCGCAGCCCCTCCGGCGCACGGGCCGCCAGGTACTCCGCCGTGAGCGCTCCCGCGAAACTGGTGGCTCCGAAGAGCACGATGTCGTACGGACGGTCCGTCCTGCTGTGACTGCTCATGACACCCCTCGGTCGCGCAACCCGTGCCGCTGTCGGTGGCCGAGGCTAGCGTGAGGAGTGCGGCGCCCGACACCAGGGGCTGATCCGCGCACCAGATCGCTAAGCGCTTGCTCGTTCAGGCCTTGTGCAGAGTGGAACACGTTCTTAGCATCACTGGTGTTACATCGCTTGTGTCACAGCGCTGGGGGCTGGATGACCACGGCAAGGACGCCAGGACGCGGCCCGCTCACCGGCGTGCGCGTGGTCGAGATGGCCGGTATCGGGCCCGGCCCGTTCGCCGCCATGCTCCTGGCCGACCTAGGTGCCGACGTCGTGCGCGTGGACCGGCCCGGCGGCCCCGGGCTCGGGATCGACCCGGCCTGCGACGTCACCAACCGCAACAAGCGCTCGGTGGTCGTCGACCTGAAGGCCCCGGACGGCCCGGAGCGCGTGCTCGACCTGGCCGCCCGCGCCGACATCCTCGTCGAGGGCTACCGCCCCGGTGTCGCCGAGCGCCTCGGCGTCGGCCCCGGGGACTGCCACGCACGCAACCCCCGCCTCGTCTACGGACGGATGACCGGCTGGGGCCAGGACGGCCCGCTCGCCCAGCGCGCCGGGCACGACATCGCCTACATCGCGCCCACCGGCACCCTCGGCATGATCGGCCGCCCGGACCAGCCGCCGGCCGTCCCCGCCAACCTCCTCGGCGACTACGCGGGCGGCTCCCTCTACCTCGTCGTCGGCGTCCTCGCCGCACTGCACCACGCGCGCGCGACCGGCACCGGGCAGGTCGTCGACGCCGCCATCGTCGACGGCACCGCCCACCTGACCGCGATGATCCACGGCATGCTCGCCGCCGGCGGCTGGCAGGACCGGCGCGGCGCCAACCTCCTGGACGGCGGTTGCCCGTACTACGGCACGTACGAGACGGCCGACGGCGGGTTCATGGCCGTCGGCGCCCTGGAGCCGCGGTTCTACGCCGAGTTCCTCCACCTGCTCGGCCTCGACGACCTGGCCGCCGCCCACGCGGACATCAGCCGCTGGGAGGAACTGCGCGAACAGGCCGCCGCCCGTTTCAGGACCCGCACCCGGGACGAGTGGACGGCCGTCTTCGACGGCTCCGACGCCTGCGTGGCGCCCGTGCTGTCCCTGCGCGAGGCCCCGCACCACCCGCACCTGGCCGCCCGCGGCACCTTCACCGGCCACGGCGGCATCACCCAGCCCGCCCCGGCCCCCCGTTTCTCCGCGACACCGACCTCCGTCCGCACCGGCCCGGCCCTGCCGGGTGCCGACACGGCGGACGTCGCCCGGGAGTGGGACGTGCCCGGGCTGCTTGCCTCGTCCCGCACCCCTCAGCGAAAGGCCTCCTCGTGAGCTCCGAAGCGTACGTGTACGACGCGATCCGCACCCCGCGCGGGCGTGGCAAGGCAGGCGGCGCCCTGCACGGCACCAAGCCCATCGACCTGGTCGTGGGTCTCATCCACGAGATCCGCGCCCGCTTCCCGGACCTCGACCCGGCCGCCGTCGACGACGTCGTGCTCGGCGTCGTCGGACCCGTCGGCGACCAGGGCTCCGACATCGCGCGCATCGCCGCCATCGCCGCCGGGCTGCCCGACACGGTCGCCGGCGTGCAGGAGAACCGCTTCTGCGCCTCGGGCCTGGAGGCAGTCAACCTGGCCGCCGCGAAGATCCGCTCCGGCTGGGAGGACCTCGTCCTCGCGGGCGGCGTCGAGTCCATGTCCCGGGTGCCGATGGCCTCCGACGGCGGCGCCTGGTTCAACGACCCGATGACCAACCTCCAGGTCAACTTCGTGCCGCAGGGCATCGGCGCGGACCTCATCGCCACCATCGAGGGCCTCTCCCGGCGCGACGTCGACGAATACGCGGCCCTCTCCCAGGAGCGCGCCGCCACCGCCTGGAAGGAGGGTCGCTTCGAGAGGTCCGTCGTCCCCGTCAAGGACCGCAGCGGACTCGTCGTCCTCGACCACGACGAGCACATGCGCCCCGGCACCACCGCCGACTCCCTCGCCAGGCTGAAGCCGTCCTTCGCGGACATCGGCGAACTCGGCGGTTTCGACGCGGTGGCGCTCCAGCAGTACCACTGGGTGGAGAGGATCGACCACGTCCACCACGCGGGCAACTCCTCCGGCATCGTCGACGGCGCCTCCCTCGTCGCGATCGGGTCCAAGGAAGTCGGCGAGCGCTACGGCCTCACGCCCCGCGCCAGGATCGTCGCCGCCGCCGTCTCCGGCTCCGAGCCCACCATCATGCTCACCGGCCCCGCCCCCGCCACCCGCAAGGCCCTCGACAAGGCCGGGCTCACCATCGACGACATCGACCTCGTCGAGATCAACGAGGCGTTCGCGGCGGTCGTGCTGCGCTTCGTGAACGACATGGGGCTGTCCCTGGACAAGGTCAACGTCAACGGCGGCGCGATCGCGCTCGGCCACCCCCTCGGCGCCACCGGCGCGATGATCCTCGGCACCCTCGTCGACGAACTCGAACGCCAGGACAAGCGCTACGGCCTCGCCACGCTGTGCGTCGGCGGCGGCATGGGCGTCGCCACGATCGTCGAGCGCATCTGACCCCCTCCCGACGGATCACACGGAGCACCTCCACATGAGCACCGAGCCCACCACCATCCGCTGGGAACAGGACCGCACGGGCCTCGTCACCCTCGTCATCGACGACCCGGACCAGTCCGCGAACACCATGAACCGGGCGTTCCGCGACTCGCTCGCCGCCGTCACCGACCGCCTGGAAGCCGAGAAGGACTCGATCCGGGGCGTCATCATCACCTCGGCCAAGAAGACCTTCTTCGCCGGCGGCGACCTGCGCGACCTCATCCGCGTCACCCCCGAGACGGCCCGGGAGCTGTTCGACGGCGGCATGGCGATCAAGCGGAACCTGCGCCGTATCGAGACCCTCGGCAAGCCCGTCGTCGCCGCCCTCAACGGCGCGGCCCTGGGCGGCGGTTACGAGATCGCCCTGGCGTGCCACCACCGTGTCGCCCTCGACGCGCCCGGCTCCAAGATCGGCTGCCCCGAGGTCACCCTCGGCCTGCTCCCCGGAGGCGGCGGCGTCGTACGCACCGTCCGCCTCCTCGGCATCGCCGACGCCCTACTGAAGGTCCTGCTGCAGGGCACCCAGTACACCCCGCGCCGGGCCCTGGAGAACGGCCTCGTCGACGAGGTCGCCGACACCCGGGAGGAGCTCCTCGCCAAGGCCCGCGCCTTCATCGACGCCCACCCCGAGTCGCAGCAGCCCTGGGACAGGCCGGGCCACCGCATCCCCGGCGGCACCCCCGCGAACCCCGGGTTCGCCGCGAACCTGCCCGCCTTCCCGGCCACCCTGCGCAAGCAGACGGGCGGTGCCCCCTACCCGGCCCCCCGCAGCATCCTCGCCGCCGCCGTCGAGGGCGCCCAGGTCGACTTCGAGACCGCCCAGGTCATCGAGGCCCGCTACTTCGTGGAGCTGGCCGCGGGCCAGACCTCGAAGAACATGATCCAGGCGTTCTTCTTCGACCTCCAGGCCGTCAACTCCGGCGCCAACCGCCCCCAGAGCATCGAGGCCCGCCGGGTCCGCAAGGTCGCCGTCCTCGGCGCCGGCATGATGGGCGCCGGGATCGCCTACTCCTGCGCCCGCGCCGGCATCGACGTCGTGCTGAAGGACGTCTCCCTGGACGCCGCCGTGAAGGGCAAGGCCTACTCCGAGAAGCTGTGCGCCAAGGCCGTCGCCAAGGGCCGCACCACCCAGGAGAAGGCCGACGCGCTGCTCGCTCGCATCACGCCCACGGCCGAGGTCCAGGACCTGGCCGGCTGCGACGCGGTCATCGAGGCCGTCTTCGAGGACACCTCCCTCAAGCACAAGGTGTTCCAGGAGGTCCAGCACGTCGTCGCCCCCGACGCGCTGCTGTGCTCCAACACCTCCACCCTGCCCATCACCGCCCTCGCCGAAGGCGTCGAGCGCCAGGCCGACTTCATCGGGCTGCACTTCTTCTCGCCGGTCGACAGGATGCCGCTCGTCGAGATCATCAAGGGCGAGCGCACGGGCGAGGAGGCCCTGGCCCGCGCCTTCGACCTGGTCCGGCAGATCAACAAGACGCCGATCGTCGTCAACGACTCGCGCGGCTTCTTCACCTCACGCGTCATCGGCCACTTCATCAACGAGGGCGTCGCCATGGTCGGCGAGGGCATCGAGCCCGCCTCGGTCGAGCAGGCGGCCGCCCAGGCGGGCTACCCGGCGAAGGTCCTGTCCCTGATGGACGAACTGACGCTGACCCTCCCGCGCAGGATCCGGAGCGAGTCCAAGCGGGCCGTCGAGGAGGCCGGCGGCACCTGGGCCGGGCACCCCGCCGAAGCCGTCATCGACCGCATGGTCGACGAGTTCGGCCGCACCGGCCGCAGCGGCGGCGCCGGCTTCTACGACTACGACGAGGACGGCAGGCGCACCGCGCTCTGGCCGGGCCTGCGCGCGCACTTCACCCGGCCGGGCCACCGGATCCCGTTCAGGGACATGCAGGAACGCATGCTGTTCTCCGAGGCGCTGGACACCGTCCGGCTCCTGGAGGAGGGCGTGCTGACCTCGGTCGCCGACGCCAACATCGGCTCGATCCTCGGTATCGGCTTCCCCGGCTGGACCGGCGGCGTGCTCCAGTACATCAACGGCTACGACGGCGGCCTGCCCGGCTTCGTGGCCCGCGCGCGGGAACTCGCCGAGCAGTACGGCGACCGCTTCACCCCGCCCGCCCTGCTGGTCGAGAAGGCGGAGAAGGGGGAGCGCTTCAGCGACTCAGCCCACGGCTGACCCGTCCGGACCCCCGGTCAGCCACTTGCCCAGCTCCTCCTTCAGCGACCGCTGGAACGCGGTGAGCAGCGCCTGCACCACCAGCGGGTGCATGTGCGCCGACAGCGACCGCACGTCCCGTGCGTCGCGCTCGGCCACCTCGCCGCGGAAGAGCCGGGAGAGTTCCCGGGCCGCGGCGCGCGCGTGCGCGACCAGCACCGTGCGCGCCGCGAAGATCGCGTCCGGGGAGAGCGGCACGTCCAGCAGCCCGGCGCCCAGCCTCAGCAGCCCCAGGTCGGCCTCGTAGCCGTCGCCCGCGGGCCGGACGACCCCCATCGCGACGAGCCGCTCCACGTCCTCCTCGCTCAGCGGCCGCCCGGCCCGCCCCCGCAGTTGCTCACGCGTGACCCTCTCGACGGTGTCCGGTGCCCAGGACGCCACCACGGCCCGGTGGATGGCGAGGTCGTGCGCGCTCAGGTCCGGCGGCAGCTGCCGCAGATAGCGCTCGATGCCCGCCAGCGTCATGCCCTGCTGCTGGAGCTCCTCGATCAGCGCCAGCCGGGCCAGGTGCTCCCGCCCGTAGTGGCCCACGCGCCGGGGCCCGAGCACCGGCGGCGGCAGCAGCCCCCTGGTCCCGTAGAAGCGGACCGTGCGCACCGTGACTCCGGCCCGCGCGGCCAGCTCGTCGATCGTGAGGGTCGGCTCCTCGGTGTCGGTCGTCATGTGCAGCAGTATCGCTGTCGCACCAGTGCTGTGACACCTCCGGTGAACCGGGTGAAGGTCGTGCCGACACTGCGGGCGCGGGCCGCTGACGCTCCTCTTGCCTGTCAAGCGGCTTGGAGCCAGGTGCGGTGGGCGTGGGCGAGGTCGTCGTCCCGGCGGATCCCGCGTTCGAGAGTGGAGATGCGGTCGGCCGGACCCGGAGGTGACGGGCTGCGGCGGTGGGCGTGATGTCCCTGGACTGCCGCAGCGGTCGCGGGTCGGCGATGCCGGGGATGGCGACGGTGGTGGTCAGGCAGCGGAACACCTCCCGGGCGGTGGCCCGTTTCAGCAGCCGGATGATCTCCTTCTTCGTCCGGCAGGCGGCGGCCTGTCGGGCCACGTGGTCGCGGGTGCGGGATTCGGCGGCCATGCGGACCCGGGTGGTGCGGGCCAGGAGCGTCGCGGTGCCCTCCAGTTCGTCGGTGGCGGGCCGGTACTTCAGTCTGAGGTCGCAGTGGGAGAGTCGTAGCCGCCGTTGCCGCAGGCCGGGTGGTAGGGGTCGCCGGCACCCGGGGCGCCGGGGGAGCGGGGAGCGGCCGATGCCGGTTCCGCCAGCAGGAGGACGGCCGCGGCCAGGGCGCACGGCGCGGTGATGCTGCGGTGCGCGGAAGGCTCCAAGCCGTAGGTCCCGAAGTCTGTCCGGAGCCTCCTCACCCCCCGTGCCCCAGATCAGGTTCATGGTCATCGCGGTCGCGCGATCGTCGTTCGGCCGACACGGAACCACCCGGTGCGGCGGCCGCGGCAGGACACGCCGGACCGTCAGTTGCCCTCTTCTGAACAGGAGTTCACCGATGTAGCGTCCGGCGCATGCCGAAACGCACGCGCTTTTCCACCTGGAGACCGCTCGCGACCGCGGCCACCGCCGCCCTGCTGGCCACACTCGTCGCCCCCGCCGCCGCCCACGCCGCCCCGCGCGGCAGCGAACCCGTGTACTCGTACGCGGACGCCGTCCGTGAGGCCGTCTGGGTGGACACCGGACTCGACGGCGACCGCGACGGACGGACCGACCGGGTCGCCGTCGACATCGTCCGCCCCCGGGAACCCGCCCGGCAGGGCCGCACGGTGCCCGTCATCATGGACGCCAGCCCGTACTACTCCTGCTGCGGGCGCGGCAACGAGAGCCAGAAGAAGACGTACGACGCGGACGGCGACGTCACTCGGATGCCGCTTTACCACGACAACTACTTCGTCCCCCGCGGCTACGCCGTCGTCGGCGTCGACCTGGCCGGAACCAACCGCTCGGACGGCTGCGTCGACGTCGGCGGCCGCTCCGACGTCCGGTCGGCGAAGGCCGTGGTCGACTGGCTGAACGGCCGCGCCAAGGCCTACACCACCCGCACGGGCACCACCCGCGCCGAGGCAGGCTGGAGCAACGGCCGCACCGGCATGATCGGCAAGAGCTGGGACGGCACCATCGCCAACGGCGTCGCCGCCACCGGCGTCGAGGGCCTGGAGACCATCGTGCCCATCAGCGCCATCTCCTCCTGGTACGACTACTACTTCCAGCAGGGCGCCCCGCTCTACGACTCCGGCCCGGACCGGCTCGCGAACTACGTCGACAGCCCCGACGCCCGCGCCAGGTGCGCCGCCGTCCAGCAGCAGCTCGCCGACGGCGCCCCGCGCAGCGGCGACTGGACCGGGCTGTGGACCGAGCGGGACTACGTGAGGGCCGCGCACAAGGTCCGGGCCAGCGTCTTCCTGGTCCACGGCATGCAGGACCTCAACGTCCGCATGAAGCACGTCGGCCAGTGGTGGGACGCCCTCGCGCGGCACGGCGTCGAACGCAAGATCTGGCTCTCGCAGACGGGCCACGTCGACCCCTTCGACTTCCGCCGTGCGAAGTGGGTCGAGACCCTGCACCGCTGGTTCGACCACGAACTCATGGGCTACGCCAACGGCATCGACCGCGAGCCCATGGCCGACGTCGAACGCGCACCGGACCGCTGGACCACCTCCGCCGTCTGGCCGCCTGCCGGCACCCGCGCCGCCACCCTGCGCCCCGGCCGGGGCACCCAGGACGGCGTCGGCACCCTCGGCCTGCGCCGCGGCCACGGCACCGCGTCCTTCACCGACGACCCGGGCCGCAGCGAGACCGACTGGGCCGCCGCGATCGACACGCCGACCCCGGACAAGGCCGGCTTCGTCACCCGCCCCCTCACCCGGGACCTGCGCCTGACCGGCTCCTCCGAGGTCACCGTCACCGCCACGCCCTCCGCACCCACGGCCCACCTCTCCGCCGTCCTCGTGGACATCGGCCCCTCAGTGATCCGCGACTACGCCGACGCCGGCGAGGGCGTCACCACCCTCACGAACCGCACCTGCTGGGGAGCGAGCACCGCCGGCGACAGCGCCTGCTTCAAGGAGACGAAGGCCAGGACCGCCGACGTCGACCACACGATCGTCAGCCGCGGCTGGGCCGACCTCGGCAACCACGCCTCCGACCTCCGGGGCGCTCCGCTCACCCCGGGCGAGCGGTACACGATCACCCTCGACCTGGCGGCCACCGACCACGTCCTGCCCAGGGGCCACCGGCTGGCGCTGATCGTCGCGGGCACCGACAAGGACCTCGTCGATCCCCCCGCCGACCGGCCGGAGCTCACGCTCGACCTCTCCCGCACCTCCGCCCGCCTCCCCTTCGCCGGTGGCGCCGCCGCCTTCGCCCGCGCCACCTCGGGTGCCGCGCCCGCCCCACCCGGTGCCGCGTTCCCGGACGGCGTAGGGGAACCGCGCACCACCCACCGCGTCCCGGGAGGAAGCGGGTGACCCCGGCCAAGACCTGATCCCGCCTGAGCGCCCCCGCGAACCCACCCCGCGGCCACCGCCTCGCCCCCGAGCCGGGCCGCCGGGGGCGTGCACGTACCGCCGCGCCAGTCCCTGCGGGCGCTCGTCCCCCTGCTCCTGGACGACCGGGCCGGGTACCACCTGACGGCGGGCTCACACGAAACTGCACGTTGAATGGGTGAATTTTCCGCCACACGTGGTAGCAGCGTTACGGAGGAACCCTCTCCTCCGTGCTGTCCCGATGAAAGGTGCCGCCCGTGACGCGAGAACGACCAAGCGACAACGACCTCCATGAGGGACCGGTGCTCCCGGGATCGGAAGCGGGGCTTTCCGGTCGGAACCGCCCGCAGACCGACCGGGTCGTGTTCGGCGTCACGGCGGCGCTCACCCTCGCCTTCGTGGTCTGGGGAGCCGTCGCGACCGACTCGCTCCAAGAGGTCTCCACCTCCATGCTCGGCGGGCTGATGCACAACGGCGGCTGGGCCTTCATGCTCGCCGCCTCGGGCTTCGTGGTGTTCGCGCTCTGGCTCGCGATCAGCCGCTACGGCCGTATCCACCTGGGCGCGGAGGGCGAGGAGCCCGAGTTCCGCACGGTGTCCTGGGTCGCGATGATGTTCAGCGCCGGCATGGGCATCGGCCTGATGTTCTACGGCGTGAGCGAGCCGCTGTCGCACTACGGCACGCCCCCGCCGGGCACCGACCCGCCCGACTCCGGCGACCGCATGGAGACGGCCATGGCCACCACCCTGTTCCACTGGACGCTCCACCCGTGGGCGATCTACGCCGTGGTCGGCCTGGCCATCGCCTACAGCACTTTCCGCAGGCGGCGCCGGCAGACCATCAGCGCCGTCTTCACCCCGCTCATCGGTACGAAGAACGCCAACGGCGGTGTCGGCCGGGCCATCGACGTCCTCGCGATCATCGCGACCGTCTTCGGCTCCGCCGCCTCCCTGGGCCTCGGCGCGCTCCAGATCGGCTCCGGTGTGCAGGAGCTGAAGTGGATGGACGAGGTGAGCACCGGGCTGCTCGTCACGATCATCGCGCTGCTGACCCTGGCCTTCGTCGCGTCCGCGATCTCCGGTGTGGAGAAGGGCATCCAGTGGCTGTCCAACACCAACATGGTGCTGGCGCTGGTGCTCGCCCTCTTCGTGTTCGTGGCGGGCCCGGCCATCGTCGTCCTCGACCTGCTGCCCACGTCGGTCTTCTCCTACCTCGGCGACCTGCCCCAGCTGGCCGGGCGCACCGAGGCCAGCGGCGGTGAGGGCGTCGCCGACTGGCTGGGCGACTGGACCGTCTTCTACTGGGCGTGGTGGATCTCCTGGACGCCGTTCGTCGGCATGTTCATCGCCCGCATCAGCCGGGGCCGGACCATCCGGCAGTTCGTGGGCGGCGTCATCCTCGTGCCCAGCACGGTCAGCCTGATCTGGTTCGCGATCTTCGGCGGCTCGGCCATGAAGATGCAGGAGCAGGGCCGGCTCGGCAAGGAGACGACCCCGGAGGGCCAGCTCTTCGACGTCCTGCAGCAGTTCCCGATCGCCACGGTCACCTGCCTGCTCGTGATGATCCTCGTCGGCATCTTCTTCGTCTCGGGCGCCGACGCGGCCTCGATCGTCATGGGCACCCTGTCGCAGAAGGGCGCGCTCGAACCCGGCCGCTTCGTGGTGGTGTTCTGGGGGGTGGTCACCGGTGCGGTGGCCGCGATCATGCTCCTCGTCGGCAGCGGTCAGGGCGACGCGCTGACCGGTCTGCAGAACATCACGATCCTGGCGGCGGCCCCGTTCGTCGTCGTCATGATCTTCATGTGCGTCGCCCTCATGCGGGACCTGCGCCGCGACCCGGTCGTCGTGCGCGAGCAGATGGGCTCCGAGGCCGTCGAACTCGCCGTGATCGAGGGCCACAAGAAGTACGACGGCGATTTCGAGCTGCGCGTCGGCCCCGGCCGCGGCACGGACGTGGAGGGGGACCCGATCGGCAAGCACTGAGCCGTACGGCGGCGGGGGGCGGCGGCGGGGGGGGTGAGCCCGCCCCGCCCGTGGCCCCGGCCGGCGCCCCCGCCCCCCACC
>NZ_JBHYQH010000077.1:0-15351 GCF_042746715.1 Streptomyces sp. NPDC058741 | reverse complement strand
CACTACTTCGTGGTCACCGACCCACTCCTGCAGTGGCTCTGCTGGCCCACAGAATCACTCGCTCGTCTCATCGAGCGCCGAGGTTAAACGCCAAGCTGACTGGCTGTTCGGGAACGACCCGGCCCCGTATCCTGCGCCAGTCCGGCATACCGCGCGCTGAAGGGAAACCGCCCCACCGTGTTCCAGCAGACCCCCGTCTACGACCGCCTCGTCGCCGAACGCGGCGACATCCCCGTCCAGGTCCGCGGGGAAGCCGACCGGATACACCGAGACCTGGCCCAGGTACTGCGCCAGGCGTCCACCTCCCAGCCGAGCGTGCCGCGGAGCGTCTTCGACCCGAAGATCCCTCCCACCGCGCTGTAAAGCCTCAGGCCCCGGGGACCCGGCCGTTCCGTGACCCCGGCACGATGAGCGTCGCCATCCGGTGGTGCCGCCCCCTTGTCTCTCGCGTCGTGACGGTTCCCGGCCGAGTGCCGCGTCAGCCCACGACCGAGGCGCACTGGTGGGTCCCAGACACGCCGCGTCACGTACAGCGCCCCGCCGTGCGGCCCCGGCCGCCCGAACGGCGCCGGATCGTGGGGTCGGCCGCAAGAACGGCACCACCACGACCTCACCCCACCCACGCGAACAACCCCAGCGGCGCGGCGAGACCCCCGCGGCCCGCAACAGACCGCAGGCCTGCAGGAAGTCCGCGACACCCTGCCGTTGGCACTGGTCACCCACCACTGCCGCCGCATCAACGCCCACCGGCCCACGCCCAGCACCCGAAGACTCCGCACCTCAAGTCAAGACCCTGCACCTGAGGACCCCGCACGGCGAGCCCATGGGGCAGTGGCAGCGCCTCGTCCTGTACCGGGTGACCGCCGCCCTCGCCCACAACTACCCCCCTGGTCGGCACCCTCACCGCCTACCCGCAG
Organism: Streptomyces sp. NPDC058741; assembly: GCF_042746715.1. Classification (NCBI taxonomy): domain Bacteria; kingdom Bacillati; phylum Actinomycetota; class Actinomycetes; order Kitasatosporales; family Streptomycetaceae; genus Streptomyces; species Streptomyces sp. NPDC058741. Next base: position 14,434 of record NZ_JBHYQH010000077.1, on the reverse strand, counting down.
CACCAGAACCTCGCCCCCGACCTGCTGCGCCGCTCCCTGCAATCCCCCGACCCCGACCGTCTCACCCGTGAGGCGGTCCAGCACCTCGACGGCCTCACCGGCGCCATGCCTGAGGAGGCGGCCGAGGGCCGGAGGCCGGCTGCCCGCACCTCAGAGCCGGCGCGTCGGGATCGCAGGAGAGGCGGTGATCAGCGGTGGTTTGCGCAGCCCCGGCGGGTTGTCAGGGCCCTTGCACCCCCCGGGGGTTGGCGAGCGCGTGGGCCCAGGCCAGCAGTTCGGGAGCGTTCAGTGCCGGAAGCCACAGGTCGGCTCGGGTGGCGCCGTCGCCCTGAGGCCGGGGACCGACGCCCAGGACCCGAAGGCCGGCCCGGCGGGCCGCTTCCACACCGGTCAGGGAGTCCTCCACCGCCAGCGCCCGGTGCGGGGGGACACCGCAGAGCCGGGCCGCCACGGCGTACACGTCGGGGTGCGGCTTGGGACGTACGCGGTCCCCGGTGTCGGGGACGACGAGGTGCCGGAAGTGTGCGAGCAGCCCGGCCCGTTCCAGGCTTCCTTCGACCACGACCCTCGGGCAGTTGCTGGCCACCGCGAGCGGTAACCGGCCGGAGAGCAGCCGTACGAGCCGGACGGCACCTGGCATCGTCACCGGTTCGTCGGTGACGAGGGACAGGAAGTGGTCGAGAAGCGCGGCCGTCAGGTCCTCGGTCAGTTCGGGTTTGTGCACGGACTGCGCCATGAGCCGGCCGCAGTCCTCGTAATGCAGGCCCAGGGCCTGCTCCGCGAACCCGGGCGGTGGCTGGAGTCCGTGCTCCCGAAAGGCCCGGCTGCGAGCCTCCTGCCAGTGGCGTTCGCTGTCCATCAGGGTTCCGTCGCAGTCGAAGACGACGGCGTCGGGCGACCAGTCGAGCAGATCGTGGTCCGAGGTGGTCACTGGGGCCTCCCATGCCTTCGCATGTGTGTATGCACGCATGCGGCGTTTCCCGCTGTCCGCAGGAAGCGGAAAGATAGTTTCCGCTACGTTATTTCCGTCCAGGTAAATCGGGCAATAACCCTTTTCGGTGACTCGACGGGCGCCGGAATCAGGCGTATGACCGTGCGGCGGTGACAGCCGTGACACAGCCGCCGGGACTGGCAACACCACCTGCACGCAGGTCAGTTGTGACGCGCGCTTGGCTGCGCGACACCCGAAGCGCGTTGCCTCCGTTACCACTCGGGCGCGTTCACATTCGAAAGAACTGCGTAATTGACGCACGAAAGTGCGCCTTCAGGCTCCGAGCGTACGCTGGCGCACTAAATTCGTGACCGGCGTGAAAACAGAGCGAGGGCGGACGGGACGTTGCAGGAACGGGCGAAGGCAACCCGCAGGTCACTGCTGGAAGCGGCTTCCCAACTGTTCGCTGAACAGGGATACGCGGCCACCAGCGTCAACGACATAAGCGCCAGGTCGGGCCGGACCAGCGGCGCGGTCTACTTCCACTACACCGGCAAGGAGGGCATCGCCGTCGCCGTCGTCGAGGACCGGTTCGCCACCTGGTCCCAGCTCGCCGCACGCTACGGAGACGAGACGGTCCCCCCGCTCGAACGGCTCGTCGCCCTCAGCTACGACATCGCCCATGCCCTGACCAAGGATCCGGTGGCGCGTGCCGGTGCCCGTCTGTGGGCCGAGCGCACCGTCATCAACACCCCCCTTCCCGACCCCTTCGCGCTGTGGACCACCGCCGCCACACGACTGCTCGCGCAGGCCCGGCTGGCAGGGCATGTCGACGAGCACGTCCGCCCCGCCCGCACGGCCCGGACCCTGGTGCGCGCGTTCTTCGGCCTGTGCACCCTCACCGAGGCCCTCGAAGGTACGAACGTCCTCGACGACCGCCTGACCGACTGGTGGCACCTGACTCTGCCCTCCCTCCGGCCGCAACCGCCCCGCGGGAACCTCCCGGCAGGTCGCTGACCGGCAGCACGACCGTCCTGGGCACCCTCCGCGCAAAGCCCCTGGCCACAGTCGGTCGATCACCGGATCTCCACGCCCTGCTACCCCGGGAGCCCCGGACAGCGCGCGGGTTCAGCCCGGTGAACGGGCTATCCAGGACGGCTCCGACGCCGTGATCGCTGCAGCGCCGGCGGAGGAAGCCGGGCGCACAGGACCGGATCGCATCCACCGGATGCCGAACCGGATCGAGTGGGACGCCGACGAGATCATCGACGACGTGCGTCAGTACGTGGTGGAAACCTCGGCGAACAGAGCGCCGTCCTGCCGTTGGCGACAGGGGCTTCCCGAGGTGCACCGCACTCGGTCGGCCCCTACTCGTGACGCAGCCCGTCGGGCCGCGTGACGCGCGGCAGTGTCGGCAGGGTGAGCAGGTTGACCAGGAGGACCGCGGCGAATGGCAGCCGCGGTCACGGCGAGCACGCTTCCCGCGTCGACGGCGGCGGTCCGCCCGATGACGCCGAGCAGCGCGTCGCCGAGGCTCGATCCCACCAGGGCCGCGACGGCCGGCCCGATGCCCACCGGAAGGGCCGTCTGCCGGAGGACCGACAGGGCGAGAGTGGATCTCGGAGTGCCGAAGGCGACACAAGCGTGCGCAGCCGCCGTGACGGCAGGTTGATGTGTCTGGTGCAGGCACCCCCGCACACACCGTTGACGGGCTGGCGTCGACGTGACCGAACTCGCGGTGCCACGCGAGGTGGTCGACGAACGCAGCACCACCGGGTACGACATACCGGTTCCGCCGACGGCACCGCCACCCGCCTGTGTTCGGTGCACCGCAGCAGGTCTGGAAGGATGGCCTTCAGCCAACCGTCGGTACCGGGTGCGGAAGACCCGCCTGCGGCGCGAGGCGGGCGGGTACGGGCAGCGACCCGGCGAGCGAGCGGGGGAGCGGAGCGGTGCGGCACATGCCGGAATACCCGGAGTACCTCGTCGCGCTCGTGTGCGCCGCAGGCGGCGTCCTCCACGCCCTGCTGGCACCACACCGGTTCTCCGCCGCTGCGTTGTTCTGCCTCGCGGTGACCTCTGCCGGACTCGGGGTGGCCGTTCGCACTGCGGATGACCACCCCACCCTGGCCGCCGTCCTCGCCGTCGCCGCCCTGCTCCCGGCGCTCGCACTGGGACTGGTGCTCCTGGCCGACGGCATCCTCCTCATCCGGCGCTACGGGCCGCAGGCAGCCCTGCTGGCGACCGTGGCCGCCGGCTGCGCGATGCTGGCAGTGCTCGGACTCGACGCGGTTCTCCACGTGGTCGGCGGCGAAGCGTTCGGTGCCCTCATGGTCGCGGTGAACGCAGCCGCGGGCTACCTCACGCTGCTCTTCCTCGTCTTCGCCGCCTACGTGTTCGTCCGGGGTCGTAGCACCCCCTTGCCGGGGACCACCCATGTCGTTGTCCTGGGGGCCGGGCTCAACGGCGACCAGCCGGGCCCGCTGCTGACCCGCAGGCTGGACCGCGCCCTCGCGATCGATGCCGACCGCGCACCGGACTCGCCACGTGTGGTGTTCGTCGTCTCGGGCGGCCAGGGCGAGGACGAGGTCCGCTCCGAGGCGGACGCTATGGCCGACTATCTGCGTGGACGCGGAGTACCCGCCGAACGGATCGTGCGGGAAGACCGCTCCGTCAACACCGGGCAGAACCTCCGCTTCAGCGCGGCCCTCGTGGACGACACCACTCCCGGCCATCGCGTCACGGTGGTCACCAGCGGCTTCCACGTCTACCGCACGACCCTGCTGGCCCGCCGCGTCGGCGTGCCCGTGCACGTCGTGGGCGCGCCGACCTCCCGCGCCTACTGGCTGGCCGCGACACTGCGCGAATTCGCCGCCATCCTGTGGCTGGACCGCCTGCCCCTGATCGGACTCAGCCTGCTGCTGGCAGTGCCGGTGGTGACGGCGGTCTAGGCAGCTGTCGGCTGGAGACCACTACCTGGAGGCCTCGGTGAACCGTCTTCAGCCGGGACACGCAGCGGGCCAGGGCGGGGACGGTCCTTGCCACGAGGGGGGTGCTGGAACGGGCCGTGGTGGACAGGCGCGGGCAGGAGCCGGGTGAGCGCCACCGGATGCGGCAAGGCCGGGCCCCCGCCCGGCTCGGGCCGGGGCGGGCGGGATCCGCCACCGCCTCCCGCTCCCGCTCGAGCGGGAGAAGCCTCGAGCACCGCATTGTCGCCGGTCGTCGGGGTTTCGCCCGGACCCCGTTCTGCGCCCTGCGACGCACGGCACCGGAGACCGCTTGTGGTCCGGCCTGATCTCGACGAAAGACCCCGGCCGCGACGCGGCCGGGCTCGGACGGGCGGGCGGGTGCGGTGGCTTCGCGCCCGGCTGCCGTGGCCGGCGCGCCACCGCCACTGGGTGGCGTGCCCGTGCCTGTCGGCGCCGCCGGTGTGAGGCCAGGCACCGAGGTGGTCCAGCTCCACCTTGCACGACCCGGTCGCCTCCGGCTGATCGCCCGCCGGACCGCCGGCCGCCGGGCCGGTCCAGGGCCGTGCTGCTGCCCGGTCAGCGGGTGAGTCCTGATTCCCGGGCCCAGGCCGCTATCTCGCCCCGTTCGCGGGCGCCGGGTGTGCTCTGTCGGTGAGAGGGGTCTTCACCGTGCCCACGCTGATGTGCGGGGAGGCGGCGACGTGCGCGTCGGTGTGCCCGTGGGAGACGAGCGCGGTGACCTCGGCCTCGCGCTTGGCCAGGGACGAGGAACGGACCGGGCCGGCCGTGACGGCGGGGCGGACGAACCGCTCAAGCAGGCGTTGCGGGTCGGCCTGGGCGACGACCTCGGTGTCGTCCTCGGACGACAGGATCACGGCCGTGCCGGTGCGGACGAACGACTGGTCGTCCGCGAGGAGGACGCGGACGGTCATCGGAGGACCTGCCGCACGGAGAGGGGGGAGCTTGAGTGCGACGTGCCGGCCGGCCTCCGGGCCGGAACCCGCGGTCAGTGTGCCTCCGGCGGCGACGGTGGCCTCGCGCAGGCCGTGCAGCCCGTAGCCGGTGCCGTCGGATGGGCGGCGATGTCCGTCCGTGATCCATGGTGCCGGCCGGCTGCCCGCTCGCCCCTGTTCTCCCGGAACGCCACCTCGGCGTCGCGGGCACCCTGATGACGGCGGCGGCCGGCCTGTCCGTCGAGGCCGCCCAGTTGTTGTCGTACATCGTCCTGAACAACGGACGGTCCGTGGACGGCAACGACCTCATCGCCAACCCGCTGGGCGGACCCGCAGGCTACGCCCCGGTGACCCTCGCTCTGTGCGCGCCCGCCCTGCGCGGGCCTCTCCTCGCGGCCGCGCTGCCCCGTCCGCGGCGCCGCGCGCCCACCGCCGACGGCATCCAGCAGTCACCGACCGCCGGTCCCGCCGTCCGTCCCTGACCCCACCGCTCCCGCACCGCCACTGGTTCACGCGAGAACCGGGCAGCGTTCTCGAGCTCGGCCCGGCCGGGTCAGTCGCCCGTTCCCGGCTGCCGCGCGGACGCGGGGAAGAGGCGCCTGCCCGGTTCCCGCCCTTCCATGATCTTGGTCAGGGTGCGCGTCCGGAACAGGACGATCTGCGTGATCACCTGGAGGATGATCCACGACACCGCGTACAGCACACCGTCCAGCGCGGGGATGACATCCACGGGGAGGGTGTACGCCATGATCACCCGCAGGAGCGCGTCGCACAGCAGGCCGATCGCCCACAGCGTGGTCAGGCCGCGCCACACACGGCGGAAGGTGGCGTCCGACTCCCACAGTTGCTCCAGTTTCGCCGACCGTCCCGGCATGAGGGTGCGCAGCGCCTGGTAGGTGAAGGGGCGCGCGGTGAAGAGGGTGATCAGCAGCCAGACGCCGGCCAGGGCGGTGAACAGGCCGTTGCGGGCCAGGGCGATGCGCGGATCCGAGGTCAGCAGTGAGGCCAGCGCGCTGACCACCAGCAGGGCGACGGTGAAGACGCCGACGGCGTCCAGCTTGCGATGGCGCACGGCGGTGTGGAGCGTGTGCAGCGCGGGCGCGGAACCACTGAGCAGCAGGGCGGCCATCTCGTCCACGCCGGCCGCGCGGAGCGCGTAGTAGAGGCCGACGGGCAGCACGATGTCGCAGACGACGATGATCACGAACGCCCAGCGCGAGGAGGGCCGTTCGGAATCGGTGGGGGGAGCCGTCGTGGGCTGTGCCGCGGAGGGCGCCGCGGGCTCGGAAGGGGGTGTGGGGGAGGTCATGCGGTGTGCTCCCGGAGTGAGGGACGGACGGCGTGCCGTCCGGAGCCGGTGCTACGCGGTCTGAGTGCAGCGATCGAACATGTGGGCCAGTTCGCGGGCGCACCGGTCGAGGTCCATCGCCACGTTGCACAGATGGTGGCCCAGGACGCTCTCGATGGCGCCGCGCATAGCCAGAGCCATGGTGAAACAGTCGAAACTCGCGAACTCCCCCGCTCTGTGGCCCTCTTCGAGTAACGCCACGAGCCGGTCCACCGACAGGACACTGCGCTCGATGGTGTCCAGCCCGTCGATCTGCTGGTGCCGGATCATCCTGATGATCTCGATGAGTGCCTGCGTGTGGACCGGATAGCGGGCGACGAAGTCGAAGACCGACGCGATGTACGCATTCAGCTTGCCACGATAGGTGTCCTCGCCACCCATGCGTGCACCCGCTACTTCCTCGGCCTTCTCGACGATGGTGTGGGTGACTTCCGCGAACAGCTCGGGTTTGCCGGAGAAATGGTAGGAGATCATTCCGGTGCTGCTGAGCTGGGCCTGTCGCGAGATCCTCGTGAACGACGTCTTCGCATATCCGGATTCTGCGAGCGTCTCGATAGCCGCCTGAACTATCTGTGCCCGTCGTGCATTCTGCGTGAAGGTCCGGTTGTTCGGATTGGCTGTCCTGGCCATCATGGCCTCAGATTAGCCGGATCATGATCGGGTTTCTCCTAGAGTCCGAGATTCCCTGGCCACGTGGGGGCACATCCCTGGTCACCTTGCGGTTCCCTGTCCGTCAGCGCACCCCGACCCTTCGTGCCGTCGCGCGGACGGCGTCCACCAGCTCCAGCACGGTGACGGACGCGGTATGCGCTCCGGTGTCGTCGCCGCCCCCGTGCACGGCATCGGCGAACTCCTCCAGCAGCAGCCTCAACTGGTCGGCTGCGGGAAGCGTCATCGTCTCCTCGCGGTCCTGCTCCTCCACGATCAGCAGCGGCCGGTGCGAGGGCGGCGGGGTGAACGCGCGCGTCACGGTCAACCGCGCCCGGTCGCCCCACAGCGTGTACGTCGACGCGTAGGCGTGCTCGAAACCGAATTCCAGCTCGGCCAGCACCCCCGACGGCGAGGTGAGCAGCACCTGCCCCGACAGGTCGAGTCCGTCCGACACCCGGGTGCGCAGGGTCGCGCCGGCCACCTCCAGCCCGGGGCCCAGCAGCAGCGCCGCGGCCCGCAGCGGGTAGACGCCCACGTCGAGCAGCGCGCCGCCGCCGAGGCGGACGTCGTAGCGGATGTCGTCGTCCGGCAGCGGTGGGATGCAGAACGCGGCCCGGAAGGACACCGGCCGCCCCAGTCGCCCGCCGTCCACCAGCTCCCGAGCCCTCACATGCTGCGGGTGGTGCGGGAACATGAAGTTCTCGCGCAGCACCAGGCGCCGTTCCGCCGCCAGGGCGCACAGGGAGCGTGCCTCCGCGGCGTCCGTACCGATCGGCTTCTCCACCAGCACGTGCTTGCCCGCGTTCAAGGCCCGCTCGGCCCACGTGTGGTGCAGGGCCGCCGGGGTCGACACGTACACGGCGTCGAGGTCGGGCCGTTCGAGCAGCGCCGCCGGATCGTCCTCCGCGTCGCATTTGAAGTGCTCCGCGTACAGGGCGGCCTTCTTCGCCGTGCGCCCGGCGACGGCCACCAGGTCCCACTGCGGCATCCCCGTCACCGTGGGCAGGACGCGCCGCCGGGCGATCGACGACGTGCCGATCGCTCCCAGTCGCAACGGCCTTGCCGCCGGCGCCGTCACAGCGACCTCAACGCGGCGATCAGGGTGCGAGCCTGCACGTTCAGATGGTGGCTGTAGCGCAGGAGTTCGTCGACCTGACGCAGCGACACCCAGCGGAACTCGTCCGACACCGTGGGCATGTCGTCGTCCACCTCGATGATGACGTAGTGGCTCTGGGCGTTGAGGAACCGGCCGCCCTCCTCCGACAGCAGCACGTCGTACACCGCCGCCTCACGTCTCGCGCGCACCTCGTCCAGGTACGGCGGCCATGCCGCGGGCGGGAGGTCCGCGTAGTTCCCGGCGGTGCACTGCACCGTCGGGCCGAGCTCGACGACGGACAGGAACCCGGGCTCCGCGCGGGCCCGCAGCAGGACGTGCGGCACACCGTTCAGCCGCCGGACGAACAGCGCCGCCAGGCCCGTGCCGTGCGGCTCGACGAGCGGCTGAGACCACGCCGCCACCTCGCGCCGCCCGGAGACGACGTCGACGGCCACGACGCTGAAGTGCCGCCCGCTCACGTGGGACACGGTGTACGGGTCGCGGTGCCAGTCCCTGGTCTCCGCGAGCCCGATCGGCGTCACGCTCACCTCGTGCTCGGCGCGGCGCCGGGTGATCCAGCTGCGGATCTCGGCGTCCGTGTGCAGGGACGCGGCCGGCCCCGTCGCCTCCACCCGCCAGTCCGGCAGACAGGACAGCACGGTACGCGCGTCCATGTTCACGACGTTGTCCTGCTTCAGTAGCAGGTTGACCTGACGCAGCGTCAGCCAGGCGAAGTCCTCGTCGGCCTCCACCTCCGGACCGACCCGCACGATCATGTTCCGGTTCCTCTTGCCCAGGAACCACGATCCCTGCTCCGACTGCAGCACGTCGGCCACCACCGAGCCCGGTGCGGGACGGCGGAAACAGTCCAGGTACCTCACGGCCGAACCGCCGTGCACCCGCAAGTAGTTGCTCTTGGTCGCCTGCACGGTCGGCGACACCTGCATCCCGTTCACGTTGCCCGGCTCCGACTTCGCCTGCATCAGCAGGTGCGGGACCCCGCCGAAGTCCCGCACGGCGATGCCCAGGATCCCGATCTCCGGCTGGTCGATGACGGGCTGCTCCCACGCGGCGACCGGGCCGAAGTCCGAGCGGACCCGCAGTCCGTGCACCGCGAAGAAGCCGCCGCTCGCGTGGCGCAGATCGCCGGTACCCTCCTCGAACCGCCAGCCGTCCAGTGCCGCGAACGGCACCCGCTCCACCCGCTGCGGCTGGGCCCGGCCGCGGTCCGCCAGCCACGCGACGAGTTCCACGTCGCTCAGCACCCCGCCGTCGACGTTGGCCGCCGACCCGGCCAGGGCCGCCCGCGTGCCGGCCACCTCGCCGCGCGACGACGCGAGCGCGGATGTCGGGGTCATGGATCAGCCCTTCCTTCGGTTCGGGAACACGACGTCGCATGCGACGCACCGGAACGGGGCGCCCCAGGACACGCCGCGCGGAACACGCCGCGGGAAGAGGACGCACAGCGGATCGCCGCCCTCCCAGCGTGCCCCTGCGAGTTCCGGCATTCGCCTAGATCCTCGCCCCTTGTGGCGCCCTCCCCCGCTGACTACGATCCGCCCCCGCCCTTCGGCCGGCCCTCGGGAAACGCGCCCGCCCGGCGTCCTCGCCGAAGCCCGCGACGCGCCTAGAGATTCCCCTAGAGCGTCCCGTCCGACCGACGGACGACTCCGACTCGCGTGCGAATGTGTGAACCGCTCCCACCCCTGTCGCCCTCGGTATCTGGAGTGCCATCGATGAACGAGCCGGTGCCCACCGACGTCCGGAACGCCGCTCCGGGCCACGAGCCCGTGGCCGTCGTCGGCCTCGCGTGCCGGCTCCCGGGGGCCGACGACCCGGCCGCGTACTGGGACCTGCTCACCGAGGGTCGCAGCGCCGTCACCGACCTGCCCGCGGAACGGCGCACGGGCGTACCCGCCGACGGCTGGCCCACCCCGCACGGCGGCACCGCACCCCTGCGCGGCGGATACGTCTCCGCCCCCGCCGACTTCGACGCCGCCTTCTTCGGCATCTCGCCCCGCGAGGCCGACGCCATGGACCCCCAGGCACGACTCGCCCTGGAACTCGGCTGGGAGGCCCTGGAGCACGCGGGCATCCCCGTCACCGGCGCCCCGCGCGCCACCGCCGTCTTCCTCGGCGCCGACACCTGCGACTACGCCGACGTCGTCCGCGCCGCGGGACGGGGACCGGGACACCACACCCTGACCGGTCTCAACCGGGCACTCATCGCCAACCGGCTGTCCTACGCCCTCGGCGTCAGCGGACCCAGCATGACCGTCGACAGCGCCCAGTCCTCCTCCCTGACCGCCGTGCAGCTGGCCTGCGAGAGCCTGCGCAACGGCGACTGCGAACTCGCCCTCGCAGGCGGTGTCCACCTCAACCTCAGCCCCGAAAGCTCCCTCGCCGCAGCCCAGTTCGGTGCGCTCTCCCCGGACGGCGCCTGCCACACCTTCGACGCGCGCGCCAACGGCTACGTGCGCGGCGAGGGCGGCGGACTCGTCGTGCTCAAGCCGCTCTCCCGCGCCCTCGCCGACGGCGACCGCGTCCACGCCGTGATCCGCGGCGGCGCCCTCAACAACGACGGCACGGGAAGCAGCATCACCACCCCGGACGCCGACGCCCAGACAGCCGTCCTGCGCACCGCCGTCCGGCGCGCCGGGATCGACCCGGCCGACATCGGCTACGTCGAACTGCACGGTACCGGCACCCGCGTCGGCGACCCCGTGGAGGCCGCCGCGCTCGGTGCCGTCCTCGGCACCGCCGAGGGCCGGCGCGCCCCACTCGCCGTCGGCTCCGTGAAGACCAACATCGGCCACCTCGAAGGCGCAGCCGGCATCGCAGGACTCCTCAAGACGGTCCTGTGCCTGTCGCACCGCCGACTCGTACCCAGCCTCAACCACAGCGAGCCCCACCCCGCCATCGACCTCGGACGCCTCGGACTGCGTGTCCAGCGCGAGACCACGCCGTGGACACCGGACACCCCCGGCACCCCGCTGCGCGCCGGTGTGTCCTCCTTCGGCATGGGCGGAACCAACGCCCACCTCGTCCTGGAGGAGCCCCCCGCCACCGGCCCGACCCCGCCGCGCGACAACCGGACCACACCCGCCACCGTGCCCTGGCTGCTGTCCGCCGGCGACCCCGAAGCACTCCGCGCACAGGCCGACCGCCTGGCCGCGCACGTCCGCGCCACCGGGGACGACCCCGTCGACACCGCGTGGTCCCTGCTCACCACCCGTACCCCCCTCGCGCACCGGGCCCTGGCGGTGGGAGCCGACACCGCCGCCCTGCTCGACGGCATCACGACCGCCGTTCCGGGCGGTCCGGTCGCCGGGGACATCCACCGGCCCGTGTTCGTCTTCCCCGGCCAGGGCAGCCAGTGGGCGGGCATGGCCGCCGAACTCCTCGCCACCTCATCCGTCTTCGCCGCCCGCCTCACCGAGTGCGGCGACGCCCTCGCCCCGCACGTCGACTGGGACCTCGCCGCCGTCCTGCGCGGCGACCGGGACGCCCCGCCCCTGGACCGCTCCGACGTCGTCCAGCCCGTCCTGTGGGCCGTCATGGTCTCCCTCGCCGCCCTCTGGCAGTCGCACGGCATCCGGCCCGCCGCCGTCGTCGGACACTCCCAGGGGGAGATCGCCGCCGCCTGCGTCGCGGGCGCCCTCAGCCTGGAGGACGCCGCCCTCGTCGTCGCCCTGCGCAGCAAGATCCTCGTCCCCCTGGAAGGCCGCAGCGGCATGGTCTCCCTCGCCCTCGCCGAGGACGACGCGCGCGGCTTCGTCGCACGATGGGGCGACCACGTGACCGTCGCCGCACTCAACGGTCCCACCTCCACCGTGGTCTCCGCCGACACCGGAACCGTCACCGACATCCTCGCCACCGCCGAGCGCGAGGACGTCCGCGCCCGCCGCGTCGGCATCGACTATGCCTCCCACTCTTCGCACGTCGAACCCGTCCGCGAGGAGATGCTCCGCCTCCTCGCCCCCATCGTCCCGCGCCGGCCCGAAGTGCCCTTCCTCTCCACCGTCACCGGCGACTGGCTCGACACCCCCGCCACCGACGCCTCCTACTGGTACGACAACCTCCGCAACCCCGTCCTCCTCGCACCGGCCGTCCGCGCCCTCACCCACGCCGGCCACGGCGCCTTCGTCGAGGTCAGCCCGCACCCGGTCCTCACCGGCCCGGTACAGGAGACCGTCGAGTCCGCCGCGGGCACACGGCAGGCCGTCGTCACCGGCACCCTGCGCCGCGACCAGGGCGGCCCCGCCCGGTTCCAGACTTCCCTGGGCGCCCTGTGGGCCAGGGGCGCCGACGTGGACTGGACCCCCGTCTTCACGGATCTCACCCCTCGCAGGGTCCTCCTGCCCACTTACGCCTTCCAGCGCCGCCGCCACTGGATCACCCCGGCCCCCGGCCCGGCCGCGGCCGGCACTGTCGCGTCTCCGGTGGCACCGCCCACCGCGACCGCCCCCGCCACGACCGAAACGCCCGCCACGACCGGCGCCGTGCTCGACCACGACGACGCGCTGCGCCTGGTCCGCGAGTCCACCGCGGTCGTCCTCGGCTACGCCGACCCGAACCGGGTCGACCCACGGCGCACCTTCAGGGAACTCGGCGTCGACTCCGTCACCGCCGTCGAACTGCGCGACCGGATCACCGCCCTCGCCCCGGTCCCGCTCCCCGCGACCGCCGTCTACGAGTACCCCACCCCCGAACGCCTCGCCGCCCACCTCACCGCCCCGTCGGCCACCGACGCGACGGCCCCCGCGGCCCGCCACGACTCCGCCGACGAGCCGATCGCCATCGTGTCGATGGGCTGCCGCCTCCCCGGCGGGGTACGCACCCCGGAAGACCTGTGGCGCCTGGTCCGCGAGGAGACCGACGCGGTCTCCCCGTTCCCCACCGACCGCGGCTGGGACCTCGACGCCCTCTACGACCCCGACCACGACCGAAGCGGCACCACCTACGTCCGCGAGGGCGGGTTCCTGCACGACGCGGCCGAGTTCGACGCCGGGTTCTTCGGCATCTCGCCGCGTGAGGCGACGGCGATGGACCCGCAGCAGCGACTGCTCCTGGAGACCACCTGGGAGACCGTCGAACGCGCGGGCATCGACCCGCGCGGCCTGAGCGCCAGCGCCACCGGCGTCTTCGTCGGCGCCACCGCACCCGAGTACGGACCACGCCTGCACGAAGCCGGAGAAGCGGTCGAGGGCCACGTCCTCACCGGCACCACGGCGAGCGTGGCATCGGGACGCATCGCCTACGCATTGGGGCTGGAGGGCCCGGCGGTGACGGTCGACACGGCCTGTTCCTCGTCCCTGGTCGCCCTGCACCTCGCCGTCCGTGCTCTGCGCACCGGCGAATGTTCGCTGGCCATCGCCGCGGGCGCCACCGTGATGTCCGGCCCGGGCATGTTCGTCGAGTTCAGCCGTCAGCGTGGACTGGCCGCCGACGGCCGCTGCAAGCCCTTCGCCGCCGACGCGGACGGCACCAACTGGGCCGAGGGCGTGGGGGTGCTGCTGCTGGAGCGTCTGTCGGACGCCGAGGCGAACGGGCATCAGGTGCTTGCCGTGGTGCGGGGTTCGGCGATCAATCAGGACGGTGCGTCGAACGGGTTGACGGCTCCGAACGGTCTGTCGCAGCAGCGGGTCATTCGTGCGGCGTTGGCGGACGCGGGGTTGTCCGCGGGTGATGTGGACGTGGTGGAGGCGCACGGGACGGGGACGAGGCTCGGGGATCCGATCGAGGCGCAGGCGTTGCTGGCCACGTACGGTCGGGAGCGGGGCGGGGAGCGGCCGTTGTGGCTGGGGTCGGTGAAGTCCAACATCGGCCACACGCAGGCGGCAGCCGGCGTCGCGGGCGTCATCAAGATGGTGCAGGCGATGCGCAACGGCACCCTGCCCAAGTCGCTGAGGGCGGACGAGCCGTCGCCGCTCGTGGACTGGTCGTCGGGCGCCGTGGAGCTGCTGGCGGATGCCCGGAGGTGGGAGGAGCACGGCGGTCGCCCGCGTCGGGCCGGGGTGTCGTCCTTCGGTATCAGTGGGACGAACGCCCACGTCATCCTGGAAGCCGCGGCAGCGGCCGAGCTCCCGGCCGCCGACGGGCCCGCCTCTGACGTCACCCTGCCCTGGCTCGTGTCGGCCCGTACCCCGGCCGCGCTCGCCGAACAGGAGGCGAGACTGCAGGAGTTCACCGCCGGTGCCGACTCCCTCGACCCGGTGGATGTGGCGTGGTCGCTGTGGCGGACGCGGTCGGCGTTCGAATGCCGGTCGGTGATGGTGGCCGGGGAGCCGGTGGTGTCCGGCTCGGTGCTGTCTGCGGCTTCTTCTCCGGTGTTCGTGTTTCCGGGGCAGGGTGCGCAGTGGGTGGGGATGGCGGTGGAGCTCCTGGATGCGTCGCCGGTGTTCGCGTCTCGGTTCGGTGAGTGTGCTGAGGCGTTGGGTGAGTTCGTGGACTGGTCGTTGGTGGATGTGGTCCGTGGGGTGGGGG
>NZ_JBHYQH010000076.1:0-15817 GCF_042746715.1 Streptomyces sp. NPDC058741 | reverse complement strand
GTCCGGCGCCGGCCGCGCCGGCCGACCGGCCGACGACCCGGCAGGCCCGGCCGAGCAGCCGGGGCAGCGCGTGTCCCCGTACGAAGAAGTGGTCACCGGCGACCGTGCGCCGCACCACCGGCCCCGCGGTCCAGCGGGCCCAGCCCGCCATCGCGGCGGGCGGCGCCAGCGGGTCGCCGTCGCCCGCGACGGCCAGCAGCGGCACGGCGAACGGGCCACCCGCCACGGGCGCGCGGGCGGCGCGCCGCAGACTGTCGGCGAGCGTCAGGTCGTCGCGCAGCACCGGCAGCACCGCGCGATGCCACAGACCGCCGGGGTGGGCGCCCTCGGGCACCACGCCCAGGGAGTCGAGCAGGTCCAGCAGCCGGTCCGGGGACTCCCGGCAGGCGTCGGCGAGTGCGGAGGCGGCGTCCGGCGGCGGACACGCGCCCACCGCGAGCAGCGCGGGCGCCGGCAGCCCGGCCTCGTGCAGGGCACGGGCGAGGGTGTAGGCGACCAGCGCGCCGAGGCTGTGCCCGTAGAGCACATACGGTCCGCTCGGCGCCCGGAAGCCGTCGAACAGGTCGGCCAGCAGCGCCTCCCGCGTGGTCACGCGGGGTTCGCGGCGCCGGCGGTCGCGTCCGGGCAGCAGGTGCGGCCACGGCGCCGTGCCGGGGCCCAGCCGGGCCGGCCAGCCGTGGAACGCCGAGACTCCGGCCCCGGCGTGCGCGAAGCAGTGCAGCGACACCGGCTGTGCGTCGGGCATGGGCTGGTCCCTTCTCCGGCGGCCCCTGCGGCCCCGCCGCTCCTGTGGCCGTGCGCGTCCGCCTCAGCCTCGGGCGTCCGGCTCGAGCGGCGCTCGGGCTCAGACGGCGTAGAGGTTGAAGGTGGAGGTGCGTCGCGGTCCGCAGACCTGGTCGAGGGCCGGGTCCACGGTGAGCATCGCCTGGTGCAGCCGCTGCAGCTGCGGGGACGGTTCGACACCCAGCTCCTCGATCAGCCGGCCGCGCAGCCGGCGGTAGACGTCCAGCGCGGTGGCCTGGCGGCCGGAGCGGTAGAGCGCCACCATCGCCTGGGCGTGCAGCCCTTCGTGCTGGGGGTGACGGGCGACCAGGTCGGTCAGCTCGGCGAGGAGCTCGGCGTGCCGGCCGAGCCGCAGGTCGGCGTCGATCCGGCGCTCGACGGTGACCAGGCGGCTCTCCTCGAGCCGCAGCACCTCGATCTCCAGGATGGGCCCGACCCGTACGTCCACCAGTGCGGGCCCCTGCCACATGGCGAGCGCGTCGCGGAACAGGTCCGCGGCCCGCTCGTCGTCGCCGCCCTCCAGGGCGGCCTGACCGGCCGTCACCAACTGCTCGTAGCGGTGCACGTCGACGCTGTCCTGCGGAACCTGCAGCAGATAGCCGCCGTGCCGGGTGGCCAGCACCTCCTTGGCGGTGCCGGGGGCGTCGGGCCCCATCGCGGTGCCGAGCCGGCGGCGCAGCTGGAGGATGTACGTCTGCATGGTCGTCATGGCGCTCTGCGGCATCTCGGTGCCCCAGATCTCCTCCATGAGCGTGGGCACGGGCATCACCCGGCCGGGATAGAACGCGAGCAGAGCGAGGATCTGCCTCGGCTTGCCCGCGGTCGGAACGATCGAGATCCCGTTGACGTCGGCGCTCAACGGACCCAGAACCTGTATCTCCACTGGTTTCCTCCCCGTACCGGTCGAGTGGTCGAGAGACCCCTCGTCGGCTAGAAGCCGTCGGCCGTCGAGCACGCTAGCCCCGTTCCCGCCCTGTCCCCCGGGATCTCCAGTCGCGTTCAAGCGACTCTCCACACACCGGCCTTGCCCGCGGTGCGCGCTCTGCTCAAGAACGCTTGTACGTCCACTGGAACGGTGCTCGCACACCCTGTCGCCACCCCGCGGCGCCGGTTATCGTCCCAGGACCGAGTCCCCTCACCCCCGCCCGGTGACCGGTTCTCGATCTTCCGCGAACCCGCGCCGGACGGCCCGCCCCACCACCGACCGGACCGCCGCCGACGCCGGCCACCGCCGCCACCAGGGAGCCCCCAATGGAACTGCGCCTGTTCGTGTTCCACCACACCGGTGGGTCCCACCCGGCCCGCCCCGAGCGGCCGTGCCGCTTCCCCGCCGCCCGGGACGTGCGTCCGCCCGGCGCCCCCGGCCGTGGCCTGCGGTCCGGCCGTCCCGCCCTCGGTGGCGCACGGCCCCGGGTCTCCTGGTCCCGCACCGGTCCGGAGGCCGAACTCAGCGGTCCCTCGGCCCTGTTCGGACACGGCGGGGGCGGCCTGATCGCCTGCGGGCCGGCCCGCGCCCTGCTCGCCGGGGGCCGCCCGCCGGTGTGGCTCGGCCCGTCGGCCCGCGGCGTCCCCCGCTCCGGCGACGGCGGCACCCGCCGCCACCCGCTCTCCGGCGCCGGACCGCGCCCCGAGCCCGCCCCCGCGGGCGGCACCCCGGTCGAGATCCCGCCGACCGCGCGCATCGCGGCCGCCGTCCGTGCCGCGCTCGCCCCGCCCGCTCCCGCGATGCCCCGATGACGGTCCCGGGCAGCGCATCGGCTCTCGCCCCCGCCGTCCTCGAAGGGACGTCCGGCGATACCGAGTTCCGGCTGCTGGGCCCCGTGGAGCTGCGCGACGGCGCCACGGGCACCGCCATCGTCCCGCCGGGCTCCAAACAGCGCGCCCTGCTGTCCGCGCTCGTCCTGCACGCCGACCGGCTGCTCTCCGTCGACCAGCTCACCGAGGAACTGTGGGGCGACCGGCCGCCCGCCAACGCCGCCAACGCCCTGCAGGCCCACGTCGCCCGGCTGCGCCGCCTGCTGCCCGAGCCCGGCCACGCGTGGATCAGCACCCTGCCCACCGGCTACCTGTTGAGCCTGGGCGGCGCCAGCACCGACGTCCAGCGCTTCAACCACCTGTCCTCGCAGGGCCGCGCCGCCGTCACCGCCGACCCCTCGCACGCCGCCCGGCTGCTGCGCCGCGCCCTGTCCCTGTGGCGCGGCCCCGCCCTCGCCGACAGCCGCTACGGCCCGATCTGCACCGGCGAGGCGGACCGGCTGGAGGAGAACCGGCTCGCCGCCCTGGAGGCGCTGTACGAGGCGAGCCTGCGCTGCGCCCGCCACGGCGAGATCACCGGCGAGCTGGAGAAACTCACCGCCGACCACCCGCTGCGCGAACGCTTCTACGACCTGCTGATGGTCGCCCTCTACCGCAGCGGGCGCCAGGCGGAGGCCCTCGGCGTCTACGAACGCGCCCGCCGCCGCCTGGTGGATGCCCTCGGCATCGAACCGGGCCCCGCCCTGCGCGCCCGTATGGAGGCGATCCTCAACCACGCCCCCGGCCTGTCCGCCCCTGTCGCCCCGGCCCCCGGCGGCCATCCCGCCGCGACCCTCACCGACGCCCTCGCACTGGGCGGCGAGATCGCACGCCTCCAACAGCGCATCGACGAACTCAACCGCTGCCAGGAAGCCCTGGTACGCCGCTTCGACGCCCTGGTCGCCCACCTGCCGGCGACGACGTAGCCGAACCGGCGCGCCTTCAGCGCCCCCACCGCAGCAGCGTCGTCCCCAGCGTCATCCCCCCGCCGAACCCGGCGAGCAGCACCAGCTCCCCGTCCCGCAACCGGCCGCCCTCCGGCCCGGCCCCCCGGCGGGCGTGGTCCAGGGCGAGCGGGATGGAGGCCGCACCGGTGTTGCCGTGCCGGTCCACCGGCAGATGCACCCGTGCCGAGGCCAGGCCGAGCAGCCCGGCGACCGAGCGCAGCATGTCCCCGTTGGCCTGGTGCGGCACGAAGTGATCGACCTGACCGGCCGTCAGGCCGAACGCGGTGAGGGTGCCCGCGACCGCGGGGGGCAGCTCCCGCTCCACGAAATCGCGTACGGCGCGGCCCTGCATCCGGAAGAAGTGGTCGCCGCGCGCGACCGACTTCTCCGAGGCGGGCGCCCTGCTGCCTCCGGCCGTGACCCCGATCAGCCCGTGCAGGTGACCGTCGGTCCTCATGCCGGTGCCCACGAGACCGCGGCCCTCGCCCACCGGTCCGAGCACCACGGCTCCCGCCCCGTCGCCGAACAGCGGGGCGGTCCTGCGGTCCGACCGGTCGATGATGCGCGAGTACACCTCGGTGCCGATGACGAGCGCCAGGCGCCGTTCTCCGTCCGGCCCCGGCGCGGCCAGCAACTGGGCGCCGGTGTGCAGCGCGGCGACGAAACCCGCGCAGACGGCGTTCACGTCGAAGGCCGCGGCACGGTGCGCGCCGATCCGGTGCTGCACGAGCGCGGCCGTGGCGGGCTGCGGATGGTCCGGGGTGGAGGTCGCCACGACGATCCAGGCGAGGTCGTCCGGCTCGGCCCCGGCGTCGGCCAGGGCCCGCACGGCGGCCGCGGCCGCGAGGTCCGAAGCGGCCTCGTGGCCGGCGGCGTAACGCCGCTCGCGGACGCCGGTCTTGCGCTCGATCCACTCGGCGGTCACCCCGGCCCGGGCCGCCACCGTCTCGTTGGGGACGACCTGCTCGGGCAGGTAGGAACCGGTGCCGAGGATGCCGGTTGGGCCGGCGGCCCACGAGTAGACGGTCACCGCGGCGCCACCGCCGCGCTCCTCAGCAGGCGGTCCTCGACCGTGCTCAGCACCTCGGCCTGCTGGTCCACGAGGAAGAAGTGGCCGCCAGGCAGGACCCGCAGACCGAAGGCGGACCGGGTGTGGTTCGCCCAGGCCGCCACCTCGTCGACGCGGGCACGCGGGTCGCGGTCGCCGGTGAAGGCGGTGACGGGGCAGTCCAGGGCGGGTCCCGGCCGGTAGCGGTAGCCGCGCACCGCCCGGTAGTCGGAGCGGAGCGCCGGCAGGATCATGCGCAGCGCCTCCTCGTTGTCGAGCAGCGCGTCGCCGGTCCCGTTCAGCTTGCGGATCTCGGCGACGACCTCCTCGTCGGTCTCCGGGTGCCATTCGTCCGCGCGGTCCACGCCGGGGGCGCGGCGGCCCGAGACGAACAGCTCGGCGGGGCCGCTGCCCGCGGCCTGCATCCGGCGGGCCACCTCGAACCCGAGCAGGGCGCCCATGCTGTGCCCGAACAGGGCGTACGGCCGGTCGGTGCACGGCCCGAGCGCCCCGGCGATCCGGTCGGCCAGGGTGTGGAGGTCCGCGACGGCCGGCTCCGTGCGCCGGTCCTGGCGCCCCGGGTACTGGACGGCCAGCACCTCGGCGCGGGGCGAGAGTTCGCGTGCCACGGGGAAGTAGAAGCTGGCCGAGCCACCGGCATGCGGCAGGCACACCAGGCGTACGGGCGCGTCGGGAGCGGGGCGGTAGTTCCTGAACCAGGGGCTGTCGCCGGGGATTCCCGTCATGAGTTCTCCTAGCCGATGCGAGTGGTGCCTTGGCCCAGGATGAGCGCGAGCGGCACCCCCGGCCCTCCCCTAACCGACCCCTGGCCCACCCCTGCACGGGGGGCGCGTGTTGAGGGGGCGATCAGGGGTGCCCCGCCGCCCCGCGCCGCCCGACGCTGGTAGGCAGTGGCCCGCTTCGCTCGCCTCGGCTCTCAAGGGAATCAGGGAACTCACGTGGACGAGATCATCAGTGCGCTTCTCTGCGAGGACGCGACGCCGCGGGACTTCGCGGGGCTGCGCCTCCCGGAGAGCTACCGCGGCTCCGTCGTCCGCAAGGAGGACACCGGCATGTTCGAGGGCATGGCCTCCGTGGACAAGGATCCCCGCACGTCGCTGCGGATCCAGGACATTCCGGTCCCGCTGCCGTCGGCCGGCGAGGCCCTGGTCGCGGTGATGGCCAGTTCGGTCAACTACAACACCGTGTGGAGCTCGATCTTCGAGCCGCTGCCGACCTTCGGGTTCCTGGAGCGGTACGCGCGGCTCTCCCCGGCCACGGCCCGCCACGACCAGCCGTACCACGTCCTCGGCTCCGACCTCGCGGGTGTGGTGCTGCGCACCGGCCCCGGGGTCAACCGCTGGAAGCCCGGCGACAGGGTGGTCGCCCACTGCCTGTCGGTGGAGCTGGAGTCGGCGGACGGCCACGACGACACGATGCTCGACCCGGAGCAGCGCATCTGGGGCTTCGAGACCAACTTCGGCGGGCTGGCCCAGTTGGCGCTGGTGAAGTCCAACCAGCTGATGCCCAAGCCGGACCACCTGAGCTGGGAGGAGGCCGCGGCGCCCGGTCTGGTGAACTCCACCGCCTACCGGCAGCTGGTCTCCCGCAACGGCGCCGGGATGAAGCAGGGCGACAACGTCCTGATCTGGGGCGCGAGCGGCGGACTGGGCAGCTACGCCACCCAGCTGGCGCTGGCCGGCGGCGCCACCCCCATCTGCGTGGTGTCCTCGCCGCAGAAGGCGGAGATCTGCCGGGCGATGGGCGCCGAGGCGATCATCGACCGCAACGCCGAGGGCTACATGTTCTGGAAGGACGAGAACACCCAGGACCCCAGGGAGTGGAAGCGCTTCGGCAAGCGCATCCGCGAGCTCACCGGCGGCGAGGACGTCGACATCGTCCTCGAGCACCCCGGACGCGAGACCTTCGGCGCGAGCGTCTTCGTCACCCGCAAGGGCGGCACCATCACCACCTGCGCCTCCACCTCGGGCTACCTGCACGAGTACGACAACCGCTACCTGTGGATGTCCCTGAAGCGGATCATCGGCTCGCACTTCGCCAACTACCGCGAGGCCTGGGAGGCCAACCGGCTCATCGCCAAGGGCAAGATCCACCCGACCCTGTCGAAGGTGTACTCCCTGGAGGACACCGGCCAGGCCACGTACGACGTGCACCGCAACCTCCACCAGGGCAAGGTCGGCGTCCTCGCCCTCGCCCCCCGCGAGGGGCTGGGCGTGCGGGACGAGGAGATGCGCGACCGGCACGTCCACGCCATCAACCGCTTCCGGGAAAGGGCGGCGCAGACCTCATGACAGAGCCACAGATCACGGCGCCCCCGCCGGGAACGGCGACGGCCGTCGTCGGCCTCGGCTCCATCGGTGAAGCCCTCGTGCGCCTGCTGCGCGACGCGGGCCACGCCGTGGTGGCCGTCGACACCGACCTCGACGCCCTGACCCGCGTGGCCGGCCGGCTCAAGGCCGCCACGGCCGAGGCTCCGGACCGGCACGGCACCGGCTCCCGGCCCGGTGGTCCCGAGGTCGTCCTCACCGCCGACCCCACGGCGCTGCGCGCGGCCGGCCGGGTCGTCGAGGCCGTCCCCGACGACCCGGCCGCCAAGACGGGGGTCCTGCGCACGATCACCTCCGTCTGCCCGCCCGGTACACCGATCGTGACCACCACGTCCACGCTGTCCGTCACCCGTCTGGCCATCGCCACCGGCCGCCCGGCGGACGTCGCGGGGCTGCGCCTGTTCACCCCGCCCGGCCCCGGCGGCCCCGCCGAGCCGGTGCGCACGGCGCTGACCTCGGCGGAGGCGGCCGCCGCGGTGGACGAACTGGTGGCGTCGGCCGGGCTCACCCCGGTCGCGGTCGGCGCCCGCCCGGCGGCCGACGCGACCGCCCTGGTCCTCGCCTTCCTCAACCGTGCCGTGATCCTCCTGGACGAGGGGTACGCCACCCGGCACGACATCGACACCGCGATGCGGCTGGGCTGCGGTCTGCCGGCCGGACCGCTGGAGATGCTCGACCGCATGGGTCTGGACACGGTCCACGCCCGGCTGACCGGGCTGTGGCGGCGCACCGGTGACACGGCCTTCGAGCCCGCACCGCTGCTGAGCCGGATGGTCGCCACCGGACGTTTCGGCCGCAAGACCGGTGGGGGCTTCCACGCGTACGACGAGACGGGAAGCGCCCTCGCCGCCCCCGCGGACGGCCCGCAGGACACGCCGGCCGCCACCGTGCGCCGGGTGGGCGTGCTCGGCTCCGGCGCCATGGCGCGCGGCATCGCCGAGGTCACCGCCACGGCCGGGTACCCCACGGTCCTCGTCGCCCGCGACGCCGACCGGGCCGGGCAGGCGCTGGAGTCCGTCGGGGACTCCCTCACCCGCGGGGTGCGCCGGGGCAGGATCACACCCCGGGCCAAGGCGACGGCTCTCGGACTGCTCGCCGGCGCCGACGACATGGCGGCACTGGCCGACTGCGACCTGGTGATCGAGGCGGTCGCCGAGGACCTCGGCGTCAAGCGCGCGCAGTTCGCGAGACTCGGTGAGGTGTGCGCCCCCGGCACCGTCCTGGCGACCACCACCTCCAGCCTCTCCGTCGCCGCGTGCGCCGAGGCGTCCGGCCGCCCGGGCGACGTCGTCGGCCTGCACTTCTTCAACCCGGCGCCGGTGATGAAGCTGATCGAGCTGGCGCACACCGACACGGTGGACCGGGGCGTGCTCGCCACGGCGCGCGCCTTCTGCGCCACCCTGGGCAGGACGACGGTGCGGTGCCCGGACCGCAGCGGCTTCGTCGTCAACAGCCTGCTGTTCCCGTACCTGGGCGCGGCCCTCGCGCTGCTGGAGCGGCAGGACGTGGACCCGGCGGAGACGGACGAGGCGGTCCGGCAGGGGTTCGGCTTCCCCATGGGCCCGTTCGCGCTCCTGGACACGATCGGCCTGGACGTCTCGCTCGCCATCCAGCACCGGCTGCACGAACGCTTCCGCACGCCCGAGTACGTACCGGCGCCGGTCCTCGAGGAGCTGGTGGCCGCCGGGCTGCTGGGCCGCAAGAACGGGCGCGGGCTGCGCACGGGGGACGCCCGCCGCTGACCGGTCGTCAGCGTGCGCGCGCCGCCAGCAGGGCCGTCAGGTCCGTGCGGGACTTCACGCGCAGCTTGCGGTAGATCCGGGTCAGGTGCTGCTCGACCGTGCTGGTCGTGACGTACAGGCGGGCGGCGATGGCCCGGTTGGTGCACCCGTCGGCGGCCAGCACCGCGACCCGCCGCTCGGCCAGGGTCAGCCCGGCGACCGGAGTGCCGTCCGCGCCGGTCTCACCGTTCAGGGCCCGCTGCGCGCCGGCGGCGGCGGCGCGCCAGTCCAGGGCGCCGCGTGGCTCCAGCCGCCATCCGGCCAGCAGGTCCCGGCAGGCGTGGAAGTCGCCCAGGGCGGCCCGGGGCCGGTCGACGGCCAGGTGGTAGTGGCCCCTGGCCAGCAGGTAGTGCAGCCCCGCCCGGGTACGGAACATCGCGTCCGGCACCGGGACGCGCAGCCGGGCCGCCGCCTCCGGGTGGGCGCCGGTGCGGGTCGCGGACAGCACGGCCGCGGACAGCGGCATCCCGATGGCCACGCCCCAGGCGCCCGGCGACAGCAGGGACAACGCCCGCCCCGCGTACCCGGCCGCGTGGTCGTAGGCGCCGGTGCGGGCGTGCACGACGGCCGCCGCCGCGGCGGCGGCCGCCCGGCGGGCCGGGGTCGCCCGCGACCGGTCGGCGCCGGCCGTCAGCGCACACCAGCGGGCGGCCCGCCCGGTCTCCCCCGCGTACAGCAGGGCGGCCAGGACGGCGGCGACGGGTACGGGCGGCGCGTGGTCGTAGACGATCGACGCCAGCACCCGCTCGGCGTCCTCGCCCATGTCCTCGCCCATGTCCTCGCCCGTGTCCCCGGGCGGGCCCGCGGCCGGGTGCCCGGGCCCGGTGACGGCCCGGCCTCCGCCGCCGTCGTCGTCGTCCGCGGACGGGTAGACGTAGCGGTGGATGCGCGCCAGCGCCGACGCCGTCTCGCCCGCCCGGTCGACGTCGCCGAGGCGGGACACGGCCCGCGCCGCCCCGGCGGGGTGCCCGTGCCACAGCAGCAGCCCCACCGCACCCGCCGCGTCGTCGGCGTCCGGCCGCCGGGCGGCCAGGTCCCGTTCGAGGGCGGGCAGGTGACGGACGACGGCCGCGGGGTCGGCCTCCCACTCGGCGCGGGCCAGCATCGTGAGCAGCTCGCCGCCCTCACCGCCGCCCGACCGGTGGGCGGTGCGCAGGAAGTCGGCGGCCTGGCGCGCCCCGCCGCCGGCCAGCGCCTGCCGGGCCGCCTCGGCCAGCAGCGTCACGGCCCACTGCGGTGCGGCCGGCCGGCCGCCGGTGGTGGTGTCCGCCGCGACCAGGTGGCAGGCGACGGAGGCCAGTCCGGCGCCGTTGTCGTACAGCAGCCGGGCCGCCGTGGTGTGCAGCGCGGCGGACTCCCCGGCCGACAGTTCCTCCAG
Organism: Streptomyces sp. NPDC058741; assembly: GCF_042746715.1. NCBI lineage: Bacteria > Bacillati > Actinomycetota > Actinomycetes > Kitasatosporales > Streptomycetaceae > Streptomyces > Streptomyces sp. NPDC058741. Next base: position 5,738 of record NZ_JBHYQH010000076.1, on the reverse strand, counting down.
CACCGCGGCCCGTATCCCCGCGTGGCGCAGCCGCCCGCCGTCGAGCAGACCGGCCGCGTCCAGCTCCTCCAGGCAGGCCGCGACGGTCCGTTCGGGAAGCTCCAGCAGCCGGGCGAGGAGGGTGAGCGTGGCGGTGCCGGCGAGTACGGCCAGGGCGCGCGCGACCGACGCCACCGGCGCCCCCGCACCGCGCAGGCAGTGCGTGACGGCGCGCCGGAACGCCGTGCCCGCCACCGGCCGGGAGGGCCGCACCGGTCGGCAGGCCCGGTGGTCGTCGAGCAGCCCGTGCAGCAGCCGCGGGTTCCCGCCGGTGAACCGGTGCCAGTGGGGCGCGACCCGGCGAGCCGTCGCCGTGTCCATCGCCCCGCCGGCGGGCGCGGCCAGGAAACCGGCGACCTTCTCCTCGTCCAGGACGGTGAGCGGCACGGGCGTACAGCGGGGGTGCCTCAGCAACTCGGCCAGCGGCAGCGGGAGCGGGCCGGCCGGGGAAGGGGACGCCGGCCGGGCGCTCAGCACCAGCACGGTCCCGGTGCCGGCCAGCCGCCCGCACAAGTACAGCAGGCAGCGCGCGGACGCCTCGTCCATGTGGTGGGCGTCGTCGACGAGGACCACGGCCGGCGCGCTCGCGCCGCGGTGGCGCAGGACGTCGTGGAGTGCGGCCGGGCCGTCGGCGGTGCGGGCCGGCGCGCCGGTCGCGCCGCTGAGCAGCTGTCCGACCACGCCGAGCGGCAGGTCGGTCTCGGCCGGGGAGGCGGACGCGCTCAGCACCAGCGCGCCCGAGCGCCCGGCCCGCTCGGCGAAACCGCCCAGCAGGGCGCTCTTGCCGGTGCCGGGGCTGCCCGTGACCAGTGCCGCGCGGCCCCCGCCGCTCCGGACAGCCGCCAGGAGCTCCTCCAGCAGGCCGAGTTCCGCGCCCCGCCACGCGAGCTCCACCGGAACCCCCCATCTCGTCAGGCCACCCGGACGGCAGCCGTCCTCTGCGGGGAAGTCTGCACCGGGACACGGAAGCTTCGCTGGTACCGGACCGGAGCCCCGCTCAAGCCGTTTCCGCGCGCCTCGGGCGGACCGGCCGGTGACAGGCAGCGGTCGCCCGCGGGCCCGGCGGCGGGGCACGGTTCAAGCCGTTCTCCAGGGCCGTCGGCGACGCTTCGACGGTAACCGAGGTGGCCGTGACACCTGGAGGACGACTGTGAGGGACAGCCGATGAGACGGGTTGTGATCACCGGTATCGGAGTGGTCGCTCCGGGCGGTGTGGGTACCAAGGAGTTCTGGTCGGGGCTCACCGCGGGCCGGACGGCCACCCGTGGCATCACCCTGTTCGACCCGGCCGGGTTCCGTTCGCGGATCGCCGCCGAGGTGGACTTCGAGCCGGAAGCGCACGGATTCAGCGCGGCCGAGGCCGAACGGCTGGACCGCGCCGCGCAGTTCGCGGTGGTCAGTGCCCGCGAGGCGCTGGCCGACAGCGGACTGGACGGGCGGCTCGACCCGCTGCGGACGGGGGTCACCCTCGGCAGCGCCGTCGGGTGCACGACAGGTCTGGACGTCGAGTACGCGGCGGTCAGCGAGAACGGCGCCCACTGGCTCGTCGACCACACGCGGGCCGTGGCCCATCTCTTCGACTACTTCGTGCCCAGCTCGCTGGCCGTCGAGGTGGCCCACACGGTCGGCGCCCAGGGACCGGTCTCGCTGGTGTCCACGGGCTGCACCTCGGGCCTGGACTCCGTCGGCCACGCGGTCGAGCTGATCCGCGAGGGCAGCGCGGAGGTCATGGTCACCGGGGCCACCGAGGCACCGATCTCCCCCATCACCCTGGCCTGCTTCGACGCGATCAAGGCCACCAGCCCCCGCAACGACGAGCCGGAGACGGCCTCGCGGCCCTTCGACCGCACCCGCAACGGGTTCGTGCTCGGTGAGGGTTCGGCCGTCCTGGTCCTGGAGGAGCTCGGGCACGCCCGCCGCCGCGGCGCGCACGTGTACGCCGAGATCGCGGGCTTCGCCAGCCGCAGCAACGCCTACCACATGACCGGTCTGCGGACGGACGGGACGGAGATGGCCGAGGCCATCACCGCCGCTCTGGACGAGGCCCGGCTCGACCCCGGAGCCGTCGACTACGTCAACGCCCACGGCTCGGGGACCAAGCAGAACGACCGGCACGAGACGACCGCCTTCAAACGCGGCCTCGGCGCCCGTGCCCGCGAGATACCCGTCAGCTCCATCAAGTCGATGATCGGGCACTCGCTCGGTGCGATCGGCTCCCTCGAGGTGGCCGCCAGCGCCCTGGCCATCGAGCACGGCGTCGTACCGCCGACGGCGAACCTGCACGAACCCGACCCCGCCTGCGACCTGGACTACACACCGCTCGTGGCACGCGAGCAGCGGACCGACACGGTCCTCACCGTGGGCAGCGGCTTCGGCGGCTTCCAGAGCGCCATGGTCCTGACCCGCCCGCACCCGGGAGTGAGCGCATGACCGGCACGTCCCTGCTCGACCGCACCGCCGGCCGGCGGCCGGCCGCACCGGTCCGGACCCGTGCCGTGGTCACCGGCATCGGTGCCGCCGCCCCCAACGGACTCGGCACCGAGGCCTGGTGGGCCGCGGTGCTGCGCGGCGAGAGCGGCATCCGACGGCTGACCCGCTTCGACGCCTCCCGATACCCGGCCCGGCTCGCGGGCGAGGTGCCCGGCTTCGTCGCCGAGGACCACGTTCCGAGCCGGCTGCTGGCGCAGACCGACCGGGTGACCCGGCTGTCGCTGGCGGCCGCCAAGGAGGCCCTGGACGACTCCGGCGTCGACCCGGCCGCGCTGACCGAGTACGCGGCGGGCGTGGTCACCGCGAGTTCGGCGGGCGGCTTCGAGTTCGGGCAGCGCGAGTTGCAGGCGCTGTGGAGCAAGGGCGGCCAGCACGTCAGCGCCTACCAGTCCTTCGCCTGGTTCTACGCGGTGAACACCGGCCAGATCTCCATCCGGCACGGCCTGCGCGGCGCCAGCGGAGTGCTGGTGTCCGACCAGGCGGGCGGACTGGACGCCGTCGGGCAGGCGCGTCGCCAGCTGCGCAGGGGCACCTCGCTCGTCGTCGCGGGCGCGGTCGACTCCGCGCTGTGCCCGTGGGCGTGGGCGGCGCACCTGGCCGAGGGCCGCATCAGCGTCAGCGACGACCCCCGGCGCGCCTTCCTGCCGTTCGACGCGGACGCGGACGGCTACGTCCCCGGCGAGGGTGGCGCCCTGCTGATCCTGGAGGACGCCGACGCGGCCCGTGCCCGCGGGGCCCGGGAGTACGGGACGGTCGCCGGGTACGCGTCCACCTTCGATCCGGCCCCGCACGCGGGCGGGGGGTCGCGGCTGGGCGCGGCCGCCGAGCTGGCCCTGGCGGACGCCGGGGTGCGGCCCGACCAGGTCGACGTGGTCTTCGCGGACGGCGCCGGTGAGCGGGCGGCCGACCGTGCCGAGGCGCGGGCGATCAGCGAGGTGTTCGGGGAGCGCGGCGTCGCGGTGACCGCGCCGAAGAGCATGACCGGCCGGCTCGCCGCCGGCGGCGGCTCGCTGGACCTGGCCGCCGCCCTGCTGGCGCTCCGGGACCAGGTGATCCCGCCCACGACCGGCACCCGCGGCCCGGCGCGGGACTGCCCCCTGGATCTCGTGACCGGTACGCCGCGCCGCGGCGTCGGGCTGCGGACCGCGCTGGTGCTGGCGCGCGGGCGCGGCGGCTTCAACTCCGCCGTCGTGGTGCGCGCCTGACCCCTCACCGCTGCGGCGGCGCGCGTACCCGGCACCCACCCACCCCTGTCCTCACCGAAGAAAGAGGTATGCCGTGAACCGGCTCGAACTCAACGATCTGACCGCCCTGTTGCGCGAGTGCGCCGGCGAGGAGGAAGGCGTCGACCTGGACGGCGACATCCTGGACGTCCCGTTCCCCGAACTCGGTTACGACTCGCTGGCGGTGCTCCAGACGACCGGGCGCATAGAGCGGGACTTCGATGTGCTCCTGGACGAGGAGGCCATCGACGAGGCGGAGACTCCGCGCCAGTACCTCGAGCTGGTCAACCGGGCGCTCTCCGAGCGCACGGCGGTCTGAGCGGGGACGCGATGACCGCTCCCAGCCGCAGGCGCTTCGTCACGGGAACCCTCGCCGCCGCGGCGGCCACCGGCACCGCCGTGGCCGCGCCACCCGCCGCCGCCACGGCGGGTCCCGGCCTCCTCGAGGTGGGCCCGGCGGACCCGCGCTACGCCGATCTCGCCGTCCGCGGCAGCAACAAGAGGTTCTCCGCCCGTCCCGAGTCCTTCCTGCTGGCGACCACCACCGAGCAGGTGGTGCGGGCCGTGCGGGAGGCCGTGCGGGACGGCAAGCGCGTCACGGTGCGCAGCGGCGGCCACTGCTACGAGAACTTCGTGGGCGACCCGTCCGTCCGCCGGGTCATCGACCTGAGCGGCATGGACACCGTGCGCTGGGACGCGGCGCGCGGCGCCTTCGAGGTCGGGGCCGGTGTCCGGCTCATGGACCTGTACCGGACGCTGTACTACGGCTGGGGTGTGACCGTTCCGGGCGGCGCCAGTGCGACCGTCGGTGCCGGCGGGCATGTCCAGGGCGGCGGTTACGGCGCCCTGTCCCGGCGCCACGGCATCTCCAGCGACCACCTGCTGGCCGTCGAGGTGGTCGTCGTCGACGCCTCGGGCGGCGCCCGCGCGGTCGTCGCCACCCGGGACGCCCGCGACCCGAACCGGGAGCTGTGGTGGGCCCACACCGGTGGCGGCGGCGGCAACTTCGGTGTGGTGACCCGTTACTGGTTCCGTTCGCCGTCCGCCCGGGGCACCGACCCCACCCGGGCGCTGCCGCGTCCGCACGCCGGCGTGCTCGCCGCCAGTGTCATGTACCCGCGTGAGGGCATGACCAGGAGCGCGTTCCGTACGCTGGTGGGCAACCACGGGCGCTGGCACGAGCGCAACAGCGGGCCCGACTCGCCGTACACCGGGCTGTTCAGCGGTCTGGTGCTGCTGGGCCACCAGGGGCAGAACGACCAGGGGCTCGCCGCCATCGCCTTCACCCACCTGGACGCGACCCTGCCCGACGCCCCGCGTCTGCTGCAGGACCACATCGACGCCGTCGGCGCCGGGGTGGGTGTCGAGGCGTACGCCCCGCCGCCGGAGACGCTGCCGTGGCTGGCGTCGGTGGAGGCGCTGGCCGGCGCGCAGGACACGGAGACAGGCCGCCAGAAGATCAAGTCGGCGCATCTGCGGCGGGCGTTCACGGACGAGCAGGCCGACGTCCTCTACGACTTCCTGGGCAGCACGGAGCACACCAACGACTCCAGCTCGGTGTCCCTCCAGTCGTACGGCGGGCGGGTCAACACCGTCGCTCCGGCGGCGACGGCGTCGGCGCAGCGCGGTTCGGTCCTGAAGGCGCTCTTCATGAACACCTGGCAGGACCCGGAGCACGACGCGGCGAACGTGGACTGGCTGCGCCGGCTGTACGCGGGCGTCTACCGGGACACGGGCGGGGTGCCGGCGCCGGGTGAGCGCAGCGAGGGCTGCTTCATCAACTTCCCCGACGTCGACATGGCCGACCCTCGGTGGAACACCTCCGGGGTCCCGTGGCACGAGCTGTACTACGGCGGCAACTACCGCCGGCTGCAGGCGGTCAAGGCCAGGTGGGACCCGCGCGACGTCTTCCACCACGCCCTGTCCGTGCGGGCGGCCCGCTGAGGCCCGCGCGTACCGGACGCCCGAGCGGGCGGACCCCGGACG
>NZ_JBHYQH010000075.1:6546-16654 GCF_042746715.1 Streptomyces sp. NPDC058741 | reverse complement strand
GCCGGGGCCCGCGGGCCCCGGCGCGCAGGCCCCGCCGCGCGCGTCCGCGCGGCCCGGCTGGTCCCCCACCAGCCCGTGGTCGGTGCGCGGGAGGCCGCCGCCGGGGTCGTCGCCGCGCGTCTGCGGGACGGGCAGCGGCCCGGCGCCCTGCCCGCCGGTGAACTGCTGCGCCGTATCGGGGACCGGGTGGCCGCCCGCGGGGCGGACCTGTGGGAGCGGCCGTCGGCCGCACCCGGGAGCACGCCGCACCCCCTGGGCGCCGGCCGCACCTGGGCGCCGGCCGCACCCGGGAGCAGGCCGCACCTGGGCGCGGGCGGCGCCTGAGCGCCGGCGCCACCGGGCGCCGGTGGTGTTCCCCCCGAACGCATCACTCCTGCGGGGATGGTTCCATTTTCCGGCATTCTGGACAGGTTTCCTGCAGTCGTCCATATGCCTCGCGAAGGAGACCGCGTGACCGAACGCTCCACGCTCGACCTGTCGTCCCACAACCCCGACTGGTGGCGGCAGGCCGTCGTCTACCAGGTCTACCCCCGCAGCTTCGCCGACGCCGACGGTGACGGACTCGGCGACCTGCGCGGCATCACCCGCCGCCTCACGCACCTCGCCGCCCTGGGCGTGGACGCCCTGTGGCTGAGCCCCTTCTACCCCTCCGAGCTCGCCGACGGCGGCTACGACGTCACCGACCCCCGGGACGTCGACCCGCGCCTGGGCACCCTGGAGGACTTCGACACCCTGGTCGCCGAGGCCCACCGGCTCGGTCTCAAGGTCATCGTCGACATCGTGCCCAACCACTCCTCGCACCGGCACGTGTGGTTCCAGGAGGCCCTGCGCTCCGGCCCGGGCTCACCCGCCCGCGACCGGTACGTCTTCCGCGACGGGCGCGGCGAGCACGGCGAACGGCCGCCCACCGACTGGCAGTCCGTCTTCGGCGGCAGCGCCTGGAAGCGGGTGCCCGACGGGCAGTGGTACCTGCACCTGTTCGCACCCGAGCAGCCCGACTTCAACTGGGAGAACCAGGAGGTCCGCGCCGACCACCGCACCACCCTGCGCTTCTGGTCCGACCGCGGCGTCGACGGTTTCCGCGTCGACGTCGCCCACGCCCTCGTCAAGGACCTGGGCGAGCCGCTGCGCGACCTCGGCCGGCCCGAGCTGAGCCGCGAGGAGGCGCTCACCGCGCTCCCGCCCGGCACGCACCCCTTCTACGACCGCGACGAGGTGCACGAGGTCTACCGCGACTGGCGCAAGATCCTCGACTCCTACCGTCCGCCCCGCATGGCCGTCGCCGAGGCGTGGGTGCCCGGCGCCCGGCGCGCGCTGTACGCCCGCCCCGACGAACTGGGCCAGGCGTTCAACTTCGAGTATCTGCAGGCCGGCTGGGACGCCGACGAGCTCCGGCAGGTCATCACCGAGTCGCTCGCCACCGCCCGGGCCGCCGGGGCGTCGGCCACCTGGGTGCTCTCCAACCACGACGTCGTCCGCCACGCCTCCCGCCTGATGCTCCCGCCGGACACCGACCTCAACGCCTGGCTGCTCTCCGGCGGCCACGCCCCCGCGGTCGACGAGGCGGCCGGGCGGCGGCGGGCCCGGGCCGCGACGCTGCTGATGCTGGCGCTGCCCGGCTCGGCGTACGTCTACCAGGGGGAGGAGCTCGGCCTGCCGGAGGTCGCCGACCTGCCCACGGAGGTGCTCCAGGACCCCGTCTGGGAGCAGACCGGGCGGGTCCGCAAGGGCCGGGACGGCTGCCGGGTGCCGTTGCCGTGGACCACGACCGGGCCGTCGTACGGCTTCGGGCCCGGCGGCGCGTGGCTGCCGCAGCCGGCGGGCTTCGCCGAGTACGCCGTCGAGGCGCAGGACGGGGTGGAGGGCTCGACCCTGGAGCTGTACCGCACGGCCCTGCGGTTGCGCCGGAAGCTGATCGAGGGGGAGGAACTGGTCTGGGCGGGGGATGTGCCCGAGGGGGTGCTGCAGTTCGACCGCTGCGAGGGGTGGCGGTGTGTTGCGAACCTGTCCGGTGCGGTGGTGCCGCTGCCGGCGGGTGAGGTGCTGTTGAGCAGTGCGCCGTTGGAGGACGGGCGGGTGGGGCCGGACACTACGGTGTGGCTCGCACGCTGACGGCTCCGCCGGGGGGTTGGGGCGTGGGGCCGGCCCGGGGGGCCTTCGGCTGTCGGCCGGGTGCGGGGTGCTGGTCGCTGGTCGCGCCGTTCCGCGCCCCGTGGGGGCGGGTGCGGGGTGTTCGGCTTGTCGGCCGGGCGCGGGCTGGTGGTGGCTGGTCGCGCCGTTCCCCGCGCCCTTTTCGGGGCGGCAGTTCGGTCAGTAGCGGATTGCTCGGGCCACCTCGGTACGGATGCCGCCGGACAGGTCGTGGGTGCTGCGGGCGGTGGCCGTGGCGGACTGGCCGGGCTGGACGTGGTCCACGGTGACGATCACCGTGTCGACCAGTTGGTTCCCCGCGTCCTTGAAGTCCACCTGGACCGCGAAGGAACGGGCCGAGTCGTCGGTGTTGCGGACGCTGACCTCGGTCCGTACCCGGCCGTCGGCGCCGGTGACGGGCGCGCTCGTCCTGACGTCGTCCTTGACGTCGACGCCGTTCTGGATGTCGTCGAGCCGCCTCTGCGCCTCCGCCGCGGCGGACTCCACCGCCTCGGTGGCCCGTGAGGCGATCGACCCGACCGCCGACTCCGCCTTGCGGGCCGTCTCCTCGGGGCTGTCGCTTCCGCCGCAGCCCGCGAGCACACCCGGCAGGGACAGCGCCAGGGCCGCCCCTGCCGCCGCCCGGCGCGTTCGGTGACGGGCAGCCATGTCGCCTCCCGCGGTGTCAGGTGCGTCCGAGGCCGCCGCCGCCGAAGGATCCGCTGGACCCGGGCGACCAGCGGCGCGGCTGCTGTTCCTTGCCGGTCCTGGTGCTCGCGTGGTGGAGCTCGTAGGGCAGCAGCCGGCGCCCGCCGCGGGGCACGACCGGCACGTCGTCGGGCTCGCGCATCTCCCGGGTCTCGCGGACCGGCCCGCCCTCCGGGACATGGGGCTGCTCCTCGGGACCGGGGTGGTGGATGTCCTTGTCCATCACCCGCATCCCGACACGCACGGCCCAGATCAGCGCGCACGCCACGACGAGCCCGCTGACGAAGGCGATGACCACGGCGACCACGTGGTCGGGCGAGGCCGCCAGCACTACGTACGTTGCCGTCTTCATGCTCCGATTATCGCCGACGCAATGAGATGAAGCGCCCGGAATGTCCGGTGCTGTGCGAGGTGACCCGGGACCTGGTCAACCGCTGAGGGCCCCGGGGGCCCGCCGCGCCTACCCGTAGTGCGCGGCGAGCACCAGCGCCAGGGCGGCCACAGCCGGGACGGTCTGCACGAAGAGGATCCTCCGGTTCGCGGTGGCGGCGCCGTACAGGCCCGCCACCGCCACACACACCAGGAAGAACACCGAGACCTGGAAGCCGACCGGCTCGGCCGCCACCGCGCCCCAGACCAGTCCGGCGGCGAGGAAGCCGTTGTAGAGGCCCTGGTTCGCGGCCAGGGCCCTGGTGCTCTCGGCGAACTCTGGGGTGGTGCCGAAGGCGGAGCGGGCCCGGGGCGTGGTCCACAGGAACATCTCCAGCACCAGGATGTAGGCGTGGAGCGCGGCGAGGGCGAGCACCGCGACAGTGGCGAGGATCGACATGCCCTCATCATCACAGGACCCCCGACGCCTCCCCTCGATCGGGCCCTCCCGGGAGGCGGCGGGGGGTGCCGGGTGGAAGATTGCGGCCAGAGGGAGGCCGGGACGGGCCGTCGCGTCCCCGCGTGTGCCGCTCGGGAGCCCGCCCCGGCCTTCCCGCCCGCCGGGGCGTGGTGCCACCGCCGCCACCGCCCCGCGCCCGGACGGCGCACGGTCAGCTGCCGGAGCGCACGGTCAGGTACGGGGCGGGCAGTCATCCTGTCGCACTCAAGTGCGAGGCCCGGCCCGCCTCGTCCCACCGCACCTCCAGGACGTGGTCGACGGCGTCCCGGTCGAGGGGGCCGAAGACGTGCGGGAACAGGGTGTCCCCGGCGACCCCGGGCGGCGGGGCGGGGGCCGCCGCCTCCCACTCCACCCGCGCCGTCAGACGCGACTCGTCGAGCGCGAGCACCAGCAGCGGCCTGGGCGCGTCCCGGTAGAAGGCGTCGACCACGGCCAGCGTGGTCACCTCGTCCGGGGAGCAGTGCACGAACCCCTCCTCGGCGAGGGAGGCGGGGGCGTACGGCTGTCCGGCACCGGTGTTCCAGACGGTGAGCGGCACGACGTGATAGATCATGGCCTCGTTTATAGACCTCCGGGCCCGTCAGAGCCCGAGGGCGGCGACGGTCCGCCTGGCCGCCTCGGCGATCAGGGCGTCGGAGGGCTCGGCGTCGCGGCCCCGGCGGTCGGTCATGACCGCCAGGACGAGCGGTTCGCCGCCGGGCGGATGGAGGACGGCGATGTCGTTGGCGCGGCCGTAGTCGCCCGTGCCGGTCTTGTCGGCCACCCGCCACCCGTCGGGCAGCCCGGCCCGGATGCGGCGGGCGCCGACCTCGGTGGCGTTGCGTGAGAGCCAGTCCATGAGCAGGGCCCGTGCGCGGGCGGGCAGGGCGGTGCCGAGGAGCAGCGCTCGGAAGTCGGTGGCGACCGCCCGGGGCGTGGTGGTGTCCGCGGGGTCGCCCGGCGGCACGTCGTGCAGTTCGGGCTCGTAGTGGTCCAAGCGGCTGACCCGGTCGCCCAGTTCGCGCAGGAAGGCGGTGAGCGCGGCGGGGCCGCCGAGGTCGCGCACCAGGAGGTTGCCGGCGGTGCCGTCGCTGAACCGGACCGCGGCGTCGCAGAGTTGGCGGAGGGTCATGCCGGTGCCGACGTGCTTGCCGGTGACGGGAGCCGTGGCCTTCAGATCGGCCCGGGTGTAGGTGACGCGGCGCTCCAGACCGTCGGGGGAGACGCGGTGCAGGACCGCCGCCGCGGCCAGGGCCTTGAAGACCGAGCAGAACGCGAACCGTTCGTCGGCGCGGTGGAGCACCGTGGCGCCGGTGCCGGTCGCGAGGGCGTAGACACCGACGCGGGCGCCGTACTCGCGCTCCAGGTCCGCCAGCCGGGGGCGGTGGACCGGGGGGCGGCTGCCCGGCGGCGGGGTTTGGCGGTCCGCCGAAGGGGACCGGGCCGCCCGGCCGGCGGGACGGTCGTCCGTGCCGCAGCCGGCCAGCGGGGCCAGGGGGGCCAGGGCCGCGGTGGCCAGGACGGCGCGGCGGGGTGGGGCGGGACGTTCGGTGGGCACGCGGAGTGCTCCTCTCACCACCGGCTCTTCTCGGTTCACGGGGTCTGCTTCCGCGACGGTCGGCTCAGCGGGGTGTCGTGGGGTCCGGCCGGGGCTCGGTTGGAGTCGGCGGTGGTCGGTTTGGTGGGGTGTCGTGGGTCTGGTCGGGGCTCGGTTGGAGTCGGCGGTGGTCGGTTTGGTGGGGTGTCGTGGGTCTGGTCGGGGCTCGGTTGGAGTCGGCGGTGGTCGGCTCAGCGGGGTGTCGTGGGTCTGGTCGGGGCTCGGTTGGAGTCGGCGGTGGTCGGCTCAGTGGGGTGTCGTGGGTCTGGTCGGGGCTCGGTTGGAGTCGGCGGTGGTCGGTTTGGCTGGGTGCTGCCGGGCCGGCCGGGGCTCAGCCGGAGTCGCCCGGCACGGCGGCCAGCAGTTCGCGGACGACCGGCCCGGCCGAACCGCCGCCCGTCACCCCCTCCTCGACGACACAGGCGATGGCGACGTTGCCGCGGTGGGCGACGAGCCAGCCGTTGTTGTCCTGGTCCTCGGACACCTCGGCGGTGCCGGTCTTCGCGCCGATCTCGCCGGGCAGCCCGGAGAGGATCTTCGCGGTGCCGTCCGTCACGGTGGCACGCAGCATCTCGCGCAACTGCGTGACCACGCCGCGCGGCAGCGGGGTCGTGTCGGTCGTGTCCTCGGTGCCGGCGATCAGCGAGGGCTGGTGGAAGGTGCCCGACACGGCCGTCGCGGTGACCGACGCCATGATCAGCGGGTTGGCCTGCACGCGGCCCTGCCCGATCATCGACGCGGCCTTCTCCGTCTCGTCCCCGGGCACCGGCACCGAGCCGTCGTACGTGGGCGCCCCCACGTGCCACTCCTGGCCGACGCCGAAGTAATCGCGGGCGACGGCGCCCAGCTCCCCGTCGTCGAGCCGGTCGCGCAGGCTGATGAACGCCGTGTTGCACGACTCGGTGAAGTCCTTGCGGAAGGTCGCGCCCGGGTGCTCCGACAGCTCCACGTTCTGGAACCGCTTCCCCACCGTCAGGTACCGGGGGCAGTCCACCACGTCGTCCGGCGCGACGGCACCCTTGAGCAGCAGCGCGCTGCTGGTGACGATCTTCCAGGTGGAGCCCGGCGCGTAGGTGCCGGACAGTGCGCGGTTGAAGCCGGAGGACGGGGAGTTCGCCACGGCCAGGACCTCGCCGTCGTCGATGCGCAGCGCGACCAGCGCGGCGTTCTTGCCGTCGGCGTGGGTGGCGAGGGCCTTCTCGGCGGCCGACTGCCAGTCGGCGTCGAGGCTGGTGCGGACCGGGCCGTCGTCCGCCCGGACCGTCTTCGCGCCGAACCGGGCCTCCGTGCGCTGCACTTCGCCGGTGGCCCGGTCGACCAGGTGGATCGCGCCCCGGGCGCCGGACGCGCTGCCGCCGTCGTCCCCGGCGAGGCGGGTCATCAGGGGGGCCAGGGAGGGGAACCGCGTGCCGGTCATCTTCTCGCCGTCGCGATCGGTGACCTCGGGCGGTTCGGTCTCCTCCCGTTCGAGACGGAACTTCTCCGTGTCGCTCAGCCGGGGGTGGACGAGGGACAGCGTCCACTCCACCTTCCAGGAGCCGTCGTCCTGTTCGCGCAGCGGCAGCTTCGACTCATAGGTCCAGGTACCCAGACCTGTCACGGGCATCCGGGCGGTGAAGGGGACGGTGACCGAGCCGTCCTCGCCCTCGGCCGCGGTCTCGGCCGTCAGTTCCGGCTTGCCGATGTCGAGTCCGGCGGTGAAGCTCCGCAGGACCTGCTGGGCCGCGGCGGGACTGGTCGTACGGTCCGCCGCGCCGGGCATGCTGCCGGCCTCCCAGTCGGCGAGGAACGCGCGGGCCTGTCGCGCGGCGGCGGGGTCGGGCCCGGTGCCGCCCGCGAAGGGACCGAGACCGGCCGCGTACGCCCCGCCCGCGACGACGGTCAGCACGACCGCCCCCGCGACGACGGCCCGCAGGGCCCTGCGGCGCGGCCCGCGGCCGCCGGTGGAGGCGCCGGAGTACGCGGCGCCCGAGGAGTCGGCGAGGTTGTCCATGCTCCGAGAACAGCAGCGCCACCGGCGTTCTGTCCAATTTCTTCATTGATCTCGTATTGATCAATTCCCGATATGGTTGCTGCTCGTGGACCTGTTGCGGCACTTGGAGTGCTTCGTGGCTGTTGCAGAAGAGTCACACTTCGGCCGTGCCGCGGAGCGGTTGGGCATGGCCCAGCCCCCGCTCTCGCAGCGCATCCAGCGCCTGGAGAGACATCTCGGTGTCCGGCTCTTCGCACGCACCAGCCGGCAGGTGGCCATCACGGAGGCGGGTGCGCTGCTGCTGACCGAGGCGCGGGAGGTGCTCGCCCGCTCCGAGGCGCTGATGGCCACCGCGCGCCGCGTCCGGGACGGCGGGACCGGACGGCTGCGGGCCGCCCTGCCCCCGGACGTCTCCGGCGAGACGGTCGCCGCGCTCCTCGCGGGCTTCTCCGGCACGGGCCCCGCCGGCGTGGACCTGGACCTGCACGAGCTGTCCACCGCGCAGCAACTGGAGCGGTTCGCCGCGCACGAGCTGGACGTCGGGCTCATCCACCACCCCTGTGACGTGTCGGGGCTGGAGCTCGGCCCGGTGCTCCGGCGCGAGCTGGGCGTGCTGCTGCCGGGTGACGCGGCGGCGGCCGGACTCGACGAGGTGCCGCTCGCCTCCCTGACCGGCTACGACCTGATCCTCTTCCCCCGCTCGGCCGCCCCCGCGGTCTACGACGACCTGCTGACGACCTGCGCCCGCAACGGCTACACCCCGCCCGCGGTCCGCCACGCCCAGGGGGCGAGCTTCGTCCGGGGGCTGGTGCTGTCGGCGGAGGCGGTGGCGTTCGGGCCGCGGGACGCGCACCCGCCCGGCCCTCCGGAGCCGGCTCCCGGGCCGGGTCCCGGCGGTGACGTCGTGTGGCGTCCCCTCTCCGGTGCTCCGCTCGCCCTGCGGCACTCCGTCGCCTGGCCCGACGGGCGGGGGGACGCCGCCGTCGCCGCGTTCGCCGAGGCCGCCACGCACGCCCTGCGCACCGCCGGGGCCATGCCCGACCTGCCCTCCCGACCGCTCCATCTGCGCCCGGCCTCGGAGTACTGGCTGTGACCGACACCCTCGCCCGCATCCACGCGGCCTTCGCCGACGCCGGGGTCACCGGCCGGCTGCACGCCGTCGACATCGACTCCGGGGCGCAGCTCGACGCCGGTGCGGACCAGCCGGTGTGCACCGCCAGCGTCCACAAGCTGTGTGTGCTCGTCAGCCTCCACGAGCAGGCGGCGCGGGGGGAGCTGGACCTCACCGAGCAGGTCGAGTGCCCGCCGCGGGGCCGCACCGCCGGACCGACGGGGCTCGCCGCGATGCTCGACGGGGTCCGGCTGTCCCTGCGGGACCTCGCCTATCTCATGATGTCCGTCAGCGACAACGCCGCCGCCGACCTGCTGCTGGCGCGGGTCGGTCTCGACGCCGTCAACCGCACCACCGCCCGCCTCGGGCTCACCCGCACCCACGCGCTGCACTCCTTCGGCGACCTCCTCGCCACCATCAAGGAGGACGCCGGGCCGGGCGGCGCCGGGGCGCTGGCCGACCCGCACATCGTCGCCCGGCTCCGCGCGCTCGACCCGGCCCGCACCAACCGCAGCACCCCACGCGACATGACGCGCCTGCTCGCCGCCGTCTGGCGCGACGAGGCGTGCACACCGGAGCACGGCGCGGCCATCCGGCGCCTCCTCGGCCTGCAGGTGTGGCCGCACCGGCTGGCCTCCGGCTTCCCCTTCGACGACGTGCACGTCGCGGGGAAGACGGGCAGCCTGCCGACCGTGCGCAACGAGGTCGGCGTCGTCGAGTACCCCGACGGGGGACGCTACGCCGTCGCCGTCTTCACCCGCACGGCCCGCACCTCCGCGCTGCTGCCCGCCGCCGACGCCGTCATCGGTACGACGGCCCGCCTGGCGGTCGACGCCCTGCGCGCCCCCTAGCGCACGCCCGGGCTCAGAGCTGGAACTCGGCGGGCGACACCCCCAGCGCCGCGCACGCCTCGCGCAGCACCATCTGCTCGGCCTGCGAGAAGTCGCCGTCCGCACCGGCGATGACGATGCCGGTCTGGATGACGGCCCTGGCCTCGGTGGGCTTCTTGGCGGCCTTGGCAATCTCCTGCAGCGCCTCGGCCCGGCCGAGCTGGGCGTTGGCCATCAGCTGGTCCACGTGCTTGTTGAAACGCTGGCGCAGCTGCTCCGGCGGGAAGTTCTGCAGGACGTCGTTGCCGAGGATCATCGACTCGACGTGCTGCCGCTCGGCCGGATCCACATGCCCGTCGGCCGCCGCGACCAGGGCGCACACCGCCATGCTCGCGTCCCGGTAGGCACCGCTCTTCAACTCGCTCTTGAGCGACCCGAGCTGCGTCTTCAGCAGCCCGACCAGCTGGGCCTTGCTTCCGCCGCCGGACCTCGACCCGCCGCTGTGCGCACCGGTCGCGCCGCGTCCCGCCTGGCCCTGCTGCATCGCCCTGGCCTGGTCCTTGAGCCGGTCCCACACTGCCATCGCCGTCACCTCGGAATTCGTCGGCATCACCTCGCGCACCCGCTCCGCGCGTTCACCCCTTCCAACGCCCGGCCCCCAGGCAAAGGTTCCGCAAAACCCCCCGGTCTCCGCAGCGAGGTGCGGGAGGGGAGAAACCCGGGCCGGGACCAGCAGGCCAGGCGTCGGCGGAGGCACGGCGTGACGGGGACGGGTGCGGTCCCGGGCGCCCGGCGGGCTACCGGCTGCCGGGGGCGGCCGACCCCGGTGCGGTGCCCGGGCGGTCCTCCGCTGGAACCGGGCGGACCGAGGTCGGGGTGGGGCAAGGGGCTG
>NZ_JBHYQH010000075.1:0-6447 GCF_042746715.1 Streptomyces sp. NPDC058741 | reverse complement strand
GGGGGCCGGGTCGTCGGCGGGGTGGCCGCCGCCTCCGGTGGGGCGCTGTCACGGGTGTCGGTCGGCCGGGGTGTCCCGGTGCGGTGCCCGGGGGGTCCTCCGCTGGAACCGGGCGGACCGAGGTCGGGGTGGGGCAAGGGGCTGGGGGCCGGGTCGTCGGCGGGGTGGCCGCCGCCTCCGGTGGGGCGCTGTCACGGGTGTCGGTCGGCCGGGGTGTCCCGGTGCGGTGCCCGGGGGGCGGACCCGGCGCGGGGACGGGGACGCGTAGGGCGGGGGAGAGCGGGGGCGAGGGGGAGGGAGGAGGACAGCGCCCGGCTCTTCCCGCTCGAGCAAGAACGTCGCCGTCAAGGCTCCAGGAGCAGTCCCACCGGAGAACTGTCCACCGTGAAGTCGGTGCGGACCCTCGCCGCCGCCTGCGACCTCCAGCGCAACCTCCAGCGCGAGCTGACGTGCGACGGGCTGCGGGCCGCCGAGGCGAAGGGAAGCCAAGGGCGGACGCGGCCCGGCCGTCCCGGCCGACAAGACCGCCGGCGTACGCGCCGCATGCCGTCGGGCGCCCCGGCACGTTCACCCACGAGGTCGTCCGCTCCCCGGTCCGGGAGGAGGGGCGGGTCCCGCCCCGGGAAACGGGACGGGGCCCGCACCACGAAGGTGCGGGCCCCGGTCGCGCCGGCGCGTAGCGTCAGGCGGGAAGGATGTTCTCGGCCTGCGGGCCCTTCTGGCCCTGCGTGACGTCGAAGGTGACCTTCTGGCCTTCCTGGAGCTCACGGAAGCCGGAGGTGGCGATGTTCGAGTAGTGGGCGAACACGTCCGGGCCGCCACCCTCCTGCTCGATGAAGCCGAAGCCCTTTTCCGAGTTGAACCACTTCACGGTGCCGTTGGCCATGGTGAATCTCCCTTTACTGGCAGTACCCGGGACCCGCACCTTGCGGACCCGGAAGTCGCCGAAATGATCACCCCGCGGAGAGATTCGAAAATCCTCGGAAACAAAAAGAGTGCTCGTCGACAAAGGCCGATAGAGCACTCGAAGTCTCTGGGAACCAAAACTGCAACACCAGCGAAGGTAGCACAGGCCGGGGCGCGCGGCTCGGAAATCTCATACCCGAGGCGGGCCCCGGCCCGGTCCTGCCGTACACCGCGGCCATGATCCTCTCGCCGTCCTGCAGCCGTGGTGGTGCGGCGCGTCGGTGACCTTCAGCCCGTTCGCCGCAGCCCCCCCACGAGGAGCGCCACGAGGCGGCGGGCGTCGTAGCGGGGGTCGGTGTCCGCGCCGATGCACAGGTTGCCGACGCCGCGCATCAGTTCGTAGGCCTCGATGCCGGGGCGGATCTCCCCGGCGTCGGATGCGGCGCGCAGGAGGGCGGCGCACGCCGGCACGAGGCGGTCGAGGAAGTACGTGTGCAGCGCGTCGAAGCCGGTGTCGTCGGAGTGCAGGACGGCGGCGAGGCCGTGCTTGGTCACCAGGAAGTCGACGAAGAGGTCGATCCAGCCTCCGAGTGCGGCGTACGGGGTCGCGCTGTCGGCGAGCAGGGCCGGGCCGGCCTCGGCGCAGGCGTCCACCTGGTGCTGGTAGACGGCGATGATGAGCTCCGCCCGGGTCGGGAAGTGGCGGTAGATCGTGCCCACCCCGACACCGGCCCTGGCCGCGATGTCCCGCACCGGCGCGTCCACGCCCGAGGTGACGAAGACGGCGGCGGCCGCCTCGAGCAGCGCCGCCTTGTTGCGCCGCGCGTCCTTGCGCCGGGACGGGGCCGCGCGCCCGCCCTCGCCGTCGCTGTCTTCCATCGTGCCGTCCTTCCGTGCCGTCGCTGCCGCTTGCAAAAACGGAACAGTGTTCCGTATCGTCGGGTCGTACCGGAACAGCGTTCCGCTTGTTCCATGATGGCAGAGGAGACACGGACATGCAGTACCGCACCTTGGGCCGCACCGGTGTGCAGGTCAGCTCCCTCGCGCTCGGCGCGATGAACTTCGGCCGGATCGGCCGGACCAGCCAGGACGAGGCCACCGCCCTCGTCGACGCCGCCCTGGAGGCGGGGATCAACCTCATCGACACCGCCGACGTCTACGGCGGCGGTGAGTCCGAGGAGATGGTCGGCAAGGCCCTCGCGGGCCGCCGCGACGACGTCGTGCTGGCCACGAAGGCGGGCATGCCGATGGGCGAGGAGCGCAACCGCCGGGGCGGTTCGCGCCGCTGGCTGGTCACCGCTCTGGAGGACAGTCTGCGCCGCCTCGGCGTCGACCACGTCGACCTGTACCAGGTCCACCGCTGGGACCCGCGCACTGGCGACGAGGAGACCCTGTCGGCCCTGACCGACCTGCAGCGCGCCGGGAAGATCCGCCACTTCGGCTCCTCGACCTTCCCCGCGTACCGCATCGTGCAGGCCCGCTGGGCCGCCCGGGAGCACGGCCTCGGCCACTACGTCACCGAGCAGCCCAGCTACTCGATCCTGCAGCGCGGCGTCGAGGCGCACGTCCTGCCCGTCGCCCAGGAGTACGGCCTCGGTGTGCTGGTGTGGAGCCCGCTGGCCTCGGGCTGGCTGTCGGGCGCGGTCCGCGCGGGCCGGGAGATCACCACGAACCGGTCGGCGTTCATGCCGGAGCGCTTCGACACCACCCTCCCCGCCAACCGGGCCCGGCTCGACGCCGTCGAGCGGCTCGCCGGCGTCGCCGAGGAGGCCGGACTGAGCCTGATCCAGCTGGCGCTCGGGTTCGTCACGGCGCATCCGGGCGTGACCAGCGCGCTCATCGGCCCCCGCACCCCCGACCACCTGCGGGCCCAGCTCGCCGCCGCCGACACCGTGCTCCCGGCCGATGTGCTCGACGCGATCGACGCGATCGTGGCCCCCGGCACCGACCTGGCCGCACACGAGAAGGGCGACACCCCGCCGGCCCTGCTCGATGCGGCGCTGCGGCGCCGCTGACCGGCCGGGGTCAGTCGCCGGCGGGGGAGGCGGTCAAGGCGTCCGGCTCGGCGGCGAAGAGGCGCGCCGGGTCGAATCCCATCACCCCGGCCGCGACACCGCCCGGTGCGCGGGACGGGGCGTGGACGCCGCCGTCCTCATCCGCTACGCGTGCGACGTCCTGATCGAGGCTCCGATGAGCGCCGTCCGGAAGCCGCAGAGCGAGGTGGAGGACCGGCCGTCCCGGCAGCCGCCCGTCATCACGAGCGAACGCCTCGACCGAGGTGTCCTGCGCACGGGGTCGCGGTTGCGCTGGACCACTCCCGCCCCGGACGGCACGCCGGAGATCACCTCCACCGTCGGGGCCCGCGCCCCCACGACCGCGTCCTGCGGAGCGGCCCGGCGGCCGGCGACGGCCTGCGCATCGACGGCGTCCACCGGTAAACGTTCCGCGAGACCGGGCACGGCGTCCGCGTCCACACCGAGGAGACCTGGACGGGCGCCCAGGTGGAGGCGGACGTCCCGCGACGACCGCGCTGGCCGCCGGCCTCGACGCCTGGCTCCGCGACCTGAAGCGGGCGGCGGAGACGGCGGCCGCCTCCCCGCGCCCCTGACGGCCGACCCACCGCCGTGAACCCGGCGCAGAACGGCTTGATGACGTCCTGACAAGCCGCCGGTCTCCCCGCCACAGTCCGACGGAGCGGACGCGGGAGACAATCCCTGTCCAGGAGGACCGGAAGGAAGCCCCGGCATGATCGAGTGGAAGCCCCTGGGGACCGGGGCCAGGCCCGTCCCCCAGCCCGTGGCCACCCCGTTGGTCTGGGCCGGTGCCGTCGGCGGCGCGCTGCTGCTGGTGGTGCTGCTCAACAGCGTGGTCGGGCCCTACCGGACCGGACTGGTCCTGGCCGCCCTGTCGTTGCTCGCCGCCGTGCTCGGCCTGCGCGCCCGCTTCACGGCGGCACCGGGCACGGCCGTGCTGTGCTGGCTGTTCCTCAACGCCTTCGGCATCCCGCCGATGGGCACCCTCTCCTGGGCCCACCACCGCGACACCACCTGGCTGGCCTGTCTCCTCGGCGCCACCCTCGTCGGCACCGCCCTGGCCCGGGTCGTCCACGCCCGCGCCGCCTACCGCCGCCTCGCGCCCGGGGAGGGGCGGCACGGCGACGGGGCGAACGAGCTCTTCTAGGGGCCGCCGGCGGGGGGAACTCCCGCCCGGGGCCGGGCTTCTGCTCGCACGCAGGTCCTGGGGCTAGGATCCGGTCCATGCCCCTGACCGCGGACGACGTCGACCGGTTCGAAGCGTTCCGGCCCCGCCTGGAGGCCCTGGCCTACCGGCTGCTGGGCTCGGCGAGCGAGGCCGAGGACGCCGTGCAGGAGACGTTCCTGCGGTGGCAGGGCGCCGACGTGGACCGCATCGAGGTCCCCGAGGCGTGGCTGACGAAGGTGCTCACCAACCTGTGCCTGAACCAGCTCACCTCGGCCCGCGCCCGGCGTGAGACGTACGTCGGGCAGTGGCTGCCCGAGCCGCTGCTCGCCGGGGACCCGATGCTGGGCCCCGCCGACACCGCCGAGCAGCGCGAGTCGGTCTCGTACGCGGTCCTCACCCTGCTGGAGCGGCTCACGCCCAACGAGCGCGCGGTGTACGTGCTGCGCGAGGCCTTCGACTACCCGCACCGGGAGATCGCCGCGATCCTCGACCTCACCGAGGCCGCCAGCCAGCAGATCTTCCACCGGGCCCGGAAGCACGTCGCCGACGGCAAGGCCCGCGCCGAGGTCGACGAGGCCACCGCGCGGCGGGTCGTCGACGAGTTCCTCACCGCCGCCACCAGCGGCAGGACCGAGCCGCTGGTCCGGCTGCTCACCGCGGACGCCGTGGCCGTCGGCGACGGCGGTGGAAAGGTCCCGGCCCGCGCCAAGGCGTTCGAGGGGGCCCTAGCGGTCGCCAGGTTCCTGCGGGGCCTGTTCAAGCCGGGCAAGGCCCAGCGCGCCCTGATCGGCGGCCCGGTCGCCATGTACCGGGCGACCGTCAACGGCGGCCCCGGGCTCGTGGCGGTCGTCGGTGGCCGGGTCTTCGGCGTCATGAGCCTGGAGATCACCCCGGAGGGCATCGCCGCGTTCCGCAGCCAGGTCAACCCCGACAAGCTGGAGCGCGCGACCCGGCGGTGGGCCGCCGCCGACCACGGGGAACCCCTGGTCACGGCCTTCTGATCCCTGTATGACCTGCGTCACATCACGTTCCTGTCAGGAAACGGCGGGCCGCCCGGTTCAAGAGGCGAACCGCTGAAGCCAGGATCCGCTGAAGACAGGAGCAGGGACATGCAGCACCGCATCGTCGTCCTCGGAGCCGGATACGCCGGAACCGTCGCCGCCGGACGCCTCGCCCGGCGACTGCACCGCGAGGATGTCGCCATCACGCTCGTCAACGCCGACCCCGACTTCGTCGAGCGCGTCCGGATGCACCAGCTCGCCACCGGCCAGGACCTCCGGCACCGGCCGTTCGCCGAGATGTTCGCGGGCACCGGCGTCCACCTCAGGTTCGCGGAGGTCACCGCCGTCGACGCCGACGCCGGGACCGTCACCGTCGAAGACGCGGACGGCGTCGGGGAACTGCCCTACGACAGCCTCGTCTACGCCCTCGGCAGCGGCTGGGACGACCAGGGCGTCCCCGGCGCCGCCGAGCACGCCTACGAGATCGCCGGCCGGCCCGGTGCCCTGCGGCTGCGCGGACGCCTGGCGCGGCTGGAGGCCGGGCGGAGCGTGGTCGTGGTGGGCGGCGGCCTGACCGGCGTCGAGGCCGCGACCGAGATCGCCGAGGCCCGTCCGGACCTGGACGTCGCCCTCGCCGCCCGCGGCGGGCTGGGCGACTGGCTGTCGGACAAGGGACGCGCCCACCTGCGCAGGGTCTTCGCCCGGCTCGGCGTCACCGTGCACGAGCACACCGCCGTCACCGCCGTCGAGGCCGACCGCGTCACCACGGAAGACGGCGGGTCGATCCCCGCCGCGGTCACCGTCTGGACGGCCGGCTTCGCCGTCCACCCGATCGCCGCGGCCACCACCCTGGAGGTCACCGAGCGGGGCCGGATCGTGGTCGACAAGACCATGCGCTCGGTCTCGCACCCGGACGTGTACGCCGTCGGCGACGCGGCCATGGCGACGGGCCCCGGCGGCAAGCCGCTGCGGATGTCGTGCGCCACCGGCACCCCGATGGCCTGGCAGGCCGCCGACGCCCTCGCGGCCCGTCTGACCGGGGGCAAGCTGCCGAACATCCCGCTGCGCTACTACAACCAGTGCATCTCGCTGGGCCGCCGCGAGGGCCTGATCCAGTACGTCACCGCCGACGACCGGGCCGTCCGCGCGGCCCTGACCGGACGGCTCGCCGCGCGCTACAAGGAACTGATCTGCAAGGGCGCGGCCTGGGGCGTCGCCCACCCGACCCTGCTGCCGGCCCGCCGCCGGCGCGTCGTGCGGCAGGCGGACCTGAGGGAACCGGCGGTCGACCGGGCGGCCTGACCGGCCGGGCGCACCACGGGGACGGACTGCGTCGGCC
>NZ_JBHYQH010000074.1:9111-17121 GCF_042746715.1 Streptomyces sp. NPDC058741 | reverse complement strand
GCCGCTCCGCGTCCTCACCGAAGACGACCTCCCGCAACTCCCCACCGACCTGCGCGCACACCGCGTCGAAGGCCTCCGCGAACACCGGGAACGCCTCGTACAACTCACGCCCCATCCCCGGCCGCTGCGCACCCTGACCCGAGAACAGGAACGCCGTCCTGCCGCCCCGTCGGGCGGTCCTGACGATGACGTCCGGTGATGTGACGTTCCCGGCGAGGGACTTGAGTCCGGCGGTGAGGGTGGCGCGGTCGGTTCCCAGGACGACGGCGCGTTGCTCGAAGAGGGAGCGTCGGGTGGCGAGGGTGTGGGCGACGGCCCGCTCGTCGAGGCCGGGGTGGGTGCCGAGGTGGGCCAGCAGGGCGGTGGCCTGGGCGCCGAGGGCGTCGGTGGTGCGTGCGGAGAGGATCCAGGGGATCACCTGGGGCAGAGGTTCCCCGGGGGTGTCCGCGGACTCCGGTTCGGCCGCCGGGGCTTCCTCCAGGATGACGTGGGCGTTGGTGCCGGAGACCCCGAACGCGGACACTCCGGCGCGCCGGGGTCGTTCGGCGCGGGGCCAGGCGACGGGCTCGGTGAGGAGGCGTACGGTGCCCTCGCTCCAGTCGACCTTGGTGGTGGGGGCGTCCACGTGCAGGGTGCGGGGGAGGCGGGAGTGGCGCAGGGCCATGACCATCTTGATGACGCCGCCGACGCCCGCGGCGGCCTGGGTGTGGCCGATGTTCGACTTGAGGGAGCCCAGCCACAGCGGGTGGTCGTCGGCGCGGTCCTGGCCGTAGGTGGCGAGGAGGGCCTGGGCCTCGATGGGGTCGCCGAGGGTGGTGCCGGTGCCGTGGGCCTCGACGGCGTCGATGTCCTGGGGGGAGAGGCCGGCGGAGGCGACTGCCTGCCGGATGACACGCTGCTGGGACGGGCCGTTGGGGGCGGTGAGGCCGCTGCTCGCGCCGTCCTGGTTGACGGCCGAGCCGCGGATGACGGCGAGGACCGGGTGACCGTTGCGGCGGGCGTCGGAGAGGCGTTCGAGCAGCAGGACGCCCGCGCCCTCGCCCCAGCCGGTGCCGTCCGAGGCGTCGGCGAAGGACTTGCAGCGGCCGTCGGGGGCGAGGCCGCGCTGGCGGCTGAACTCCAGGAAGGTGACCGGTGTCGACATGAAGGCGACACCACCCGCGAGGGCCAGGTCGCACTCTCCCTGGCGGAGCGACTGCACGGCGAGGTGGAGGGCGACGAGGGAGGAGGAGCAGGCGGTGTCGACGGTCAGGGCGGGGCCCTCGAAGCCGAAGGTGTAGGAGACGCGCCCGGAGGCGATGCTCGCGGCGCTGCCGTTGCCCAGGTAGCCCTCGACGCCGGGGGGCGGCTCCGGGAAGCGGGTGGCGTAGTCGTTGTACATGACTCCGGCGAACACGCCGGTGGCGCTGCCGCGCAGGTCGGCGGGGCGCAGTCCGGCACGTTCCAGGGACTCCCAGACGATCTCCAGCAGGAGGCGCTGCTGGGGGTCGGTGGCCAGGGCCTCGCGGGGTGACATGCCGAAGAAGGCCGGGTCGAAGTCGGCGGCGTCGTGGAGGAAGCCGCCCTCGCGGGTGTAGCAGGTGCCGGGGGTGGCCGGGTCGGGGTCGTAGAGGGTGTCGAGGTCCCAGCCGCGGTCGCCGGGGAACGGGGAGATGCCGTCGGTGCCGGTGTCGACCAGGTGCCACAGGTCCTCGGGGGTGCGGACCCCGCCGGGGTAGCGGCAGCTCATGGAGACGACGGCGATCGGTTCGGTGGCCCTGCCCTCGACCTGGCGCAGCCGGGCACGGGTGCGCTGGAGGTCGCTGGAGACACGGTTCAGGAAGTCGCGCAGCCTGTCCTCGCTCATGGTCGGTCTCCCTTCGGCAGCGGGCACGCCGGCCCGCCGGTGGGCACGGGGGCATCGGGCGGGCCCCGGCGCCCTGTGGGCGCCGGGGTCGGTGAGGGGCGGGCGTGCCACCCGATGCCCTCGTGGGGGGACAGGCCATGACGCTCCCGGTGCCGGGCCTGTCCCCCGAGCCCATTGTGGGAAGGGTCGGGCCGGTGATCGGGGTGTCGGTGGGGTGCTCTAAGAGAACTTCTAGCGTTGCCGGGCGGGAGGACGGCCTTCGCGAGCGGATGGTGCCGGAGGAGGCCGGACGTTCACAGGCCGCGGGTGGTGTCGAGGGCGCCGTCGGGGAGCCGGGGCAGCAGGCCGAGAGCGGCGGAGCGGTCGAGCAGGGTGCGCACGGCGTGCAGGCCGTCCTCGCCGAGGTCGGCCGTGAACTCGTTGACGTACAGGTCGATGTGCTGGTCGATGACGTCCGGTTCCATCTCCTGGGCGTGCCGCAGGACGTACGCGCGGGAGGCGTCGGGGTCGTGCCGGGCGGCTCGTACGGAGGCACGGGTGGCGTCGGCGAGGGTGCGCAGCACGGGTTCGCCCAGGGAGCGCCGGGCGACGATGGCGCCGAGCGGGATGGGCAGGCCGGTGTGCTTCTCCCATTCCTCGCCCAGGTCGGCCGCGCGGTGCAGGCCGTAGCGGCCGTAGGTGAAGCGGGCCTCGTGGATGACGAGTCCGGCGTCCACGACGCCGTCGCGGACGGCGGGCATGATCTCGTGGAACGGCAGGACGACGATCTCACCCACGCCGCCGGGTACGGCGTCGGCCGCCCACAGCCGGAACAGCAGGTAGGCGGTGGAGCTGGTGCTCGGCACGGCGACGCGGGCGCCGGCGAGGCCGGCGGGCTCCTTCGGTTCCGCGACCAGGACGAGGGGCCCGCACCCGTGTCCGAGGGCGCCGCCGCAGGGCAGCAGCGCGTACGCGTCGAGGATGTGCGGCAGCACTCCGTAGGAGACCTTCAGGACGTCGAGTTCCCCGCGCCGGGCCCGGCCGTTGGTGACGTCGATGTCGGCGAGGGTGAGCCGTACCTCTGGTGCTCCGGGGAGGAGGCCTTCGGTCCAGGCGTGGAAGACGAACGTGTCGTTCGGGCAGGACGAGTGCGCGAGGGTCAGTGGTGCCGGCATGGCGTCCCCTTCGTCGGTGAGTGGTGGGCTCGTCGGTGTGCGGTGGGCTCGTCGGTGAGTGGTGGGGTGCCCTCAGCAAAGCCGTTGCGGGTATGGGATTTTCCCCAGACTGCCCTCCGCGAGGATGGGGGAGCCCCACCCGACGCGGCGTCGGTGCCCACCGGACGGGATCGGGGCCCGCGGCCGCCGGATCATTGGCCGGCCCCGCGGGCCCGACGCCGGTGCGACGGAGTGTCCGTGTGGCGCGGTCCCGGCCGCGCGTCCGCCCGTCTCCGGGCGCGACCGCCGGGACCGTGATCAGCCGGGGCGCCGGGTCGTACCGGGCTCGCCGGCGTGGCATCCAGCGCCCCGTGCGCAGACCCACTACGCGTGCCGCCAGGCACTGAACGAGGAGGTTCCCGGCCATGGACGCTGGGCTCAAGCGCGAGCTGGAGGAGAAGGTCCTCTCCGGTGAGCGGCTGTCCCGCGAGGACGGCATCGCCCTGTACGAGTCGGACGACCTGGCGTGGCTGGGCGGTCTGGCGCACGAGGTGCGCACCCGTAAGAACGGCGACGTGGTGCATTTCAACGTGAACCGTCACCTGAACATGACGAACGTGTGCACGGCGTCCTGCGCCTACTGCTCCTTCCAGCGCAAGCCGGGTGAGCAGGACGCGTACACGATGCGCATCGAGGAGGCCGTCCGCCTGGCGAAGGCGATGGAGAACGAGCACCTCTCGGAGCTGCACATCGTCAACGGGCTGCACCCCAACCTGCCGTGGCGCTACTACCCGCGGTCGCTGCGCGAGCTGAAGGCCGCGCTGCCGGACGTCTCGCTGAAGGCGTTCACGGCCACCGAGATCCACCACTTCGAGACCATCTCGGGCCTGTCCGCCTCCG
Organism: Streptomyces sp. NPDC058741; assembly: GCF_042746715.1. Classification (NCBI taxonomy): domain Bacteria; kingdom Bacillati; phylum Actinomycetota; class Actinomycetes; order Kitasatosporales; family Streptomycetaceae; genus Streptomyces; species Streptomyces sp. NPDC058741. Next base: position 13,242 of record NZ_JBHYQH010000074.1, on the reverse strand, counting down.
AGATCCTCGACGAGCTGATCGACGCGGGCCTGGAGTCGCTGACCGGTGGCGGTGCGGAGATCTTCGACTGGGAGGTACGGCAGCACATCGTCGACCACCGCACCCACTGGGAGGACTGGTCCCGCATCCACCGCCTGGCGCACGAGAAGGGGCTCAAGACCCCGTGCACCATGCTGTACGGGCACATCGAGGAGCCCCGCCACCGCGTGGACCACGTGCTGCGGCTGCGTGAACTGCAGGACGAGACCGGCGGCTTCCGGGTCTTCATCCCGCTGCGCTACCAGCACGACTTCGTGGACATGAAGGACGGCAAGGTCCGCAACCGCCTCCAGGCGCGGACGCAGATGGCGACCGGCGCGGAGGCGCTCAAGACCTTCGCGGTCTCGCGGCTGCTCTTCGACAACGTCCCGCACGTCAAGGTGTTCTGGGTGATGCACGGCGTGCAGACCGCGCAGCTCGCCCTCCAGCACGGCGCGGACGACATGGACGGGTCGGTCGTCGAGTACAAGATCACACACGACGCGGACAACTACGGCACGCCGGACAAGCTGACCCGCGAGGACCTCCTCGACCTCATCCGGGACGCCGGCTTCCGGCCGGTGGAGCGCAACACGCGGTACGAGATCATCCGCGAGTACGACGGCCCCGACCCGGCGCGCCGGGAGTCCCCCCAGCCGATGCGGGTGTGACCCCGTCCGGCCTTCGCGGCCGGGCCCCGAGTGAACCGGCGCGCACGGCTCAGCTCCGTGCGCGCGCCAAGACGACACTGCCAGGCAGGTGTTTATGTCCCCGCAGACGACGAACGACGAGGAACTGGAAGTCTGGATCGACCAGGACCTGTGCACCGGTGACGGGATCTGTGCCCAGTACGCGCCCGAGGTGTTCGAGCTGGACATCGACGGGCTCGCCTACGTCAAGAGCGACGAGGACGAGCTGCTCCAGTCGCCGGGCTCGACGACCCGCATCCCCCTGGACCTGCTCACCGACGTGGTCGACTCGGCCAAGGAGTGCCCCGGCGAGTGCATCCACGTGCGCCGGGTCTCCGACCAGGTCGAGGTGTACGGTCCCGCGGCCGACGACTGATCCGGCCCCGCTCCCCCGGCCACCGGGCGTACCGCCACGCCGCCCGGTGGCCGGGCCCGGGCAGCACATCGACACTTCGGAAGGACGCGTACATCCCATGAGGTCCCCCACCCCCGACAACCTGTGGATCCGCAGGTTCCGGCCCTCCCCCGAGGCCCCGGAGCGGCTGGTGTGCTTCCCGCACGCCGGTGGTTCGGCCAGTTTCTACGTGCCGGTCGCCGACGCCCTCAGCCCGGGCGTCGACGTCGCGGCGATCCAGTACCCCGGGCGTCAGGACCGGCGGCACGAGCCGGGACCCGCGTCGGTGGCCGAACTGGCCGACCGGGTAGCCGAGGCCCTCACCGGGTGGGACGACCGTCCGCTGACGTTCTTCGGTCACAGCATGGGCTCGCTGGTGGCGTTCGAGGTGGCGCGCCGCATGGAACGCGCCGGGTCGGGTCCGGTGCGGCTGTTCGCCTCCGGGCGGCGCGCGCCGTCCCGCACCCGGGACGAGCGGGTGCACACCCTGGACGACGACGGGGTGATCGCCGAACTGCGGGCGCTCGCCGGCACGGACGCACAGGTCCTCCAGGACGAGGAGCTGCTGCGCATGGTGCTGCCCGCGATCCGCAGCGACTACCGGGCGGTGGAGACCTACCGCTGCGAGCCCGGGGCGGTGGTGCGCTGCCCCGTGACCGTCCTGACGGGTGACGCCGACCCCAGGACGTCGCTCGACGAGGCGCGGGCCTGGAGCGAGCACACCCTGTCCGGATCGGAGGTGCGGGTCTTCTCCGGCGGCCACTTCTTCCTCTCGGAACGGCCCGCCGAGGTGGTCGCCGTCCTGCACGAGCACTTCGCCGCGCCGGCCCGCCGGGGCTGACCGGCGCCCGCCCTTCCCCTCGACCCGTTCAGGGAGTTGTGCACCATGACCGAGCAACCCGCCCCCGAGACAGTGCGACCGGCGCAGGTGCCGCGGCGCCGTCCTCGGGTGGGACACATCCAGTTCCTCAACTGCCTGCCGCTGTTCTGGGGGCTGGCCCGTACCGGCTCCCTCCTCGACATGGACCTGCGCGCCGACACGCCGGACGGCCTCAACGAGGCGCTCGCGGCGGGCGAGCTCGACATGGGGCCGATCAGCCTGCTCGAGTTCCTGCGCCACGCCGACGACCTGGTCGCGCTGCCGGACATCGCGGTCGGCAGCGACGGCGACGTGATGTCCTGCCTCCTCGTCAGCCAGGTGCCACTGGAGGACCTGGACGGACAGCCCGTCGCCCTGGGGTCGACCAGCCGCACGTCGGTGCGGCTGGCGCAGCTGCTGCTGGCCGAGCGCGTCGGCGTGCGCCCCGAGTACTCCGTGTGCCCGCCTGATCTGCGCACCATGATGTCCGAGGCGAGGGCCGCGGTGGTCATCGGTGACGCGGCACTGCGCGCGGCGCTGTACGAGGCGCCCCGGATGGGTCTCCAGGTGCACGACCTGGGGCGGATGTGGAAGGACTGGACGGGTCTGCCGTTCGTGTTCGCCGTGTTCGCCGCGCGTCGCGACTTCCTGGCCCGCGAGCCGGAACTGGTGCGGCAGGTGCACGCCGATCTGCTCGCCTCCCGTGACCTGTCGCTCGCGGAGGTGACCAAGGTCTGTGAACAGGCGTCCCGGTGGGAGGAGTTCGACGCGGCGACGCTGGAGCGCTACTACACCACGGCCCTCGACTTCACCCTCGGCGCCGCTCAGCTCGCCGGAATCGCCGAGTTCGCGCGCCGAGTGGGCGGTGGCGCCGAGGGGTTCCCGCGCGACGTCGCCGTCCGGCTGCTCGAACCCTCCGCCCTCTGATCCGAACCACGCCCCCGGAAAGGCCCGGCCACCATGTCTCGACCCTCGCACCATCCACTCCAGTCCGTCCTCGACCGTGCCGCCGCCGGTGGACGGATCACCCCCGAGGAGGCCCTCGACCTCTACCGGGACGCCCCGCTGCACGCGCTGGGCGCCGCCGCCGACGCGGTGCGCAGGCGGAAGTACGCCGGGACCGAGCAGATCGCGACGTACATCATCGAGCGGAACATCAACTACACGAACGTGTGCGTCACGGCGTGCCGGTTCTGCGCCTTCTACGCCGCCCCGAAGGACACCGACAAGGGCTGGACGCGCGACCTGGACGACATCCTGCGCCGCTGCGCCGAGACCGTCGAGCTGGGCGGCACGCAGATCATGTTCCAGGGCGGCCACCACCCGGACTACGGCGTCGAGTACTACGAGAAGCACTTCGCCGCCATCAAGAAGGAGTTCCCGCAGCTGGTCATCCACTCGCTGGGGGCGTCCGAGGTCGAGCACATGGCGCGGATCTCCGGGGTGAGCGTGGAGGAGGCCATCACCCGCATCCACAAGGCGGGCCTGGACTCCTTCGCCGGTGCCGGCGCCGAGCTCCTCCCGGAGCGGCCGCGCAAGGCCATCGCCCCGCTGAAGGAGTCCGGCGAGCGCTGGCTGGAGATCATGGAGACCGCGCACCGGCTGGGTGTGGAGTCCACCTCCACCATGCTGATGGGCACCGGTGAGACCAACGCCGAGCGGATCGAGCACCTGCGGATGATCCGCGACGTGCAGGACCGCACGGGCGGCTTCCGCGCGTTCATCCCGTACACCTACCAGCCGGAGAACAACCACCTGAAGGGCCGCACGCAGGCGACCCTCTTCGAGTACCTGCGGATGATCGCGATCGCCCGCCTGTTCCTCGACAACGTGATGCACATCCAGGGCTCCTGGCTGACCACCGGCAAGGACGTCGGGCAGCTCACCCTGCACTACGGCGCGGACGACCTCGGCTCGATCATGCTGGAGGAGAACGTCGTCTCCTCCGCCGGCGCCCGGCACCGCTCCAACCTGGTCGAGCTGCTCACCCTGATCCGGGCGTCGGGCCGCGTCCCCGCCCAGCGTTCGACGACGTACGAGCACCTCGTCGTGCACGACGACCCGGCGAACGACCCGGTCGACGAGCGGATCGTCTCGCACGTGTCCTCCACGGCCATCGCGGGCGGCACCGCCCACCCGGAGCTGAAGCTGATCGCCACCACCTGAGCTCC
>NZ_JBHYQH010000074.1:0-9101 GCF_042746715.1 Streptomyces sp. NPDC058741 | reverse complement strand
CTCCCGAACGGCTACCGGCTCACCGTCGAGGCGTTCCAGTCCCTGGGCCGCGTGCTGGGCAGCGGCGACGGCAGCCACCAGCTGCACCACCTCCTGGAGGACGCCTTCGTCCCCACCCCGCCCGCCCGGCTCACCCCGGCGCACAGCCATCCCCCACCCCTGCACACGAGGACGGAGAACCCCATGGCGGGCGCCATCCACGCCACGGGTCTGGTGAAGACCTTCGGCGAGGTCCGGGCCGTGGACGGAGTAGACCTGGACGTGCCGGAAGGCGGCGTGCTCGGACTGCTCGGCCCCAACGGAGCGGGCAAGACCACGACCGTGCGGCTGCTGACGACGCTGCTGCGGCCTGACGCGGGCACCGCGAGCGTGGCGGGTCACGACGTGGTCCGCGAGCCGGACCGGGTCCGGCTGTCGATCGGGCTGTCGGGCCAGTTCGCGGCTGTCGACGACCGGCTGACCGGCCGGGAGAACCTCCGCATGATCGGCGAACTGTACGGGCTGCGCTCGCGTGCCGCCCGGCAGCGGGCGGACGAGCTGCTGCACCGGTTCGACCTCACCTCGGCCGCCGACAGGGTGTCGAGCAGCTACTCCGGCGGCATGCGGCGACGGCTCGACCTGGCCGGGGCCCTCGTCGTGCGGCCCTCGGTGATGTTCCTCGACGAGCCGTCGGTCGGGCTGGACCCGACCAGCCGGCTGATGCTGTGGGACGCCATCGAGGACCTGGTGGCCCAGGGCACCACGCTGCTGCTGACCACCCAGTACCTGGAGGAGGCCGACCGCCTCGCCCGGGACCTCGCCGTGGTCGACCGGGGACGCATCATCGCGCGGGGCACACCACGCGAGCTGAAGGCGCAGGCGGGCGGGCAGCGCATCGAGGTGGTCGTGTCCTGGCCCGAGCAACTCGACGCCGCCGCGGACCTGCTGGCCCGTTTCGGCAGTCGCGCCCCGGACGTGGACCGGCCGCGCGGCACGGTCTCCGTGCCCGTGAACGGCGGGGTGGGGCTGCTCACCGAGGTCATCGCCGCCCTCGCCGCCGAGGGCGTCGCACTCACCGACATCGGACTGCGGCGCCCCACGCTGGACGAGGTCTTCCTGGCCCTGACCGAGGACACCCCGCGGGACACCGGGCGCGCGGCGGTCGGCGCCGGCGCGCCGAGCGAGAAGGAGTGATGAACGTGTCGGCGACGGCACCGCCCGTACCCGAACTCAGGCCCGGCACGGCCGCCAAGTCCGTGCGCGACGTGCTGGTGGTGACGCGGCGCAACGTGATCCGGTCGGTGCGCATACCCGAGGTGCTCATCCTCAGTCTGGTGCAGCCCATCGTCTTCGTGCTGCTCTTCGCGTACCTGTTCGCCGGTTCCTTCAGTCTGCCCGGGGCCGAGGGCGCCGCCGCGTACCGCGAGTACATGATGCCGGGGTTCTTCGCGCAGACGATCGCGTTCGCCACCGCCAGCAACAGCAGTGTCAGCATGGCCAACGACGTGCAGAGCGGCATGGTGGACCGGTTCCGCTCGCTGCCGATGGCCCGCAGCGCGCTGCTCACCGGCCGGACCGTCGCGGATCTCGTGCAGAACGTCATCGTGGTGGCCATCATGGTGCTGAGCGGGCTGCTGGTCGGCTGGCGCATCCACCACGGACTGCTCAGCGCCCTGGCGGGATTCGCGCTGCTGCTGCTCATGGGATACGCGCTGTCGTGGGTGGGTGTCGTGATCGGACTGTCGGTCCGTGCCCCGGAGGCGGCCGCCACCAGCAACTTCCTGTGGCTGTTCCCGCTGACGTTCCTGTCGAACGCGTTCGTGGCGCCCTCGACGCTGCCGACGGTGCTGCGCTGGGCCGCGGAGTGGAACCCGCTGAGCGCGACCGTGCAGGCGGCACGCGAGCTGTTCGGCAACCCGGGCCTCAACGCCACGGGTTCCTGGCCCGCCGAGCATCCCGTGCTGGTGTCGGTGGCCTGGTCGCTGCTGATCGCCGTGGTGTGCAGGACGCTGGCGGTGCGCCGCTACGTTTCGGCCGGCTCCTGAGGAGAGACCCGTGACCGCGGACGCCACGTTCCGGGCGGAGTTGATACGCCCGGTGCACGAACTGCTCGCCGGGCACGCGTCGCGCAGCCCCGACCGGACCGCCTTCGAGGACGCCCGTCGCGCGGTGACCTGGGCCGAGCTGGACCGGCGTACCGCCCGGGTGGCCGGCCATCTCGTGGAGCTGGGACTCGCACGCGGTGCGTCGGCGGTGATCCACCTGCCGAACCGGGTGGAGGCGGTGGAGAGTTACCTCGCCGTCACCCGGGCAGCCGCCGTCGGCGTACCGCTCGACCCCGGGTCCACCGACGCGGAACTGGCCCGCCTGCTGGACGACTGCGCGGCCCGGCTGGTCATCACCGGCGCGGCGCAGCTGTCCCAGGTGCGCCGGGTGCTCGCGGACCGGCCGGGGACCTTGGTGGTCCTCGTCGGACAGGAGGGTGAGCCGGGCTTCGCGGAGGCGGCCGGCCTCGCGGAGGGGAGCGGCGAGACGCGCCTCTGGGAGGACCTGGCGTCGTCGTGGTCGCTGCGCCATCCGCCCCGTGACGACCTGGGCCTCGACGAGCCGGCCTGGCTGCTCTACACGTCCGGGACGACCGGGCGCCCCAGGGGAGTGGTGTCCACGCAGCGGACGTCGCTGTGGGCGACCGCCTCCTGCAACGCGCCGCTGCTGGGGCTGTCCGCGCGGGACCGGGTCGTCTGGCCCATGTCGCTCTTCCACGCGGTGGCGCACAACGTGTGCGTGCTCGGTGCCGTGGCGGTCGGTGCCTCGGTGCGCCTCACGGACGGGCCGGCCGCCGACGAGGTGCTGCGCCGGGCCGCGCAGGAGGACGCGACCTTCCTGGTGGGCGTGCCGACGATGTACCACCGGATGGTGGAACTCGCGCGCTCCGCCCCGGTCGCGGTCCCTCGGCTGCGGGTGTGCATGGTGGTGGGCTCGTCCTGCCCCCAGTCCCTGCACGAGGCGTTCCGCTCCGTGTTCGGCCTCGCCCTGCTGGACAGTTACGGCTCGACGGAGACGGGCGGCGCGATCACCACGAACCTGCCGCAGGGCCCGTACGTGCCCGGTTCGTGCGGTGTGCCGCTGCCCGGGCTGACGCTGCGGCTCACGGACCCGCGCACCGGCGAGGAGGTGGAGCGGGGGGCCGAGGGCGAGGTGTGGGTGTCCGGTCCGGCGCTGATGCTGGGCTATCACGGGCAGCCGGAGGAGACCGCGAGGGTGCTCTCGGGGGGCTGGTACCGCACAGGTGACCTGGCCCGTCAGGACGCGGACGGATACGTGACGATCACCGGCCGGCTCAAGGAGCTGATCATCCGGGGCGGGGAGAACATCCACCCGCGCGAGGTGGAGCAGGTCCTCGTCCAGGTGCCCGGCGTCGCGGACGCGGCCGTCGCGGGCGTCCCCCACGAGACGCTCGGCGAGGTCCCCGTCGCCTACGTGGTGCCGGAAGCCGGTGGCGTGGACGTGGAGGCGGTGCTGACCGCCTGCCGTCGGCAGTTGTCCGCGTTCAAGCTCCCGGAGGAGATCCACGAGGTCGCCGAGGTGCCCCGCGGACCGGCCGGGAAGATCGCCCGGAGACTGCTGGCGGGGCTGCCGGCGCGACCGTTGTGGCGACGGCACCGGCAGGATGCGGAACCGGCGTCGCGCTTCTCCTCCGCCGCCGTCGGTCTGGGCCTGGACGACGGCGGCCATCCACTGCTGTCGGCGGTGGTCGAACTGCCCGGGCGCGACGAGCTGGTGTGCACGGGCAGGGTCACCGCGGACGGGGGCGACCCGACCGTGCTGCGACGCGCGGACGGCAGGGCGGTGCTCGCCGGAGCGGCACTGCTGGACCTGGTGCTGCACGCGGCGGGCCGGGCCGACTGTGCCCGGGTACGGGACCTGGTGGCGGACGAGCCGCTGGTGCTGCCGCGCCACGGCGGTGTGCAGCTGCGGGTGTCGGTCGGCGTGCCGGGGACCGCCGGGACCAGGCGGGTGACGGTGCACGGGCGGCGGGACACGCACGGTGCCGCACGCCGCCCGTGGATCCGGCTCGCCACGGCGACGGTCGCACCGGCCCCAGCGGCGGAACCCGGCGCCGGCCCGTCCGCGTGGCCGCCGCCGGGCGCCCGCCGGATCAGCGCGGACCGCGCCGCCGGGCTGCCGGAGGCCGCACGGACGCCCCGCGCGGTGTGGCGGCGCGGCGACGAGGTGTTCGTCGAGGTGGCGCTGCCGGACTGGGTGACGTCACCGGACCGTCACGCGCTCCACCCGGCGCTTCCGGACACGGCGCTGACGGCGGCGCTGCGGGTGGCCCGGGAGACGGCAGCGGACGGTGCCGGACCCGTGGCGGCGGTGTGCTGGCGGGAGGTGATCCTGCACGCCACCGGCGCGTCCGTGCTGCGTGCGCGGCTGCGCCGGACGGCGGACGGCCGCTGGGACCTGGAGGCGGCCGACGGCGCCGGGGACCCGGTACTGAGCGCGCGTGCGGTGACCTGCGCGGCGTTGCGGGGCGAGGACGTACGAGCGGCGTCGGCGGCCCAGCAGGACGCCCTGTTCGAGGAATCCTGGCACCCGTACGAGCTGCCGGTGCCGCCGGTCCGCCCGCTCCGGTGGGCCGTGGCCGGTCCGGACGCGTACGGACTGCGCGCGGCACTGAGGTCGGCGGGCCGCCCCAGCGAGGGGCATCCCGATCTGCCGGCGCTGCTGCGCGCGGTCGGGGAGGGGGCGCCCGTCCCGGACGTCGTGGTCGTCTCCCCCGCTGCGCGAAGCGACGCGGACCCGGCGGGCGCGGTGCGTGCCGCGGTCGGGGAGGCCCTCGCGTGGGTACGGCACTTCGCCGACCCCCGGCTGGCGCGGACGCGGCTGGTGGTCGTGACCCGGAACGCGGTCGTCACGGGCGGCGAGCCGGTGCCGGACGTGGGCGCGGCGGCTGTCCGGGGTCTCGTCGGCGCCGCGCAGGACCGGGCGCCGGGACGCTTCGTCCTCCTCGACACGGACGGCGGGACGCGTTCCCGGTGTCGCGTCGAGGCCGCCGTGGCCTGCGGCGAACCACGCCTGACCCTGCGCGACGGCAGGGCTCTCGTCCCGCGCGCCGCACGCGTCCCGGCCGGTCCCGCGGCCGTGGCCACCGGACGTACGGCCCTGTTCGCGGGTGCCGAGGCGCAGGGGGCCGCCGAGGCACTCCTCTCCCGGAACGGAGGCGGCGCCGGTCCGGCGGCGGCCGGGACGCTCCTGACGGGCCCGTTCGCGAAGAACGCCGCCGACCGGCTCGCCCTGGACGCCGGGACGGCCGAACTGCTGCGCTGGGACCCGGTGGACCCGGCCGGGACGGTACGGGCGCTGCTCGACGGCGCGCCCCGCACGGTGCTGTTCACCGCGGCCGTGCGCGCCGACGGCCCGACGACGGACCCACGGGCCGACGTGGAGGCCGCGCTGCGTCCGGTGGTCGACCCGGCGCTGGAGCTGGTGCGGTCGGCACCGGGACGCGGCCTCTCCTCGGTCGTGTTCGCCACCCCCGCGCCCGGTGCGGCCGGCCTCGCGGACGCGGCCGTGGCCGCGGTGTTCGACGTGTGGGCCCGGGCCCTGCGGCAGGCGGGTGTGCCGGCGGTGTCCCTGCGCGGCCCCGCGGGAGCCTCGGACGAGGCCGTGGACCTTCTCGCCGCCGCCGTCGCCACGGGACGGACGGCGCTCACCGCGGAGCGACCGGACCTGTCCGTGCCGCGTGCCCCGGGACCGCTCACCGCGACGGCCGCGCTGCTGCGGGGCACGATGGGCGGGACCGTACGGCGAGCCGCGCGGGACTCGGCCGCCGACCCGGGCGGGCTGCGCCGCCGGCTGGCGGCGCTGACCGCCGCCGAGCAGGAGGCTGCCCTGCTGTGGCTGGTGCGGGACCGGTTCGCGTCGGCGCTCGGACCCGCCGCGGCCGGGCGGATCCCCGCGGAGGCGCGGACCCGCGACCTCGGGTTCGACTCACTGACCGCGCTGACCGCGCGCGACGCGTTGGAGTCGGCGACCGGCCTCGCCCTGCCGCCGTCGGTCGTCTTCGACTTCCCGACCCCCGCGGGACTGGTCCGCCACCTCCGCAGGGAACTGCTCTCCGATTGAGGCGGGCGGTGGGGCACGCCGGCGGTGCGTGCCCCACCGCACCGCCGGGCGTGGTGCACGGGCGTGAAGGGGTCTGCGCCGGGCCCCGCCACAGGCATGCCCGGGGGGCGTCCGGGCCGGTCAGGGAGGCCCGACGGTTCTAGAGAAAGACCTAACGCGCCCGCGCTCATACTGGCCGCGTGGGCGGGGGAAGGTTCCCCGCCGTTCGCGTGCCCGGCGGCCCGGACCGCCAGAGTCGTGCGTCTCCGTTGCCCAGGTGATTGGAAGTCGAGCGTCGTGACTGAGAAGCCCCGTGTTGCGCTGGTCCGGCCGCTGCATGAGATCCTCGCGGACCACGCGCGAACCCGTCCTGACGCGCGGGCCTTCCAGGACAGCCGCCGATCCGTCACCTACGGCTCCCTCGAACGGCGCACCCGGTCCCTGGCCGGCCACCTCGTGGCGCGCGGAGTGGGCCGCGGCGACCGCGTCCTGCTGCGGATGGGCAACCGGGTCGAGATGGTGGAGAGTTACCTCGCCGTCACGCGGGCGGGAGCCGTCGGCGTACCGGTCGACCCGAAGTCCTCCGACGCGGAGCTCACCCACCAGCTCACCGACAGCGGAGCGCGCACGGTGATCACCGGCGTGGCACAACTTCCGCAGGTGGAAAGGACGTTGCGGGGCGTCTCGCTGGACGGTGGCCTGATCGTCGTCGGCGCCGACGGGCCCGTGCCCGGCGCCACCGGCTTCGAGCACCTCGCGGTCACCGAGCCGGCCGCCGAGGCGCGGGACGACCTCGGCCTCGACGAGCCGGCCTGGATCCTGTACACCTCCGGCACCACCGGGCGGCCGAAGGGTGTGGTGTCGACCCAGCGCACGTCCCTGTGGGCCACCGCCGCCTGCACCGCCCCGATCCTCGGACTGTCGGCGGACGACCGGGTGGTGTGGCCCATGCCGCTCTACCACGCGGCGTCGCACAACATCGGCGTCCTCGCCACGCTGGCCGTCGGCGCGTCCGCGTACATCCTGGAGGGCTCGGCCCCCGACGAGATCATCGGGACCGTCCGCAGCGAACGGGCCTCCTTCCTGGTCAACTCGCCCAGTACGTACCGCCGCATGGTCGAGCTGGCACGTGAGGACGGCGTCGCCCTGCCCGGGCTGCGGGTGTGCATGGCGGCCGGTTCCGTCTGCCCGCCCGAGCTGCACGAGGACTTCGAGGCCACCTTCGGCATCCGCCTCGTCGACAGTTACGGCAGCAGCGAGACCGGCGGCGCCATCACCACCCAGACGCCGGAAGGGGAGCGCGCCCCGGGATCGTGCGGAACGCCGCTGCCCGGCCTGACGCTCCGCCTGAAGGACCCCCGCACCGGTGAGGAGGTGACCGCGGGTGAGGAGGGCGAGATCTGGGTGCACAGCCCGGCCACCATGGTCGGCTACCACAACGACCCGGACGCCACCCGGGCCGTCCTCGTGGACGGCTGGTACCGCACCGGTGACCTCGGCCGCCTGGACCGTGCCGGTCAACTCACCATCACGGGACGGACCAGAGAACTCATCATCCGGGGCGGGGAGAACATCCACCCGGCCGAGGTGGAGCGGGTCCTCACCGGGGTACCCGGCGTGGCCGAGGCGGCCGTCGCGGGCAGGTCCCACGCCGTACTCGGTGAGGTGCCCGTCGCCTACCTGGTGCCGGGGCCGGACGGCCCCGACGGCATCGACACCGCACGGCTGCTGGAGAGGTGCCGCCGGGAACTCTCCTACTTCAAGGTGCCCGACGAGTTCCACGTCGTCGACGCCATCCCCCGGACGGCGAACGGCAAGACAGCCCGACGGCTCCTGGCGGACCTGCCCACCACGCTCCTCCTCGTCAACCCGGCCGTGACCGCGCGGCCCGGCAGCGGCGGCGCGGACGCCACCGGCACGGCCCCCGCCGTGTCCCCGGCAGCCGACGGCCCCGGCCTCTCCGCCGCCAGGCACGGGCTCCTCACCCTGGTGCGTACCGTCATCGCCGACGTCCTCGGCCTGCCGTCCGCCCAGGACGTGACCGCCGACCGGCCCCTGCACGAACTCGGCTTCGACTCCCTGGCGGCGGTGACCCTGCGGGACCGTCTGTCCGCGGCCACCGGCCACCGCCTGACCGCCGCCGTGGCCTACGACCACCCGACTCCGCAGGCCCTCGCGCAGCATCTCGAGGGGTTGGCCCAGGGCGGCTCCGGCACCGGAGAGCAGGTGCCGGGGGCCTCGGCGGCGGAACCGGACGAGCCCATCGCCGTCGTGGCGCTGGGCTGCCGCCTGCCGGGCGGCACCCGGACGCCGGAGGAGTTCTGGACACTGCTCATGGCGGAGACCGACGCGGTCGGCCCGCTCCCCGAGAACCGCGGCTGGGACCTCGACCGCCTCCTGGACACCGAAGGGGAGGGCGGCGGCACGTCGTTCGCCCGTCAGGGCGCCTTCCTCGACGGAGCCGGGACCTTCGACGCCGCGTTCTTCGGCATATCGCCGCGCGAGGCGCTGGCGATGGATCCGCAGCAGCGGCTGCTCCTGGAGACCGCCTGGGAGACCTTCGAGCGCGCCGGCATCGACCCCACCACCCTGAAGGGCAGCCGGACCGGCGTCTTCGCCGGTGTCATGCACGGAGGCTACGGCCCCGGCCTGTACGACCGTTCCCCGCGCGACCTGGAGGGCTACCTCGGCAACGGCGCCGCCGTCAGCGTCGCCTCCGGCCGCATCTCCTACGCGCTGGGGCTGCAGGGGCCGGCGATCACGGTGGACACGGCGTGCTCGTCGTCGCTGGTGGCGATCCATCTGGCGGCGCAGTCGCTGCGCAACGGGGAGTGCTCCCTCGCCCTCGCCGGCGGCGCCACCGTCATGTCGACGCCCGGTGCGCTGGTCGAGTTCAGCCGCCAGGGTGCTCTCTCCGCCGACGGGCGGTGCCGTGCGTTCGCGGACGGGGCGAACGGCACGGGATTCGCCGAGGGCGTGGGCCTGGTGCTCCTGGAACGCCTGTCGGACGCCCG
>NZ_JBHYQH010000073.1:0-17522 GCF_042746715.1 Streptomyces sp. NPDC058741 | reverse complement strand
CCACGGCCCCGTCCCCGGCGGGGTACCGCGCGGTACCCCGCCGGGGACGGGAAGACGGACGGACGGGACGAGAGGGGGCCCGGTGACACGGAAGGCTCCCCTCGCGGCAGCGGTTGCGCCTGCCCGCCGGTGAGCCGGGGCCTGTACCGCTGCGACGCGGCAGCCGCGCCCGCCGGACCGGGAGGCCTGCGCGCTCGCCCTGGAACGCTGCGGCGCCCCGTACGCGCCCTGGTGCCCCGCACGCGCCCTGGTACTTGATCCGGCCGGCCACGAGCGGGAACCCCCCGTGGGCGGTCGGCGCGCTCCTCCTGGAGTCCGGAGGAGCCCGATCCGCGGTGCCCGGAGGCGGACCACGACGAGGCGGAGTGCCGCCGGCGGTGCCCGGTCGGTCCCGGCCCAGGTCGGTCCCGGCCGGTCCAGGCCGGGCCAGGTCGGTCCCGGCCGGCCCAGGTCGGTCCCGGCCGGGCCCCGGCTGCGGGGCCCGGCGCGGAGGCGGTCAGGCGGCCAGCACGGCGTCGATCTGGCCGACGGCCTCCTTCAGGCCCTCCTCCATGCCCATGGCGACCATCTGCTCCATCTGCTCGCGGGAGTCGAACAGGGAGCGCATCTCCATGCGGGTGCCGCCGCCGTGCTCGCTCAGGCGCACCGTGACGGACATCGTCGGCATGTCGTCCTTGGGCTTGCCGTCGTCGTCGGCGAAGCCGTCGGTGAACTCCAGGGACGTCGGCTCGGCGACGGAGGTGATCCGCCACCAGCCGTGGTGCCGGTCGCCCTCCGGGCCGGTCATGACGTAGGCGACCTCGCCGCCGGGCGTCAGGTCGTGCTCCTCCACGGTCGCCGGGTAGGCCGGCGGGCCCCACCAGCGCTCCAGCTGCCGCGGGTCGGCCCACAGCCGCCACACCCGCTCCACGGGCGCGGCGAAGTCGGCGATCAGGGTGAGGGTGAGGCGGTCGAGGTCCTTCTCCACACTGGTGACACTCATCGCTCGGTTCCTTCCGTCGTGTCGTCGCCCCCGTGGGGGGCTCCGGTCTCGGTTCCGGTGTCCTCGGCGAGCAACCGGGCCATCCGGTCCACGCGCCCGCGCCAGGCCGACTCGAGGTCGTCGAGGGCTCGGCGTGCGCGGCCCATCGCGTCGGGGTCGGTGCGCACGAGCTGCTCCCGTCCGCTGCGCTGCTTGGTGACCAGACCGGCCCGTTCCAGCACCGCGACGTGCTTCTGCACCGCCGCGAAGCTCATCGGATAGGCCGCGGCCAGCCGCGACACCGACAGCTCCCCGCGCACGCAGCGGCGCAGTATGTCCCGGCGCGTGGTGTCGGCCAGGGCGTGGAACAGCCGGTCCACCGTCTCGTCACCCAGCTCTTCTACAACCATTTGGTTGTACGTTAGCCCGGTCGGCTCCTTCTGTAAAGCGCCCGCCACTGAAGCGGGCCGACCGGGGTACCCGGTGGCTCATGAGCGAGAAGCAGCAGGTCGGCAGCTCGTACTGGCTCGAGACGGCACCGGACGGCCGTCATCCGCCGCTCGCCGGGGACCTCGACGTCGACGTGGCGGTCATCGGGGGCGGCATCGCCGGACTGTGCACGGCGTGGGAACTGACCCGGGCCGGACGGAGCGTGGCGGTACTGGAGGCCGGGCGGGTCGCGGCCGGGGTCACCGGGCACACCACCGCCAAGGTCACCGCACTGCACTCCCTCGTCTACGACAAGGTGCGCCGCACCCGGGGCCCCGAGGGCGCGGCGCTGTACGCCCGCTCCCAGTCCGAGGCGATCGAGCGGGCCGCCGGGATCGCCGAGGAGCTCGGCGTCGACTGCGACTGGGAGACGAGGGACGCGTACACGTACGCGCGCGACGAGGGCAAGGTCGAGGAACTGCGGGCCGAGGCCAGGGCGGCGGCCGAGGCCGGGCTGCCCGCCTCGTTCGTGACGGACACCGGGCTGCCCTTCGAGGTGGCGGGCGCGGTCCGGGTCACCGGCCAGGCCCAGTTCCACCCGCGCACGTACCTGCTGGCCCTCGCCGCCGACCTGGTCGGGCGCGGCGGCCGGATCTTCGAGGACACCACCGTCACCGGGCTGGACGAGGGCGAACCGTGCCGGCTGTCCACGACGACCGGGGCGACGGTCCGGGCCCGGGACGTCGTCGTCGCCACGCACTACCCGATCTTCGACCGCGCCCTGCTCTTCACCCGCCTCACCCCGCGCCGGGAACTGGTCGTGGCCGGGACGATCCCCGCGGAGCAGGACCCGGACGGCATGTTCATCACGCCCGACGAGGGCACCCGCTCGGTACGCACGGCGCCCCACGCGAGCGAGGGCCGGCGCCTGCTCATCGTCACCGGCGAGCACTTCACGCCCGGCACCGGCGATCCGCGGGCCCGCTTCGAGCGCCTCACCGCCTGGGCCACCGAACACTTCCCGGACCTGGAGCCGACGCACCGCTGGGCCACGCAGGACATCGACCCCACGGACACCGTGCCGATGGTCGGCCCGCTGCACCAGGGCGCCCGGCACGCGTACGTGGCAACCGGGTTCGGCGGATGGGGCATGAGCGGCGGCATGATGGCGGGCCGTCTCCTCAGCGCGCAGATCACCGGCGAGGAGTGCGAGTGGAGCGGGCTGTACGACCCGCGGCGGCTGAAGCCGGCCGTACGGGAGGCGCCGTCGTTCCTCAAGACGCAGGCCAAGGTCGCCGGGCACTTCGTGGGCGACCGGCTGCGGCCCTCCCCGCCGGTGGAGTCGCTGCCGCCCGGCGAGGGCGCCGTGGTCCGCGCCCACGGCCACCGCGTCGCCGTGTTCCGGGACGACGACGGGGCCCTGCACGCCGTCTCCGCCCGCTGCACGCATCTGGGCTGCCTGGTCGACTTCAACGCCGCCGAGCGCGCCTGGGAGTGCCCCTGCCACGGCTCCCGCTTCGACACCGACGGCAAGGTGATCCAGGGCCCGGCGACCAAGCCGCTGGAGCGGCGGGACATCTGACGGCCGGATGACGCCCGGCCGTCCTACGCTGGGGAGATGAGCGACGACGACTACTGCCTGATCGACGCGACCAGGCCTCCGAAGGCCGACGGGCCGCCGTACGCGGAGTGCGTGCTGTGCCGGGAGCCGACGGAGTACCCGGAGTCGTACAAGGGCGTCACCCTGTGCCCTGTCTGCGAGTGGCAGGAGGCGCAGCGCACCGCCTGTTCGGGGTGACCCGCCGGGGTGCGGCCGCCTCCTGCCGCGCCCCGGCCCGCACGATCTTCCGGCTGGCACACTGGGACGCGTGAGCGAAGACCCGACGCCCGTGAGCGACAGCCCCTTCCGGTCCGACCCCTCGGCGCGCGACGCGGCGCCGCAGTTCGTGCTGCCGCTGGTCGTGCGGATCGAGCGGGCGGACCCGCCGGGGCGCACGGACGCGCTGGAGACGGCCGCCCGTGCCGTGCTGACGATCCTCGGCGACGAGCGGTCGGTGGGCGACGGCGCGTGGGCGACGGCCATGCGGGACTGGCAGGACGCCCGGATCCGCAAGGTGGTGCGGCGGGCCCGCGGCGCCGAGTGGCGGCGGGCCGGGGCGCTGCCCGGGATCACCGTCACCGGCAACTCGGCCGAGGTGCGGGTCTTCCCGCCCGTTCCGCTGGACGGCTGGCCCAAGGACCTGGCCCGGCTCCAGGTCTCCGGCACCGACCTGGACGACCCGGAACCGCCGGTCGACGCCGGCCCGGCCGCGCCCGTGCTGTGGCTGAACCCCGGCCTCGGCATGTCGGCCGGCAAGGCGATGGCCCAGGCGGGCCACGCCGCCCAGCTGGCCTGGTGGGAGCTGTCCGGCGCGGAGCGGGCCGCCTGGCGCGACGCGGGCTTCCCGCTCTCGGTGCGCACGGCCGACCCGGCGCGCTGGTCCGAACTGACCGCGAGCGGGCTGCCGTTGGTCCGGGACGCCGGCTTCACGGAGATCGCGCCCGGCTCGTGCACGGTGGTCGCCGATCACCCGGCGCTGCGCCGCTAGGCACCGGTCGGGGCGGACGCTCACCGGCCACCCGTTCGGAGCAGCCGCGGGCGCGGCGGGGGCGGACGGGTGCTCCAGTGGGGTTACCGGACGACCCCGACCCAGGAGGCAGCCATGACCAGCGCCGCGCCCCCTCCCCCCGCTCCGCCCGCGCCCGGCGGGCCCGGCTCCGGCGGTACAGGCGACGCCTGGGCGGCCGGGGGACTCGCCCTCGGCGGCACCCTGATGATCGTCTACGGCCTCTTCGGGGTGCTGCAGGGCATCGCGGCCATCGCCGACGACGAGGTGTACACGAGCTTCGGCGACTACGTCTTCGCGTTCGACCTGACCGCGTGGGGCTGGATCCACCTGATCGTCGGGGTGCTGGTGGTGGCGGCCGGGTTCGGCCTGTTCACCGGGGCCCCGTGGGCCCGTGCCGCGGGTGCGGTCGTGGTCGGTCTGGCACTGATCGCGAACTTCATGTGGCTGCCGTACCAGCCGTTCTGGTCGATCATCATGATCGTGACCGGTCTGTTCGTCCTCTGGTCGGTGTTCAACTACCGTTCGCCCCAACCGAGGTAGCCGAAGCGCCGAACCTCAAATGTTCCTCTGAAGCCGGGCCGGGCGGGGTTGGCCGCCGGACGGCTGGGCCATACCCCCCTCACGTTCGAGGAGACGGACGGGCGGAGGAGGGGGACGATGGAGCGACTGGGGACGGGCATCGGGTGGCGGCCGGAGATCGCGGACGCCGTGGAGCGCATGCCCGGGATCGACTGGGTCGAGGTCGTGGCCGAGAACGTCTGCCCCGGGCATCCGCCCGAGTCGCTGCGGCGGCTGCGCGAGCGCGGCGTCACCGTCGTGCCGCACGGCGTCTCCCTGGGACTCGGGGGCGCGGACCGGCCCGACGAGGGCCGGCTGGCCGCGCTGGCCGAGCGGGTGGAGGCGCTCGGTTCGCCGCTGGTCACCGAGCACATCGCGTTCGTGCGGGCGGGCGGTGCCCTGACGGCGTCGCCGCGCCTGGAGGCGGGCCATCTGCTGCCCGTCCCCCGCACGCGGGACGCTCTCGGCGTGCTCTGCGAGAACGTGCGCATCGCGCAGCGGGCGCTGCCGGTGCCGCTGGCCGTCGAGAACATCGCCGCGCTGTTCTCCTGGCCCGGCGAGGAGATGACGGAGGGACAGTTCCTGTACGAGCTGGCCGACCGCACGGGCGTCCGGCTGCTCGTCGACGTGGCCAACCTGCACACCAACCACGTCAACCGCGGCGAGGACCCCGCGAAGGCCCTCGCCGAGCTCCCTCTGGAGGCCGTCGCCTACGTCCATGTCGCCGGCGGCTCCGAACGGGACGGCGTCTGGCACGACAGCCACGCCCACCCGGTCCCCCGGCCGGTCCTGGACGTGCTGACCGACCTGGCCTCCCGGGTGTCCCCGCCGGGCGTCCTGCTGGAACGGGACGAGAACTTCCCCGAACCGGCGGAGCTGGAGGGCGAGCTGGCCGCGATCCGCCGGGCTGTGGAGGCCGGGGCGGTGGAGCGGGTGAAGACCGGGCTGCGCGCGGCCGGACGCGCGGCCGGAAGCGCGGCCGCGCTGCGGGCGGGGACCGGGCGCGGCCGCCCGGACCCGGCGCGCGACGACGCGGCCTCCCGGGGAACGGCCGGGCGGTCGGAGCCCGGCGCGGAGCCGGCGGACGGGCGCCGGAGCGAGACCCGCGGCGACGGCGGCGGGCTGCCCGCCGAGGGCGGTGCCCCTTCGCGGGACGAGGAGACCGGGGCGGCCGAGGCGACACGGGGCGCCTTCGGCCTGCCCCACCCCGGGTGCGCCGAGGAAGTGCGGCAGCGGCTGGGGCTCGCGCAGGCCGCGCTGTTGTCGGCCCTGGTCGCGGGGACACCGCCGCCCGAGGGGTTCGACCGGGTGCGGCTCGGGGTGCAGGCGCGGGCGCTGGCCGCCAAACGGGCGGACGTCGTGGCGAAGGTCGCGCCCGAGCTGCCGGCGATCCTCGGGCGGGAGTACCGTGCGGCCTTCCTCGGGTACGCCCAGGTCCGGCCGATGACCGGCGGCTACCGGCGCGACGCCCTCACCTTCGCCGAGCACCTGCTGAACGGGGCGGGACCCGCGGACGCCGTCGCCCGGCGGGAGCTGCGCGAGTGGTGGCTGGAGCGGTCGGGCCCCGCTCCCCGCTCCCGACCCGCCCGCCGGCTGGCCCGCGCCACGCGCAGGGTGCTGCTGTCCCGCACGACGCGCAGGGTGCTGCTGCGGCGCGACTGATCCGGCGCCGCCCCGGGGCCGATCGCCCCACCTTGCTCCCTTTGCAATCCTTCGCCCCTGTACGGCAGTTGACGCAAACCACGCAGTAACATGTCAACCCCGCACCGAAGCGCACTGGGCGTGCGGTGCCGTACCAGGAGGCACCACCATGCGACCGCGACCCCCTGTGAAGGGCCGAGGCATCCGCCGGCCCGGAGCGCGGACGGCACCGCCGACGACGGCACCCACCTCACGTCGCTGGCCGTGCGGGGAGTGAGCGCGATCGGCGAGCCCGACCTGCGCACCGCGTTCACGCACCGCGAAGGGCACGACCGACCGGCCGGGGGCGCACCGGGTCTTCCGGGGCCGACACCGGCGGACGGTCCTTGCCTTCCCCGGCCCGCGCACGAAACATCCCTTGCGTCACCACCGCGCGCCGAAGGGACACCCGATGAGAGCCGCCGCCCTGCTCTGCTCGGCTGCGGGGTCCCTGCTGCTGAGCAGCCTCGCCCCGGCCCCGGACGCCGAGGACCGCACGGAGGCGGCCCTGATGCGCGGCACCGCGGTGGCCGCCGCGCGTGCCCGGGCCGCCGGCGTCGACTTCGGCCCGTGCCCCGACGCGCAGGACCTGCCCGGCAGCATGCGGTGCGGCACGGTGAGCGTCCCGCTGGACTACGCCCGCCCGGACGGCGAGCAGATCCGGCTGACCGTCAGCAGGGCCCGGGCCACGCGCAAGGACCCGCGCAGCGGCGGGCGCGAGGTCCACCGGCAGGGCGCCCTGGTCCACAACCCCGGCGGTCCCGGGGCCAACGGGCTGTACTTCCCGCTCATCGGCCTGCTCCCCGAGTGGAAGCGGATCGCCGCCGCCTACGACCTCGTCGGTTACGCCCCGCGCGGGGTGGGCCCCTCCGCGCCGCTGTCGTGCAAGGACCCGAAGCAGTTCTTCCAGGGGCCCTCGCTGGCGCCCACGCACCCCTCGGAGGCGTACAAGAGGGAGCGCGTCGCGCGGGCGAAGGCGTACGCGCGGGGCTGCGCCGAACGGGCCGGCGGGGCGCTGCGGCACTACCACTCGCTCAACAACGCCCGCGACCTCGACGTGGTGCGCGCCGCGCTCGGCGAGGAGCGGCTGACGTTCCTGGGCTCGTCGTACGGCACGTACTTCGGCGCCGTGTACGCGACGCTGTTCCCGTCGCACGTGCGGCGGATGGTGTTCGACTCGGTGGTCGACCCCCACCCGGGACGGATCTGGTACCGCAACAACCTCGCCCGGTCGGCCGCGTTCGAGAGCCGCTGGCGGGACGTGAAGGAGTGGATCGCCCGCCACCACGGCGTGTACGGGCTGGGCAGGACCGCCCCGGAGGTGCAGCGCGGCTACGAGCGGGCGAGCGCACGGCTGGCGGCCGCACCGGCGGGCGGGAAGGTCGGCCCCGCACAGTTGCGGTCGGCGTTCCTGCAGGCGGGCTACTACGACGACCAGTGGCCGCACCGGGCGCACGCGCTGTCGGCGTACCTCAAGGGCGATCCCGGCCCGCTGGTCGAGCAGGCGCAGCAGTACCCGGAGGCGGCCGTCGAGGCGGAGAACGCGCGGGCGGTGTACGTGGCCGTGGAGTGCAACGACGCCCCCTGGCCCACCGACTGGACGGTGTGGGACCGGGACAACACGCGGCTCGCACGGGTGGCGCCCTTCGAGACCTGGGACAACGTCTGGGCGAACCTGCCCTGCGCCTTCTGGCCGGCGCCCCGGCAGAAGCCGCTCGACGTCGGCGCCGGGCCGGGCGAGCTGCCCCCGACGCTGATCCTGGCCGCCGAGCGCGACGCGGCCACGCCGTACGCCGGCGCCCTGGAGCTGCGCGACCGGCTGCACGGCTCGGTGCTGGTGACCGAACGCAACGCCGGGGCGCACGGCCTCGCGGGCGGGCCGAACGCCTGCGTCAACGGTCACCTGGAGGCGTACCTCCTGGAGGGGAGGCTGCCGGGCCGGCGTGCGGACTGCGCGCCGCACGCCGAGCCGAAGCCGTACGCCCCGGCGGAGCCGGCTCCGGGGGAAGAGCGCCCCGCGGCCCCGGGTGTGGCCGGGGCCGCGGGGGCCGTCGGCTGATCAGGCGAGCTCCGCGACCAGTTCGGCGACGTCCTTGCGGCGGCCCGTGTAGAACGGGATCTCCTCGCGCACGTGCATCCGGGCCTCCGAGCCACGCAGGTGGCGCATGAGGTCGACGATGCGGTACAGCTCGTCGGCCTCGAAGGCGAGGATCCACTCGTAGTCGCCGAGGGAGAACGAGGCGACCGTGTTGGCCCGCACGTCCGGGAAGCCGCGGGCCATCTTGCCGTGGTCGGCGAGCATGCGGCGGCGGTCCTCGTCGGGCAGCAGGTACCAGTCGTAGGAGCGCACGAAGGGGTAGACGCTCACATAGGCGCGGGGCGTCTCGTCGGCGAGGAACGCCGGGATGTGCGAGCGGTTGAACTCGGCGGGGCGGTGCAGCGCCATGTTCGACCAGACCGGCTCCAGCGCGCGGCCCAGCCTGGTGCGGCGGAAGAGGTTGTACGCCTCCTGCAGCGCGTCACTGGTCTCCGCGTGCCACCAGATCATCACGTCGGCGTCGGCGCGCAGGCCCGAGAGGTCGTACGTGCCGCGGATGGTCACGTCCTTGGCGGCGAGCTGGTCGAACAGCTCCTGGACCTCGTCGGCGTACCCGGCGCGGTCCTCGGGGAGCACGTCCTTCAGCTTGAAGACGGACCAGAGCGTGTAGCGGATGACCTCGTTGAGGTCCTTGGCCAGCTTGCCCTTGTTCGGGACCCTGCCGGACTCGGGGGTAGGGGCGTCGTTGCTCATGTCCCTATTCTCCCGCTCCGCCGTGCAGGCTCTGCACCGGGTGGGCGGTGAGCTCCTGCACACCCCGCAGGTCGCCCCGGACCTGGTCCGCGGCCGCGTAGGCGCTCGCGATGCAGGCCGGGATGCCGACGCCGTCGTACGCGGCGCCGCAGACGGCGAGCCCGGGGAGCCGGGCGACGTGCTCGCGGACGCGGGCCACGCGCGCGTGGTGACCCACCGGGTACTGGGGCAGGCCGCCGTCCCAGCGGGTGACGCGGGTGGCGACGGGGGCGGCGTCCAGGCCGGTGGCCGCCTTCAGGTCGTGCCGGGAGACCTCCACCAGCCCGGCGTCGTCCCGCTGGAGGATCTCCGTCTCGCCGTAGCGGCCGACGGAGGTGCGCAGGACGGCCAGGTCCGGGTTCTCCTCGGCGATCCAGCCCCACTTCCGGGAGGCGAACGTCGAGGCCTTGATGGTGCGTCCGTCGACCGGCGGGACGAGGAAGCCGCTGCCCTCGGGCAGGGCGATCTCCGCGCGCCGGTAGGCGAGCGTGACCAGGGCCATGGAGGCGTACTCGACGGTGTCCAGCTCGGCGGCGGCCCCGGGGCTCTCGGCGCGCAGGAGCCGGGCGGCGGCGGGGGCGGGGACGGCGACGACCACGGCGTCCGCCCGCCACTCCCGGTCCGCGGACGCGACCCGCCAGCCGCCCTCCGGGACGCGGCGCAGCTCCGTCACCGGCGTTCCCGTGAGGATCTCGCCCCCACGCGCCCGGACCGACTCGGCCACCGCGAGCGGCAGCGTGCCCACGCCGCCCCGGATGCCCGTGAAGACCGGGCCGGTCTGCTGTGCGGCGGCGGCCGCGGCCTGGATCGCGCGGACGCCCTCCGTCAGGGACGCGTGGGTGCGGGCGGCCTCGAAGAGCTGCGGGACGGCCGAGCGCAGGGAGATGCGGTAGGCGTCGCCCGCGTAGACACCGCCCAGCAGGGGCTCCACCAGGCGGTCGACGACCTCGCGGCCGAGGCGCTCGGCCACGTACGCCCCGACGGCCACGTCGTCGCCGATCTCCGAGCGGGGCAGCTCGGCGTCCCGGTCGATGCGGGCCAGGCCCTCGTCGGACAGCACGCCGGACAGGGCGGCGGAGGTGCCGGGCACCCCCATGACGTGCCCCTTCGGCATGGGGCGCAGGGCGCCGCGGGTCCAGATCGAGGCCGTGGCGGTGGCCGGCGGCTGGAGGCGGTCGGCGAGGCCCGCCTCCCGGGCTAGCTCCACCGCCTCGGGGCGGCGGGCCAGCATCGACTCGGCACCGAGGTCCACGCGCGCGCCCGCGATCTGCCCGGGCAGCAGCTTGCCGCCGACCCGGTCCGAGGCCTCCAGCACGGTCACCCGCGCCCCGCCGCGCAGCAGCCGGTGCGCGGCGGCCAGCCCCGCGACACCCGCCCCGATGACGACGACCTGCCCCGTGCCCGCACGGGCTTGTACTTCGCGCATGACCCCAGCCTCTCAGACCCTCCCGACCGCGCCGCCCCGCGCCCCGGTGTCCTGCGCGAGTCCCGACCGTGACCGCATCGGAACCGTCCCGGGCCGAACGCCGCGGGGCCGTCCGGGCGTCGAAGAGACGTCAGCCGAACCGAACCCGGGGGATGCCCGCATGCACACACGACGACCTGTCCCGGCCCTGGCCGCCCTCCTGCTGGCCGCGGCTCTCGCCCTCACCGGATGCGGCGCCGACGACGACTCCGGAGACACCGCGGCCTCCGACCGCGGGGCCGCCGCGCCCCGGGCGGACGACAGGTCCGGGGCGCAGGAGGCCGCCCCCGAAGGCGCCGGGGCCGGGGCCGCGAGCGGGGCACGGGCGACCGCCCCGCCCCGGCTCGCCCCGGACCACATCATCCGTACGGCCTCGCTGACCGTGCAGGTGAAGGACGTCCCCGAGTCCCTGGCCGAGGCCCGCGCCGCCACCGAGAACGCGGGCGGCTACCTCGCCGACGAGACCACCACCCGCGACGACGAGGGCCACGAGCGCACCCGGGCCGTGCTGCGCGTGCCGGTGGCCGAGTACGACGAGGTCCTCACCGGCCTGGAGGGCGCGGGCAAGCTCCTCGACCGCAGCGTGAAGGCCGAGGACGTCACCGGCCAGGTCGTCGACGTGGAGAGCCGGATCGCGTCGCAGCGGGCCAGCGTGGCCCGGGTCCGTGAGCTGATGGACCGGGCCACCGAGCTCAGCGACGTGGTGACCCTGGAGGGCGAGTTGAGCACGCGCCAGGCCGATCTGGAGGCGCTGCTCGCCCGGCAGAAGTCCCTGAAGGACCGTACGAGCCTCGCCACGATCACCCTGTCGCTGTCCGAGACCCCGGTGAAGCGGGCCGGGAAGGACGAGGACCCCGGCTTCCTGGACGCGCTCGCGGGCGGCTGGAACGCGTTCCTGACGATGCTGCGCTGGCTCGCCGTGGCCCTCGGCGCGGTCCTGCCGTTCGCGGCGGTGGCGGCCCTGCTCGCGCTGCTGTGGCTGCGCGTCGTACGCCCCCGCCTCCCGCGCCGCCCGCGCCCCGCACCCGCGCCGGTCACGACCGGCTCGCTGCCGAGGGCCCGTCCGGTGACCGAGGCGCACTCCCGGGAACCGGGCGGCGCGCAGGACTGAGATGCCGGGCTCCCGTAGCGTGTGCGCATGAGCATGAGCCGTACGCGCGGGGAGCGACTGGTCGTGATCGGCGGTGACGCCGCGGGCATGTCCGCGGCGTCGCAGGCCCGTCGGCTGAAGGGGCCCGGCGAACTGGAGATCGTGGCGTTCGAACGGGGGCACTTCACGTCGTACTCGGCGTGCGGCATCCCGTACTGGGTGGGCGGCGACGTCACCGACCGGGACCGGCTGATCGCCCGGACGCCCGAGGAGCACCGCGCGCGGGACATCGGCCTGCGGCTGCGCACCGAGGTCACCGAGCTCGACCTGGACGGGCAGCGGGTCCGCGCGCGGGACGTCGACTCCGGTGAGGAGTCCTGGACGCCGTACGACAAGCTGGTGATCGCGACCGGCGCGCGGCCGATCCGGCCGGACCTGCCCGGCGCCGGCGCCGCCGGGGTGCACGGCGTGCAGACGCTGGACGACGGGCAGGCGCTGCTCGACACGCTGGGGAGCACGCGCGGGCGGCGCGCGGTGGTGGTGGGGGCCGGGTACATCGGCGTGGAGATGGCCGAGGCGCTGATCAACCGCGGCTACGAGGTGACGGTCGTCAACCGCGGCAGCGAGCCCATGTCCACCCTCGACCCCGACATGGGGCGCCTGGTGCACGAGGCCATGGAGGGCCTGGGCATCACGATGGTGAACGACGCCGAGGTCACCGGGATCCTCACGGGCGAGGGGGGCCGGGTCCGGGCGGTGGCCGCCGGGGACCGCGAGTTCCCGGCGGACGTCGTCGTGCTCGGCATCGGCGTACGCCCCGAGACGACGCTCGCGCGGGCGGCCGGTCTCCCGCTCGGCGCGCACGGCGGGCTGCTCACGGACCGTTCGATGCGGGTGCGCGGCCACGGGAACGTCTGGGCCGGCGGCGACTGCGTCGAGGTCCTGGACCTCGTCTCCGGCCAGGAGCGGCACATCCCGCTCGGCACCCACGCCAACAAGCACGGCCAGGTCATCGGCACCAACGCCGGCGGCGGCTACGCCACGTTCCCCGGCGTGGTCGGCACGGCGGTCAGCAAGGTGTGCGACCTGGAGATCGCGCGCACGGGCCTGCGCGAGAAGGACGCCCACCGGGTGGGCCTGCGCTTCGAGGCGGTCACCATCGAGTCGACCAGCCGCGCGGGCTACTACCCGAACGCCTCCCCCATGACGGTCAAGATGCTCGCCGAACTGCGCACGGGCCGCCTCCTCGGCGTCCAGATCGTCGGCCGGGAGGGTGCGGGCAAGCGCGTCGACGTCGCGGCCGTCGCCCTCACCGCGGGCATGACGGTGGAGCAGATGACCGCGCTGGACCTCGGTTACGCCCCGCCCTTCTCCCCGGTCTGGGACCCGGTCCTGGTGGCGGCCCGCAAGGCGACGGCCAAGGTCCGCGGCGCCTCGTGACGAGCCCCCGCGTCACACCCCGCAGACGCGGGGACCTCGCGACGAGCCACCAGGGACCCGCTCCCGCCGAACCCCGCGCCTCCACGGCGCTCACACCCGGGGCGCCACGCGCTACGCCGTCCCCGCCGAACCGTTGATCCGGTCGATCGCCTGCCGCGCCTGCTCGGCCGGCCGGGACGGCAGGGAGGACACCGACGCCGGCGCGGCCGTCACCGCGGGCGGCTGCTCCCCGGCCGGCTTCGCGTGCGCGGCGGCCCGCGACGACCGCAGCCGGTGACTCGCCGCCTCGTCCAGGGTCACGGGCCGCCGCATCTGGGACGCCAGCCGCCCCGCCTCCTGGCCGAGACGGGCCACGTCCTCCCAGGGCAGCCGCACCACCAGCGTCAGCTCCGCCTCACCGTCGGGCAGCGCGTGCAGCGGAGGAGTAACTCGGTCGTTCATCGCCTGTTCCTCACGTCGGCCTCGCGACCCGCCTTCCCCGCGCCGCGAGCGGTTGCCCACACATACGCACGCCCGGACGGCCGCGTTCACCGGCCTCACCGATTCGCCCGCGGCACCCCGGGCACCTGTGTGATGTGGTCATCCCCGTTCATGACGTGAACCCGGCACGGCGCACGGCCTGGGTCACGTACGCCCTGCTCGCCGCCAACGTGGTCGTCTTCCTGCTCACACCCGGCATGGCCGGCTCCCTCACGGGCGAGGCCGGCCTGGCGCAGCTGTGCCATCTCCAGGCGTTCCTGGACCAGTACGCGGCGGTGCCGCGGGAGCTGATCCACCATCAGGTGCCGCGGCTGGTGCCCACGGGCGACGTCGGGGTCGGCCCGCAGGGAGCGGGCTGCGTGGCGGGTCCGCCGCCCTACGACAAGTCGCCCGAACTGAGCGTCCTGACGGCGATGTTCCTGCACGGGGGCTGGCTGCACCTGCTGGGCAACATGCTCTTCCTGTGGATCTTCGGCAACAACGTCGAGGACCGCATGGGGCACGTGCGGTTCCTGTTCTTCTACCTGGTGTGCGGCTACGCGGCGTCCTACGGTTTCGCGCTGCTCGACGCCGACTCGGCCACCCCGCTGATCGGCGCGTCGGGGGCGATCGCCGGAGTGCTGGGCGCCTATCTCGTGCTGTATCCGAGGGCCCGGGTCTGGGTGCTGGTGCCGTTCCTGGTCTTCCTGCCGCTGCGGCTGCCGGCCTGGATCGTGCTGTGCCTGTGGTTCGTGCTGCAGGCGGTGTACTCCTCCGGCCAGGGCGTCGCCGACGCGGGCACGGTGGCGTACGCGGCGCACGTCGCGGGGTTCCTCGTCGGCATGCTCATCGCGTGGCCGCTGCGGCGGGGCACACCGCCCCCTCCGGAACCGCCCGGCATCCTGTTCGGCAGGCGGGCCCGGCCGCCGGCCTGATGACGGCGCCGGGCGGGGTGGTCTTGGGGGCCGGAGCCCAGGTCAGCGGGCCGTGTGGGTGTGGACGTACTCCACCAGCCGCGTCAGCGCGTCGGGGTCCGTGGACGGCATGACGCCGTGGCCGAGGTTGAAGACGTGGCCCTCCAGGTCCTTCGCGGACTCCAGCACCTCACGGGTCTTGGCCTCGACGGCCTCGGTCGTGGCGAACAGCACGGTGGGGTCGAGGTTGCCCTGCAGCGCCTTGCCGGGGCCGACGCGGCGGGCGGCCTCGTCCAGCGGGACGCGCCAGTCGACGCCGACGACGTCCGCACCGGCCTCGCCCATGAGGCCCAGCAGTTCGCCGGTGCCGACGCCGAAGTGGATGCGCGGGACGCCGTAGCCGGCCACGGCCTCGAAGACCTTCGCCGACGCCGGGAGCACCGAGCGCCGGTAGTCGACCGGGGCCAGCGCACCGGCCCAGGAGTCGAACAGCTGCACCGCCGAGGCACCGGCCTCGATCTGCACCTTCAGGAAGGCGGCGGTGATGTCCGCGAGGCGGTCGAGGAGGTCGGCCCACAGCGCGGGGTCGCCGTACATCATCGCCTTGGCGTTCTCGTAGGTGCGCGAGGGGCCGCCCTCGACGAGGTAGCTGGCGAGGGTGAACGGGGCGCCGGCGAAGCCGATCAGCGGGGTGGCGCCGAGCTCGCGGGTCAGCAGGCCGATGGCCTCGGTGACGTAGGAGACGTCCTCGGGTGTGAGGTCGCGCAGCTGGGCGAGGTCGGCGCGGGTGCGGATCGGGCGCTCGACGACCGGGCCGACGCCGGGCTTGATGTCGAGGTCGATGCCGATGGCCTTCAGCGGGACGACGATGTCGCTGAAGTAGATCGCCGCGTCCACGCCGTGCCGGCGCACCGGCTGCAGGGTGATCTCGGTGACCAGTTCGGGCCGCATGCAGGACTCGAGCATGCCGACGCCCTCGCGCACCTTGCGGTACTCCGGCAGCGAGCGCCCGGCCTGCCGCATGTACCACACCGGAGTGTGCGGGACGGGCTCGCGCCGGCACGCCTTGAGGAAGGCGGAGTCGTACGGGGCGGACGGCTGCTGGGCCCGGGGGGCGTCGTTGGCACTCACGGGCCAAGTTTCGCACGCCGTCCGACGGCGTGATCCAGCCCCTGGACGGGCGCGGGGTGTCTAGCCCGGCAGCCGGCCCCCGGTCCCCGTAATCTTCCCGCATGGCTGCGGCTCAGGGACGAAGGTCGGACGGCGCTGGCGGAATGGACGAAGCGAAGGACACCGGGCACAACGGGCGGGGGCAGGACGCGGCTCCGCCACCCTTCCGGGCCGCCGTCGACGCGCTGAGGACGGCGCGGCTGCGGCCCCAGATCGAGATCGAGCCGACACCCCCGCCGAAGCGGCTCGCCCCCTACAGCCACGCGCTGGAGGCGGCGGTCGTGGACGGCGACCAGGACCTGGCGGACGGCCGCCTGGTGCTGCTGCACGACCCGGCCGGGCACGACGCCTGGCGGGGCACCTTCCGGCTGGTGACGCTGGTGCGCGCGGAGCTGGAGCCGGAGATGGCGGCGGACCCGCTGCTGCCGGAGGTGTGCTGGTCCTGGCTGACCGGCGCGCTGCAGGCGCGCGGACTGACGTACGGCGAGCCGAGCGGCACGGTCACGCGGGCGAGCTCCCACTACTTCGGCGGCCTGGCCGCGCGCCCGGCGGCCTCGCAGATCGAGATCCGGGCCTCGTGGACCCCGCGTGAAGGGCCGGGCGGGGTGCCGGACGCGGCCGCGCACCTGGCGTCCTGGTGCGACCTGCTGGCCCAGGTCGCGGGGCTGCCGCCGGCCGGGCCGGGCGACGCGTCGGTCGTGACGCTGCCCCAGCGGCGAGGGCCGCAGTCCCGCTGACCCACCCTGACCGACCCCCGACCGCCCCGCGCTGACCGACCCTGCGCGGGGCGGTCAGCGCTTTCCTGCCGACGATCACACCCCGGTCCCTCTCTTGGCCGAATCACTTTGTCGATACGGCCACTTTCGAAGAGGTACCGACCCATACCGAAACCGTTCGGCCTTCGAATGATCGATCGCCCGTCCGAATTGCACGGATTGTTATCACCGATTCGTGATCATTCTCTAAAGGCGGAGCGACCTGCTGCCGAAGACGACTGTGACCTTGAAAGCACGGTTCGTCCCGGCTTCACCCCCACGAGCCGGCCCCGTCCCGCACCCCAGGAGGCCTGGTGTCCGTTCTCCTCGAGCAGCCCGCAAGCCTGGTCGCCTACCGCCCGAACAAGCCCACCGCCATGGTGGTCGTGGCCGACCCGCGCGTCCGCTCCACCGTCACCCGCCACCTGTGGGCGCTCGGTGTGCGCGATGTCATCGAGGCCTCGTCCATCGCGGAGGCTCGTCCCCGCATCGGCAACCCCCGCGACATCTGCGTCGCCGACGTCCACCTGCCCGACGGCTCCGGCCTCACCCTGCTGTCCGAGACCCGCGCCGCCGGCTGGCCCAACGGGCTCGCCCTCTCGGCCGCCGACGACATCGGCGCCGTGCGCAACGCCCTCGCCGGCGGTGTGAAGGGCTACGTCGTCACCGGCACGCGCACCAACGTCGGGCTCCCCACCCGGCCGGGCGCCGCCCCCATCGGCGCCGCCGCCGCGCGTCTGCACCGCCGCCCCCCGGGTGCCCCGAGCCACCCGGGCGGCTACCGCGAGCTGTCCGGCCGCGAGGTGGAGGTGCTGCGGCTGGTCGCGGAGGGCCAGTCGAACAAGGCGATCGGCGTCTCGATGGGCCTGTCCGCCCTGACCGTCAAGAGCCACCTCGCCCGCATCGCCCGCAAGCTCGGCACGGGCGACCGCGCCGGGATGGTGGCGGTGGCCCTGCGCACCGGAATCATCCACTGACCGGCTCCGCCACGACCCTTGTGACCACCCACGCACCCGAAAGGGGCCGGATGCCGGTCCCCCGCACCCCCTCAACGGTTCGTGAACCCGTCGCTTCCCCCGCGTGACCGGTTTACGACCCCACGGCGCCCGCCCCCCGGACCTGGGGGGGGGGGGGGGGGGGGCGACGGTGGGGTTTAAAGCAA